>JBLHUT010000001.1:0-47019 GCA_047629975.1 Paracoccaceae bacterium
CAGACCCCCGAAGAGGCCGCACAGGATGCGATCGACAATGATGTTCACGTCATCGGGATATCGTCACAGGCTGCCGGTCACAAAACCCTTGCCCCCAAGTTGGTCGCAGCCCTCAAGGCGCAAGGCGCCGGCGAGATTCTGGTGATTTGTGGTGGTGTCATTCCGCAGCAGGACTACAAGTTTTTGTACGACGCAGGCGTAAAAGCGATTTTTGGTCCCGGCACCAATATTCCCGCCGCTGCAGAGGATATTCTAAAGCTGATCCGTACCGCCCGTGCCGCACAATGAATTCGCTGATCCCTTGCAATAGCCCGCCAGACCGGCTTGCCGTAGGTCCTTTCAAGGAGCACGGGCATGAAGCTTGATCATATCGCGATCGTCGCATCCACGCTTGAGGCCGGTGTTTCCTGGGTGGAGCAAGCCTTGGGTGTCCCGTTGCAGCCCGGTGGGCAGCACGCTCTTTTCGGCACCCACAATATGCTTTTGTCATTGGGCCCCGATGTCTATCTTGAGGTGATTGCCGTCGATCCTGCCGCCCCGCCCCCCGGGCGTGCACGCTGGTTCGACCTTGACCGTTTTACCGGGACACCGCGCATCGGCAACTGGATTGTGAACACGGAAGATATCTCAAGTGACGTTGCGCGTCTGGGGGAACAGATCGGCCGAACGGTGCTGCTGGCGCGTGCAGACCTGAGGTGGACGATGGCCGTTCCGGACAGCGGTGTCTTGCCGTTTGACAATATTCACCCCGCGCTCATCGAATGGGGCGGGCGTCATCCGGCGCCGACCCTGATCGATCAGGGCGTTAGGCTGCGGGCGCTGCATGTTTCGCATCCGCAGGCGCAGGGGTTGCAGGCATTGATCGATCTCGGGGATGACTGTGTTGTCTATGAAACCGGTGCGCCGGGTTTGCGGGCGGTGTTCGATACGCCTTCGGGCCGGTGCACTCTTGGTTAGGTCACAGGCCCGCAGGCGCGTTACGTCGCTTCGGGCGTGTGGCGTGGTGAAAAAGGATGTTATGCCTTTTTTCCAGTCATTTTGGTGCACGGCGTGACGATCTGGACCCGTATCGCTGATGCCCTTGGCACCCTGACCTAGGGGGAGGGCCTTTCGGCTGCCTTTGACACGCTGCGCACGCCGCAGCAACGCAGTGCCGGTTTTGCGATTGCGGTAATCGCGCTTGGCGGAAAGATGGCAAAGGCCGATGGCACGGTCACCCGCGAGGAGGTCGTCGCGTTTCGGGAGGTCTTTACGATTTCAAAAACCGAAGAGCCGAATGCCGCGCATGTCTTCAACCTTGCGCGTCAGGACGTTGCCGGCTTCGAGGAATGCGCCCTCCGGATCAGCGGCATGTTCGACGAGGGGTACGCCGTTCTGGTGGATATCCTTGAAGGGTTGTTTCACATCGCAATTGCCGATGGGGTGTATCACCCTACCAGAGCCGGGCTTCGTCAAAACATTGGTGCCACATTGTCAAAAGTGCGCTTTTGGCGGTGACCGTGCGGTCTGGCGTGATCTTTGGTGTCATCAACCCGTTAACTTTGCGCAGGATCGTTGGGTTCTGGAGCAAGGCTCCAAAGCCGGATAGCCTGTTGAACGGACTGCGAAATATTCGGAAAGCCGATATTTTTAACAGCCATCCGACCGGTCACAACCGCGATATTCGTCGCGGAGTGAGTGTCACGCAAAAGCGGTTTAAGGTCGATGCCGCCACCTGTTCTGCGGGCTTTGCACCCGCCGAACTATGCCTTAGCAAAGCCCGATTTTGCACAGTGACTGCGCGACCGGTCCTGAACGGGTATTCCCACGCCGCAGAATGTACCACCGCGTGGGCGGGGGCGTTTAGGTTTCTATGCGTAGGGCCACGGGTTTTCCCAAGACGACGCCGGTATTTGGAAAGTCGGCAAGAGCCTTATCAAGAGCGCTGCGGGACGTTTTGTGGGTTACGATCAGGACAGGTGCGCCTTTTCCATCGTGGTTGTATTGCCGCATCCGGTCGATCGAGATGTTTGCCTGCCCCATTGTCGCGGCCACCTTTGCCAAAGCACCGGGCGTATCCTCCAGTAGCAAGCGCAGATAATAGGGGGCTGGCGTGGCGGCTTGGGTAGGTTTTGACTCCGATAGGCTGGCCACGGGTTGGCCAAACGTCGGCACCCGGATCCCCCGAGCAAGGTCCATGATATCGGCCATGACCGCACTGGCTGTCGGGCCTTCACCCGCACCCGGACCGCGCAAAACGATCTGCCCGACATAGTTACCCTCGAGCACAACCATGTTCGTGGCGCCTTCAAGTTGGCCCAACGGAGCCTTTGCCGACACAAGGCACGGCGACATTCGTTGTTCCAGACCGCGCTCTGTCATCTGTGCGATACCAAGAAGCTTGATCCGGTATCCCATGTCATCAGCATGCCGGATATCCTCGATCGAAATCCGTTCGATCCCTTCCAGCTCCATTGCGCCAAAGTTCACCTGCGTCCCGAAGGCCACCGCAGCCAGAAGTGCCAACTTGTGACCGGCATCGATTCCCCCCACATCAAGCGTCGGGTCCGCCTCGAGATATCCAAGTTGCTTGGCCTCCTCAAAGACCTCCTCATAAGGCAGGCCCGCACTTTCCATCCGTGTCAGGATGTAATTGCAGGTGCCGTTCATCACGCCCATCACGCGGGTCATCCGGTTGCCCGACAGCCCTTCGGTCAGGGCCTTCATCACGGGAATTCCGCCAGCAACAGCGGCCTCGAACCGGATTGTGGCACCGTTTGCTTCGGCAAGTGTTGCCAATTCCCGACCATGCACCGCCAGCAAGGCCTTGTTGGCGGTGACCACGTCCTTACCGGACGCAAGCGCCACTTCGATGGCGGCCTTTGCCGGACCATCGCTTCCCCCGATGAGTTCGACAAACACGTCGATGTCTGTGCGCGCCGCAAGTGCTACGGGGTCATCCTCCCAAGCGTAGCCTGTGAGGGATACGCCCCTGTCTTTACTGCGGCTTTGTGCTGAAACAGCCGATAAAGTCACAGAGCGACCAGCGCGGAGCATCAAAAGATCCGTCTCGGATTGTAAGATTTTTACTACTCCGGCACCAACGGTCCCGAGACCGGCAATTCCGAGGCGAAGGGGGGGTGTCATGTCAAAGCTCTCCGGCCACTTGCAACTGTCCTCGCTCTAGCTGGAATTGCGACAGGTTGCAACGCGTGGGCGCGTGTCCCGGGGGGGTGGTGGCGCAAAATGCCGTGCCAAAGCAGGGACGGCGTTTGTGGTCACAACCGAGGGGTCAGGGGGCTGTCAAAGCAGCCGCCTTGCGCCGCAGCGCGTCGGCACGCCCTTGCACCGACAAGGCCGCGTCTGCGCTTGATATGTCCTCAGGCCCGGTTGCTAAAAGTTTGTCAATATCGGCAATGGCAGGATAGGGGGCGGATCTTGCGGCTTCGCTTGTGCTGGCTTCAACCTCGGGAAAACCGGCGCATCCCGACACGGTAACCGCGCACAACAAAGCCAACAGTCGCATCCCAGCGTCTCCCCTTGATCAGGAATCACTCTAACGGTTCAGGCGCGCATTGCACAAGTGGGGCTGTGATGTGCGCAAGTGTTCGGGCCTGAACACTGCGCCGGGCCCAACACCTGATGGGTGTGGCCCGTTGGCCACGCGCCTCCTGTGGCGGGAGCGCTCCGTTTCACAACGCGCCCGCTGGCCCTAGTGGACAGGTTTGATAAACGTGCCGTTGCGCAACTCTTTCATCGCTGTCCTCAGTTCGGCTTGGGTGTTCATCACAATCGGGCCGTGCCATGCGACCGGCTCCTCGATCGGAGCCCCCGAAATCAGCAAGAAACGCACGCCCTGCGGACCGGCCTGAACCGTGACCTCGTCGCCGGTTCCAAACCGGATAAGTGTACGGTCCCCTGACAGATCCCTGATATTGACCTCCTGGCCGGCGACTTCCTTTTCAAGCAGAATGCCCGATGGGGCCGATGCATCTGCAAATGCCGCCGCGCCCTCAAAGACATAGGCAAATGCCCGGCGGTATGTATCTATTCTGAATGTCTTTTTCACGCCAGCAGGTACCGTGATATCCAGATACTGCGGATCGGCGGCAATGCCGTCTACCGGGCCGGTTTTGCCCCAGAAACTGCCGACGATAACCTTTACGCGCGTGCCGTCGTCATCGATGATCTCCGGAATTTCCGTACCTTGCACGTCTTGATACCGCGGTGCCACCATCTTTTGGGCAGCAGGCAGGTTGCCCCAAAGTTGAAAGCCGTGCATCTGGCCCTTGGAGTTTCCATGCGGCATTTCCTGATGCAAAATGCCTGACCCTGCGGTCATCCACTGAACGTCGCCCGCCCCCAGTGTGCCTTCGTTGCCAAGGCTGTCGCCGTGATCGACTGTCCCGTTCAGGACATAAGTTATGGTTTCGATCCCGCGATGCGGGTGCCACGGAAACCCCGCTTTGTAATCCTCGGGGCGTTCGTTTCGGAAATCGTCGAAAAGCAGAAAGGGGTCCAGCTCGCTTGGATCCTGAAAGCCGAATGCACGGTGCAATTTTACACCCGCACCTTCCATTGTCGGAATGGCGCGGCGGGTTTCCAAAGTGGGTCTGATAGACATTTGTGCTCTCCGGTCGTTGGTTGCTTGATCCTGAATTAAGCGTCAACCGGGCGTAAAACAATGGAACACACGTATCGTTTGCCACACGCTGTCTGTGCAAAAATGAACAGATCCTTCAACTTGCGCTATTTGTGGTGCTTGCAAGAGCGCGTGGATCAGCCCAGAAGGATGCCGACAACGACTATCATCAAACCGATCGCCGATGTCAAAAACGCCCCTAGGTTATAGCCCACGACCTTTTGCAGTTTGTCCCGCAACGCCTGATCGTCAAGACCTGCCTTGCGGGCGCGCGCCACGATCACAATACACCAGATAATGCCACAAAGTCCTGCGGCTGACAAAAGCGCGCCAATGTAAATCAAGGGTTCCAACGGGCCGGCCTCTTTGTTGCGACGTACGTTTCTAGCACGCCAGCTAACGGCTTTTACCCGATGAGGCAAGCTTCTCCCCTTGCGGCAAACCCGAACGGATTGTAGCACAAAGACTGAACAGATTTTCCAGCATGAGGCGCAACAGATGAGCGATGATATTACAGACAGCAGTTACAGGGTAACAGCAGACGAGCTGCGCCAGTTCATCGAGCGGCTGGAGCGTTTGGCATCGGAAAAGAAAGACATTGCCGAACAGGAAAAAGAGGTGATGGCCGAGGCAAAGGGCAGAGGCTATGACACCAAGGTCATTCGCAAGGTCATTGCGCTTCGCAAGCGTGAACCCGATGACATTGCCGAAGAAGAAGCAGTGCTGGAAATGTACAAAGAAGCGCTCGGCATGCAATAGTGCGCGCCCCAAGCGTCAAAGATGTTGACGCTTGGGCGTTTGATTGATCATCCGTTCGCGCATGCGGGGACCCGTCCCTGCGACTGGTCCGCTGCGCTGTTGGGAGGCTGCCATTAAACTGGGCGACCTATAATCCAACCAGTTCTTAATCCAAACGGACAGACGGTCCTGAAAAGGTATCCTGACTGGAAAAACCGAATTCGTGAAGGGCGAAGTTCGATCCAACTGCGATCAGTATCATTGCGGCAAATGCCGTAAGCATAGCTTTCATATTATTGCTCCTTTGTGGCAGTGATGGGCTGTCGTAAGTAAGTGATCAGATCCTTGCGATCGTCTTCTTTTACGATACGTTGCATTGGTATCTTTGTGCCCAGTATGTAGTGGTCCGGGACTTCGTCGAACAGGGCAATTCTCGTGTTGGCGCCCCATATAATTTCTGATCCCTCCAAAATGCTGGAACAGCTGTAACCGGCGACTGTTCCAGCGCGTCTTCCGAACAGTTCATAGAGTGTCGGGCCGGCCCTTCGGGCGGATCCGGGGGGTGTCGTGTGACAGATCGAGCATTTGCGTTTGAACTGTCGTTCGCCGTTTGGCACGGTTGTTGGATCGACCAGAAAAGACCGCTCCGCGGTGGGCATTGGACCATAGGCGGCCATTGTGACAACGGGCCATGAATACATCACGTTGTCCGCCCCCTTGCATGGATGTTCGTGCCCTTGGGCGAAATTGCTAAAGCCCGGATCGGGCTTCGTGCGGCGGTCCGAAGGTCACGTGTGATCCGCCATGCGGCTGTGTCGATCAGCATGATGAAGCCTTCACTTCGCCCACAGCCAACTGATGTTGCAACGCAACATCGGCCATTGCGAGGATCGGCCTGCGCTCAAGCGAAAAGTCCCGCCAGGGTGCGCCGATGGTGATGTCTACACGCCGTGTGCCATCTGAATTGAACGCAACCGTGTTAACGCCGGCTTTGTGGCCTGACAAAAACCGTGGTGGGCTGCCGTCGTCGGCCCATAATCCGATGCTGCCATCCCAGCTGGCCGATGCCACCAATCCACCCGAAGGCGAGACCGCAAGCGCCGTGATCCTGGCTTGATGCGTGCCGCGCAATGCGCCTTTCCGGGTGCTTAGGTCCCAGTCGATGAGGGCAAAGTTGTCGCCCGCCGACACCAGTCGCGCCTCGTCCACAAACGCCACGGCATTCACTGCTGCGCGGTGTCCTTCAAGCCATTCCGGCTTCTGGGTCTTCCAGAGTCCGACCGAATTGTCGAAGCTGGCTGTTGCCACCTGACCGGATCGTGCCGACACGGCGATGTCCATAACCGGCCCGCCGTGTCCTTTGAGGGTAAAGAACTCGTATGCCTGCGCCATCGGGGCACAGGCAGCAAAGGCGATCAAAAGACACCTTCCGAGCATCGCGGTTATTCCGCAGGCGTGGCGCCTTTTGGCGCTGCTGCCTTTTTGGCCTCGACCTCCTCGACCCACAGGTTGTGGTGCTCGCGAGCCCATTGCTCTTCGACATGACCCGTTCCCATCGCGTCATAGGCGCCTTCCATACCGACCGAGCCGATGTAGATATGCGCAAGGATCACAGCCATCAGGCCAAAGCTGACGATGGCGTGCCACATTTGCGACATCTGCATCTCTTCGTGCGGTGCAAGTTGCTCCGGAAAGGCGGCCAGCCCCAGTAGGTCAGGAATGCCCAATTCGTTCAGTTTTGCAAAGGTCGGTGCAAACATGTGCAACTCGAACGGAAACAGCAGCGACACGCCGGACACCGAAATGGACGTGCCCAAAACAATGACAGACCAGAAGATAAGCTTTTGCCCTGCATTGAACTTCTTTGCCGGAGGATGCCCGCCGCCCAGAATTCCACCGCCTCTGACAAGCCACATAATGTCGGTTTTGTCGGGCAGATTGTGGATCACCCACATGAAGAAGATCATCACCAGCGCGATCATGAACGCCCATGAGACATTGTTGTGGACCCATTTCGACGCGATCGCGAGGATCGAGAAAGATTCGTGCCCGAACACGGGGATAAGCACCATGCGCCCGAACAGCGATACAAGCCCTGTAATGGCCAGCAGGATGAAAGACCCGGCCAGCAGCCAGTGGCCGAAACGCTCGAATGCCTTGAAGCGTTCGATCTTGCGGCCGGTGATCTCGCCGTCGATACGAATGCGTCCGCGGATCAGGTAAAAGACCGCCAGCAGTGCAATTGTCCCTGCAAGCACATAGCCGCCGTACGTCGCCAGAGGACCGGAGCGGAACTCCAGCCATCTCATGCCGCCATCTTGAATAAGAACTGTGGCTTCGATTCCGCCCGCGGAAATTGTCGTGTCGGCCGAGCCGTAACGCATTGCCCGCCACAGATCAGGGTCCGAAGAGCCGCCCAGTGTCCCGAGTTGGTTCACAATTCCTGCCGCATTGTCGGGGTTGCCGGTTTCGTCGCGCCGGAAGGCGTCATCGATCCGCACTCCGTTTTGACGCGCCATGATGTCATCAAGCGTTTGAGCACCGCCTGTGACGCTGCGATCGACCGGTGCGGTGTCTTGTGCGCTTGCCATACCCGCGCACAGCACGAGCGTTAAAACCTTAAGAAATAATCCGAACTTTGCCACTGGGTTCTCCCTGCTGTCGACACCATCCGCCAATTGTTGACACCATTAAAGCATGCACGGGAGCAAGAAAAGGCCAAGAGTGACCCGTCAAGGCAATGCAGATGCCCGTCGCCCGCCATTTCTTTGAAGACAGCCGTGTGCGTAATGGCCCGAAGGGGTGAAGACGGCGGTTAGAAATTCACCATATCGCCGCCTTTCAGGGCCAGACGCTCGCGGGCCTGCGCGGGGGTTGCAACCGTCATCCCGAGGTTCTCGACGATGCTGCGGATCTTGCGCACCTGATCGGCGTTCGACTTGGCAAGCTCTCCCTTGCCGATATAAAGGCTGTCTTCAAGCCCGACCCGCAGGTTGCCGCCCAAAAGAGCGCTTTGCGTGGCAAAAGGCATCTGCGCGCGCCCTGCCGCCAGCACCGACCATTCGTATTGATCGCCGAACAAACGCTGTGCCGTGCGGTGCAGGTGCAGCATATTGTCGATGTCCGACCCCATGCCCCCCAGAATGCCGAAAACCATCTGGATAAAGAACGGCGGCTTGACCAGACCCTGATCCACAAACCACGCAAGATTATAAAGGTGTCCCAGATCATAACACTCGAATTCGAATTTCGTGCCATGGGCCTCACCGAGGTTTTTGAGCGCATATTCGATAGTGGCAAAGGTGTTGGGAAAGATGAAATCGCGCGTCATGCCGATAAATTCCGGCTCCCAAGGGTGCTTCCAGTCGCTGTATTTGTCCAGCAGTGGAAACAGACCGAAATTCATCGACCCCATATTGAGCGAGGCCATTTCGGGGCTGGTGGTTGTGGCCGCAAGCAGGCGGTCATCCATGCTCATCCCCAAACCTGCCCCTGTCGAGACGTTGATGATCGCGTCGGTTGCCTGCTTGATGACGGGCAGAAACTTCATAAAGGTCTGCGGCGTGGCATCGGGTTTGCCGGTTTCGGGGTCGCGGGCATGCAAATGGATAATCGACGCACCTGCCTCGGCGGCCTCAATGCTGGCGGTTGCGATCTCTGCGGGTGTGATCGGCAAGTAGGGCGACATGGTTGGCGTGTGAATGCCGCCGGTCGGCGCGCAGGTGATGATGACGGGCTTTGACATCTGAGGCTCCTTTAGGGGGGAAACGTGCCTGATCATCCTGCACGGTTGTGCGCCAAGTCCAGCATTCAATTGCGCGCAGGGTGCCGCGCGGGCCAATAATTGTCTTGTATCCCGGAATTGTCTTGCGTTCTGGCCCGCGTCCCACAGGATGAGGTTAAGGGCAATCGCGCGCACAATCCGAGACATCGCCGCGCTCACAACATGGAGCTGCTAAATGACCTATCGTTTCCCTCTCATCTTGTCTGCAACGGCTGTTTTCCTCGGATCGGTGGCGGCTGTGTTCGCGGCCGGAACCCATCCTGTCACCGGAGAGGCCTTATCCGACAACCAGTCTTTCACGTACCGGATGTCCGACGATCTCAAAACGCTCGATCCGCAACTGAACGAGGAAACGCTTGGGTTTCATGCCATTCGTGACCTGTTCGAGGGGCTTTTGTCACAGGACGGCGATGGTAATCTGGTCCCGGGGGTCGCCGAAAGTTATGCCGCGAGCAATGGCAACAAGACCTATACATTCACACTTCGGCCCGATGCAAAATGGTCCAACGGCGATCCCGTGACGGCGCATGATTTCGTTTATGGCTGGCAGCGCGCGGTCGATCCGGCAACGGCCTCGCCTTATGGCTGGTATCTGGAGCTGACCTCGATCGTGAATTCCAAGGCCGTGCTGGCGGGCGACATGCCGCCGTCCGAGTTGGGGGTCAAGGCGCTTGATGATCTGACTTTCGAGGTGCAGCTTGAGGCTCCCTTGCCGTATTTTCCGGCCATGACAACCTATGCGACGCTTTTTCCCGCGCACCGGGCAACAATCGAGGCCCACGCCGATGCCTGGACCAAGGTTGGCAATATCGTCAGCAATGGTGCCTATACGCTTTCGGAACGTGTGATCGGCGAAAAGCTGGTTCGGGTGAAATCGCCGACCTATTGGGGGGCGGGGGATGTGATCGTCGACACGGTGACCGGCCTTGTGATCAACGATTCCGATCAGGCGCTGACGCGCTACAAGGCGGGCGAACTGGATTACATGGATGATCTGCCGGCGGGTCAATACCCGTCGTTGAAGGCGGAATTGCCCGACGAGGCCACAAGTGTTCCGCGTCTTTGCTCTTATTACTACGCGTTCAACATGACCGAGACCGGCCATCCCGCGCTTCAGAATGCGGACGTGCGCAAAGCGATGTCGATGGCCATTGACCGCAATGTCATCGTCGATCAGGTGCTCAAGGGCGGGCAGACGCCGGCCTATAATTTCGCCCATTATGCGACAGCAGGGTTTACCATGCCCGATATCGCTTATGGCAAACTCACGCAGGCCGAGCGGGATGCACAGGCCATCGCCCTGATGAACGGGGCGGGTTATGGCAAAGACAACCCGATCGACGTCAAGTTGATCTATAACACCTCGGAGAGCCACAAAAAGATCGCGACCGTTCTGGCCCAGATGTGGAAGCAAAAACTTGGCGTGAACGTCGAGTTGGCGAATTTCGAGTGGAAAACCTACATCGACATCCGTGGCAATCAGGAGTTCGATCTGGCGCGCTCGGCGTGGTGCGGGGATTACAACGAGGCGTCGACCTTTCTTGACCTGGTCACAACAACCCACGGGGCCAATGACGGAAAATATTCCAACCCGCGCGTTGACGCATTGATGGCCGCATCGAAAACTGCCGCTGATCCACAGCCGATGTACACCGAGGTCGAACAGATTCTGGCTGATGATATGGGGATTGCCCCGATCTATCACTACGCCAATACGTTCTTGCTGAAATCCGATTTTATGGGCTGGCCGCTCAATAACGTGGAAAACAACTGGTATTCCAAGAACCATTACCGCGTTGCCCGCTAGCCCGCTTCAAATCTCTTGCCGGCGCGGCGGGAAAAATAACCTGCCGTGCCAATGGTCAAAGAGAGCCGGCTTATGACGTCCTACATCCTGCGCCGTCTTGCGGTGGCAGTGCCCACAATATTCGTGCTGATCGTGATGACCTTTACGTTGATGTACGCAGCCCCCGGCACACCGTTCACCACCGAACGCACCCTGCCACCAGAGGTCATGGCCAATCTGGATGCAAAATACGGGCTGGACCGGCCATTTGTGATGCAATTGTTCGAATATATCCGCGGCATCGTCGTGTCGTTCGATTTCGGCCCGTCGTATTTTTACAAGGACCAGACCGTTTCAGATATTCTCCGGCAGGGCTTTCCGGTGACCCTGACCTACGGTGTCTGGTCATTTGTGGTGGCGACCGTGGCGGGGGTCGGTCTGGGCGTGGCGGCGGCGATCTACCACAACACGTGGCTTGATTACTGCGCGGTGGGGGTGTCCATCGGCGCACAGGTTTTACCGAATTTCGTGATGGCGCCGATCCTTGTGCTGATCTTTACGGTCTGGTTGGGATGGCTGCCGGGGGGGGGATGGAACGGAGGGCAATGGCAGCATGTTGTGATGCCGGTGATCGCGCTTGCGACCTCGTTCATGGCCTCGATCGCACGGTTGACGCGGTCTTCGATGCTTGAGGTGATGAATGCCGATTTCATCCGCACTGCGCGCGCCAAAGGGCTGCCGATGCGGCGGGTGGTGGTGCGCCACGCGTTGAAACCAGCGCTTTTGCCTGTCATCAGCTACCTTGGCCCGACCTTTGTCGGGATGATTACCGGATCGGTTGTGATCGACGTCATCTTTTCTACGGGGGGTATTGGCGGGTTCATGGTGAATGCGGCTTTCAACCGGGATTACCCGGTGATCATGGCGATCACGGTTCTGACCGGTGCGCTGACGATCCTGTTCTCTTTGTTGGTCGATATCCTCTATGCGTGGATCGATCCGAAGATCAGGTATTAGGCGCATGGCTTTGTTGTTCGGAAAAGCCAGCGCGCGCAACCTGTCAGAAATTGCCCCCGAGGGGCGATCGCTTTGGGTGGACGCGCGGGCGCGGTTCATGGGCAACAAGGCGGCGGTAAGCAGCCTGCTTGTGTTGATCATGGTGGCTTTGTTCGCGGCCTTCGGGAGTAATTTTGCAAGCTGGAGCAACGAAGAAATCGACTGGGGCGTCATCGGATCGGTCAAGGAGATGGGCCGGCCGTCATTGGGCAATGGCCATTACTTCGGTACGGACGATCTTGGGCGGGATCTGTTCGCGCGCGTGGTGCAGGGCACGCAAGTGTCGCTGATGGTGGGGTTGATCGGCAGCCTTGTGGCGGTGGTTGTCGGCACGCTTTACGGGGCTGTTGCGGGCTATGTCGGCGGGCGGGTCGATAATTTCATGATGCGGCTTGTCGATATCCTGATTGCGGTGCCGTATATGTTCGTGCTGATCATCTTGTTGGTGATGTTCGGACGCAGCCTTGTGATGCTGTTCATCGGCATCGGGCTGATTTCGTGGCTGGATATGGCGCGCATCGTGCGGGGCCAGACCCTGAGCATCAAGAACAAGGAGTTCGTCGAAGCGGCAATCGCCACAGGGGTGCCCACGTGGCGGATCATTGCGCGGCACATTGTGCCCAACCTGCTGGGGGTCGTGGTGGTCTATGCAACACTTCTGGTGCCCAACATGATTATTTTTGAATCGTTCATCAGTTTTCTGGGGCTTGGTGTGCAAGAGCCCTCGACCAGCTGGGGGGCGTTGATCGACGAGGGAGCGGCGCAGATGAACTATGGCACATTGTGGCAGCTTTTGATCCCGCTGGCGTTTTTCGTCGTGACGCTTTTCAGTTTCTTTTTTCTGGGGGACGGGTTGCGCGACGCTCTCGATCCTAAGGATCGCTAGATCATGCTGCTCGAGGTGCAAAACCTGTCTGTCCGGTTCAAGACGGCCGATGGCATTGTGAACGCGGTCAATGACATCTCGTTCGGGGTGGCGGCGCGCGAAACACTGGCCATCGTCGGCGAAAGCGGCTCGGGCAAAAGCCAGACCGCGTTTGCGTTGATGGGGCTTTTGGCGCGCAACGGGCAGGCATCGGGGCGGGCGGTGTTCGGCGGACAGGACCTGTTGGCCCTGCGTGAGCCGGAGCTGAACAAGATACGGGCCGCGCAGATCGCGATGATCTTTCAGGACCCGATGACGTCGCTTAACCCGTACATGCGCATTTGTGACCAGATGGACGAGGTGTTGATCCTGCACAAGGGTCTGTCAAAAAAAGAAGCCCGCGCGCAATCCGTAGCGATGCTTGACGCCGTGCGTATCCCCGATGCCCGTGCCCGCATCACGATGTTTCCACACGAGTTTTCCGGCGGCATGCGTCAGCGGGTGATGATTGCGATGTCTTTGTTATGCGAACCCAGACTTCTGATTGCGGATGAGCCGACGACGGCGCTTGATGTCACGGTGCAGGCCCAGATTATGGCGCTGTTGTCCGAGATCCGTGCCGAGTTCGACACCGCGATCATTCTTATCACCCATGATCTGGGCATTGTGGCGGGGTCGTGTGATCGCACGATGGTGCTTTATGGTGGACAGATCATGGAGAGTGCCCCGACCGAGGCCCTTTTTGCGGAGCCTGCGCATCCCTACACGCAGGGCCTGTTGCAGGCCGTGCCCCGGCTGGACCGGAGGGAGCCGGTGTTGCGCACTATCGCGGGCGAGCCGCCGGATATGTCGCACCTTCCGGCCGGATGCCCGTTTTCGCCGCGCTGCGCACTGGCAAGTGAATTGTGCCGTCAAACCCGTCCACCACTTGATGCGTTCGCCGCCGGCCGGTTGCGGGCCTGCTTTGCCCCGATCGGAGCGACCGTATGACGGCTCCGTTGCTGCGTGTCAGTGATTTGAATGTCACATTCGACGTTGCGCGCCGCGGCGCATGGCCGTGGCGCAAACCCGATCCGTTGCAGGCCGTTGCGGGGATCTCTTTCGATCTGGCCGCCGGAGAGACGTTGGGCATTGTCGGTGAAAGTGGCTCGGGCAAGTCCACCTTGGCACGTGCCATTCTCGGGACGGTGCCTGTCACCTCGGGGCAGGTGGTGTGGCAAGGTACGGACCTGACGGCGTTATCTGTGCGCGCCCGCAGAGTGCATCGCAAAGACGTGCAGATGATTTTTCAAGACCCTCTGGCGGCATTGAACCCGCGGATGCCTGTGGGGGCGATCATTGCCGAGCCTTTGATGACCCATTTCCCTGAAACCTCCCGCGACGAGGTCCGCGCCCGTGTGCGCGCCATGATGGACCGTGTCGGGCTTTTGCCAAACTTGTTGAACCGCTATCCGCACGAGTTCTCGGGTGGCCAGTGCCAGCGGATCGGCATCGCGCGGGCGCTTATCGTGCGCCCCAAGCTGGTGGTGTGTGACGAGCCAGTCTCGGCGCTTGATGTGTCGGTACAGGCGCAGGTGGTCAACCTGCTTCAGGAATTGCAGCACGAGTTAGGGCTGTCGCTGATTTTCATCGCCCATGATCTGAGTGTGGTCAGCCACATCTCGGACCGGATTGCGGTTATGTATCTGGGGCGGTTGATGGAGGAGGCCCCTGCGCGGGCCTTGATCGAGACGCCTCTACATCCGTATTCAAAGGCGCTGATCGCCTCTGTGCCGATCCCTGATCCGGTGGCAGAGCGGGCGCGGCAGGGGGCTGTTCTCGAGGGCGAGTTGCCGTCGCCGCTTGCGCCGCCATCGGGGTGTGTGTTTCGCACGCGGTGTCCGGTTGTGCGGCCCGCCTGCGCGACACTGCGGATCGAAGAGCATTCCGTAGGGCAGGGGCGCCGCGTGGCGTGTCCGTATTTTGCAAGCTGACAATCAGCGGAAGTGTTGAGTGTTAACGGGTCGCGACGGGCATGAAAACCTCAAGTGCCGCTTCGAATTCGCGCGGTTTTTCCGCGTGCAGCCAATGCCCCGCGCCAGGGATCTTCGCAAAGCGCGCTTTGGGAAAAAGCCGTTTGATCTGTGGGCGGTCGTCGGTTTTCACGTAATCCGATTTTGCCCCTGACAAAAACAGGGTGGGGCGGTCAAAGGTCGCTGTGATCGCGGGCCAGCCGATAATCTGCGGCATGTCCTGCTCCAGCACTGGCAAATTCAGCCGCCAGCGGGGCGGGATGGATTGCAGGTCAAGCGATTGCAGCAAAAAGGCACGCAACGCGGCATCGGGGACTTGTGCGGCCAATGCAAGGTCCGCCGATGCGCGGCTGGTCATGTCGGCTTCGGTCAGGCGTTGCATGGCGTGGACATATTGAATTTGGGAATGCCCGTAGGTGACAGGGGCGATATCGGCCACAACCAGTCGCGCGACCCGCTCTGGATGGCGCAGCGCAAGCATCATGGCCGCCTTGCCCCCCATCGAATGCCCTACCACGTCTATCGGGCCTTCATGGGCATTCAGGATCGTCTCTGACAGGTCGTCGGCCATGTCGTGATAGGTGTGGGTTGCAAAATGGGGGCTGTCCCCGTGATTGCGCATATCAACAGTAATGACGGGGCGATGCACTCCCATCCGCTTGGCAATTACGTTCCAGTTGCGCCCGGACCCGTAAAGCCCGTGGGCGATCAAAAGCGGGCGAACGGGGGTGCTGGCGTCACCGTGGTGGTAGGTCTGTAACATAAGAAGCATCGTATAGTGTGAACCATGGCATAAATACAAGCATTTGCTATTTTCGAGATCGCGTTGACGTTTTATATCCTGTTGCATGATGCAGCCGTCTTTGCCCGAAATGACCCGAAACCTTGCCCGGTTGATGCAAACCCGACTCGGGGTGCGGCGGGGCGCTACTTTTAGGGCCAAGATCGACCATGCGGGGCGTCTTTTGCCGCCCTCCTTGCGTCGGGAGGCTCTTTTTCTGATCGAAACAGAGCAACGCACGGCCCACCCCAAACTTCGGATGCAGATCGATCCGGCGCGTGTGGCGCATGCTTACAAAGGGCTTTCTGCCTACTTGCGCGGTCTTGATCCGGCAGATCGTAGAAGGGGAGTTGTGTTGGGCGTGCTTGCCAGTCTGTCGTTCAACCTGCTGCTTTTTGGAGGGGGGCTGACCGCTTTTCTGATGTGGTACGACGGGCAGTAACATCGCAACGCGCAAGGTCGCTTATGAGCGGTCCTTGACCGGCAGCAGGCCACGTATCATGCGAAAAATATAGGGCGTTGCAAAGATCACAAGCACAATGCGCGCCACATGGGCGGTGGATACATAGGCCACATCCTGATCCATCGCCAAAGCAAGCAGGCTCATTTCGGTCAGTCCACCGGGCGAATAGGCCAAAAATGTCTGCCCCAGTGGGGAAGCGGTGATGAAGCTTGCCATGACGGCAAACACAACCGCAACCGCGATCATGACAATCGACGCCCCCGCCCCGAGCACAAGGTCACGGCCGACAACGGCCAGCGGCGCGCCGAGAAAACGACAGCCGATGGTGCAGCCGATGATGATTTGTGCAACAATGACCAGCGCAGTCGGAGGCGCCACGACAACGATTTCACCCAGATGAAGTGCCGCACTCAGGATCATCGGACCCAACATTCCTGCCGCGGGCAACGACAATCTCTTGGCCCCCCAAACACCTGCCACGGCACACAGCAGCATCAAGACACCGTCCGTCGGCGACAGATCGGAAAATGTAGTGAACGGGCGCCCCGAACCGTTGGCCGACACCCCAAGTGCGAAGCCGTAAAACAAGGCCACGCAGGTGATGACCACCAGAATACGCATCGCATGCGCCAGTGCGATATGGCGCAAATCGCCCCCTGCCTCCTCGCCAAGGATCAGCATTTCGTTCAACCCGCCGGGCATGGCCGAAAAGAAGGCTGTAACCGGGTCGTAGCCCCCCACCCGACGAAAGAAAATGTAACTTATCCAAGCGCTTGCGGCAATAAACGGGGGGAGTAGCACAAGCGTGGCTATCCAGCCTGCGATATTCGAGAAGATTTCGGGGCTGAACCCTGCGCCCAGCAAGACACCGATCACGGGGATCACAAAGGTGCGCATTTTCCCCGGCGCCTTGAGCGGAAGATGCAGCAGCGCGCAAATCGTGGTGCCTATCATCGGTCCAAGCATCCACGGCAGCGGCAGACCGACGCGGTTCGCAAAAAATCCCGACACCGCGCCGATTGCTAAGGTCAGGCAGATCCGCATCACGGCTGGGGTGTCGAATTTGGCAAACATGGGTCGGGCTGACACTCCGGTTGGCGGGCGGTCTTGCCCACGAGATTTCATCATCGAAACGGGCTGTGCAACAACAAACGCCCCGCCCTTCACAAGAAAGGGCGGGGCGCGGCGATAAAGGCTCTGAAAACCAGTAGCAGGCGGGGTTTACTCCGCCGGCATTGATTTTTGCTCATAGCTTAAGGGATGCGGGATATGCACGAGCATCTCTTTTGGACAGACCTGCACGAAGTTGGCTTTTTCGGTGTCCCAGTGTTGCAGGATGCTGGCGGCCTTGGCGCTTCCGGTTTCTTCGAGGTGACGCTCGATCAAGCCTTCAAGCTGCGATTCCCAATGCTGCACTTCGATCCGGCAGGTCACCAGAGTCTCCATGTTCATCATGTCTCTGGCCAGCCCGAACGGGTCGTAAAGATACGCCATGCCACCGGTCATACCAGCACCAAAATTCGCCCCGATGCTGCCAAGGATCACGGCAACGCCGCCGGTCATATATTCGCACCCGTTCGACCCACAGCCCTCGATCACGACCTTTGCACCCGAATTGCGCACGGCAAACCGCTCTCCGGCGCGACCGGCTGCAAAAAGGTATCCGTCGGTCGCCCCGTAAAGCACGGTGTTGCCGATGATCGTGTTCTCATCTGCCTTGAGCGGGCTGGACATGGGCGGGCGCACAACGATCGTGCCCCCTGACAGGCCTTTGCCGACATAGTCGTTGGCATCCCCCGATACTTCCAGCTTTAGCCCGGGCGCGGCAAACGCCCCCAGTGACTGACCCGCCGACCCCGTCAGCTTGACCGTCAGGTGATCCGACTGCAACCCGTTGCGCATGCCGAACCGTTGCACGATGTGGCTGGAAGTGCGGGTGCCGATGGTGCGCAGCGTGTTTTGCACGGCATAAGACAACTGCATCTTTTCGCCGTCCTCAAGGAACCTTTGCGCGTCTTTCACAATTTCTGCGTCCAGTGTGTCGGGCACAGGATTGCGCGGCTTGGTGCGGTCGTAAACAATGTCTTTCGACCCGTCGACCGAGATCAGCAACGGGTTGAGGTCCAGATCGTCAAGATGCGCCGACCCGCGACTGACCTGCGACAAAAGATCAGCGCGCCCGACAACCTCGCCAAGTGAGCGTGCGCCGATTTCCGACAGGATTTCGCGCACTTCTTGTGCATAAAAGGTGATCAGGTTGACGACCTTGTCCGCGTTGCCGGTAAACTTGTCCCGCAATTCCTCGTCTTGCGTGCATACGCCGACAGGGCAGGTGTTGCTCTGGCACTGACGCACCATAATGCAGCCCATCGCGATCAACGCCGCGGTGCCGATCCCGTATTCCTCGGCCCCCATCATCGCCGCCATCACGATGTCGCGGCCCGTGCGCAGCCCGCCATCGGTGCGCAAGGTCACGCGCTCGCGCAGGTTGTTCATGGCAAGCACCTGATGCGCCTCTGTCAGGCCCATTTCCCACGGCAAACCGGCGTATTTGATGCTGGTTGCCGGAGAGGCACCGGTGCCCCCGTTGTGGCCCGAGATCAGGATCACGTCTGCCTTCGCCTTTGCAACGCCGGCGGCAATTGTGCCAACCCCGCTGGAGGCCACCAGCTTGACCGTCACCTTACAGCGCGGGTTGATCTGTTTGAGGTCATAGATCAGCTGTGCCAGATCCTCGATCGAATAGATGTCGTGGTGTGGCGGGGGGCTGATCAGCATCACACCGGGGGTTGAATGACGCAACCGCGCGATCAGTTTCGTGACCTTCATGCCCGGAAGCTGCCCGCCTTCGCCGGGCTTTGCGCCCTGCGCGACCTTGATCTCCAGCTCTTCACAGTGGTTCAGGTACTCGGCGGTGACGCCGAACCGGCCCGATGCGACCTGCTTGATCTTGGCCGACGGGTTGTCGCCGTTGGGTTCTGGCACGAAATGCGCCGGATCTTCGCCGCCCTCGCCGCTGTCGGATTTTGCTCCGATGCGGTTCATGGCTACGTTCAGGGTTTTGTGCGCTTCGGGCGACAGCGCCCCGAGGCTCATGCCCGGCGTCACAAACCGCTTGCGGATCGAGGTGATGCTTTCGACTTCCTCGATCGGAATCGGTTTTCCCAATGCCTTGAAGTCCATCAGGTCACGCAAATGGATCGGAGGATTGCTGCGCATCTTGGCGGAATAGGTCTTCCACATCTCGAAGGAGCCCTTGTTGCAGGCGGCCTGCAACATGTGCATCGAGGTCGCTTCCCACGCGTGGGTTTCGCCGGAACGGCGGGCTTTGTAAAAGCCTCCGATCGGGAGAACGTCCTGCCCTTTCAGCCAGCCTTGTGCATGGATCATCTCGACCTTGCGCTGGATGCCGGCGGTGCCTATGCCGCTGATCCGGCTCAACATTCCGGGGAAGAACTCGGCGACCATCGCACGGCTCAGGCCGACGGCCTCGAAGTTCAGACCACCGCGATAGGAACTGATGACCGAGATGCCCATTTTCGCCATGATCTTCAGCAAGCCCTGATCGATCGCGTTGCGATAGCGTGACACGGCTTCGCTCAAAGTGCAGTCAAGCAAGCCACGCTCGATCCGGTCGTTCAGGCTGTCTTCGGCAAGATAGGCATTCACCACCGTCGCGCCGCAGCCGATCAATACGGCAAAATAATGGGCATCGACGCATTCGGCTGACCGCACCGCAATGCTACAGAACGTGCGCAGACCCTTTGCCGTCAGCCCGCTGTGAACAGCACTTGTCGCAAGGATCATGGGCATGCCAACGCGCTCGGCGTTTTGATGCTGGTCTGTCAGGACGATGTGACCTGCTCCGCTGCGCACGGCGTCCTCGGCCTCGGCGCGGATCCGGTGCAATGCGGCACTCAACGTCAGTGGCTCGCCGCCGCGCGCAAAGGTACAGTCGATCTCGACCTTCGGAGCGTTGAAGGCCTCGGTCAGGCGGTCGAACTGCGCGTTGCCCACAAACGGCGTGTCCAGCACCAGGATTTCGGTCTGGCTGCTGTCTTCGTCAAGCACGTTCTTGAGGTTGCCGAACCGCGTCTTCAGGCTCATCACGCGGAATTCGCGCAAGCTGTCGATGGGCGGGTTTGTGACCTGACTGAAGTTCTGCCGGAAGAAATGGCTGAGGGGACGGTACTTTTCGGACAGCACCGCGCTGGGCGTATCGTCACCCATCGAAGCAAGCGCCTCTTTGCCGTCCTCGGCCATGGGAGCCAGAATTTGCTCCAGTTCTTCGATGCTGTATCCGGCCGCAATTTGCCGGCGACGCAGTGCGTCGCCTTTGAACAAAGCCGTTTCGCTGACATCGGACAGCAATGTGTCAAGTTCGGTAATCTTGCCGACCCACTCGCCAAAAGGTTGGGCCGCCGCCAGCTTGTCTTTTATCTGGGTGTCGTGAAACAACCCGCCGTCTTTCATATCCACGCCAATCATCTGTCCCGGCCCAAGCGCGCCCTTTTCGATGACGTTCATTTCGTTGATAGGCACCATTCCGGCCTCGGAGCCCGCAATCAGCAGCCCGTCACCGGTCACAACATAGCGCATTGGCCGCAGACCGTTGCGGTCAAGACCCGCACAAACCCAGCGCCCGTCGGTCATGGCCAGCGCGGCAGGGCCGTCCCACGGCTCCATCACCGAGTTGCAATAGGAGTACATGTCGCGCCACGCCTCTGGCAACTCGATTGCCTGCTTTGACCACGATTCAGGGACCAGCATGGTTTTGGCCATCGGTGCATTGCGCCCCGCACGCACCAGAACCTCGAACACGGAATCGAGGGCGGCACTGTCGCTGGACCCCCCCGGCACGATCGGTTTGATGTCTTCGGCCATATCGCCGAAGGCACTGGAGGCCATACGGATTTCATGGCTTTTCATCCAGTTGATGTTGCCTTTGAGCGTGTTGATTTCGCCGTTATGAGCCAACATGCGGAACGGCTGTGCCAGCCACCACTGGGGGAAGGTGTTGGTTGAATAACGCTGATGATAGATCGCAAAAGCACTCTCGAACCGCTCATCCAGCAGGTCGGGATAGAATTCGGCGACTTGTTCGGCCAGCATCATGCCTTTGTAGATCAGGCTGCGGCACGACAGCGAACAGATATACAACCCCGACACCTGCTTGGCGGCGGCGGCCTTTTCGATGCGGCGACGGATCACATAAAGCTCGCGCTCGAATGTGTCCTCGTCGACGCCCTTGATGTTGCTGATGAGAATCTGCTCGATCTCGGGACGGGTCGCATTTGCCTTTTCGCCCAGACACCCGATGTTTACCGGCACATGCCGCCAACCGTAAATGTAATAGCCCATGCGCAGGACTTCGGTTTCGACGATCGTCCGGCAGGTTTCCTGCGCGCCAAAGTCGGTGCGCGGCAAGAATACCTGTCCGACAGCGATCAACTGGTCCTTGCGGGGTGTGTGGCCTGTCCGCTCGATCTGGTCGTAAAAGAACTGTTCGGGGATCTGCACGTGGATACCGGCACCGTCACCGGTTTTGCCGTCGGCGTCCACCGCACCGCGATGCCAGATCGCCTTGAGAGCATCGATGCCGTTCTCGACGACCTTGCGGCTGCGCGTGCCGTTGATCGACACAACAAGCCCGACACCGCAGGACGAATGCTCGTCCTCCTGCGAATACATCCCGTTTTCGGCCATCCATGCGCGTTTCGCTTCGGTGGCGGCGGCCCATGCATCATCATATTTTGTCATCGGTCAATCCTTTTCGGTTCGGGTGCAGATCGCGGATCTGCCTTGATGTGTTTTCAGGTCGGCGCGCAGTCAAAGTTCTGTAACGCCGCAGTCATATTTTGGCTTTGTATCCCCGAAGCCTTCCATGCCGGGTCGCAAGATCTCAACGGGGCTATAATTGCTCTCGTCGGTGATCCCGTCCTGGGTCCAGGTATCGGTGCCAAGCAGAATAAGGTTCTCGCTGGCCAGCACGTACTGGTTGCCAAAGCTGCGATAGACCTCTTCGCGGGTCTCGGCATCAACGGCCACAGAGGCGAATTCAGTCACCAGCAACTCTTCGTCGTTGATGCGCTTTGATGTGCCCGTGAGCCGGTCGATCCCGATATAGGTGGTCTTGCTGTCTCCGTCGGGTGACGTTTCTATCGTGGTGAATTCGTAAGCATTCTCGCCGGTTTCAATCAGCTCCGACAGCAGGGCCGGGCGGGGGCCGTTCTCGAACATCCGCTCGCGGGATCCATCAAAGAAAAAGTAGGTATCAAGCCACTGGAATTCCTTGTTGAAGGTCGCAACAGAGCTGGCCCCCTCCTCTCCAAAGGTGGCTTCCCATGTTGTCCCGTCGGGAGCCGCGCTGCACCGCCACAAAAGCGAGGCAGCACAGCTTTTGTACTGGACCGTCAGAAAGGCGGTGCAACCGGCGGGCGGCGTATCGGTTTGCGCAAACGCCGGTGGGGCAACACTTATTGCCCCGCCGGCAACAAGCCAGCCCGTCAACGCGACCAGTAACCGTGGCAAAGGCTGTGTCATGTGCAAGCCCCGACGATCCTGCCTGAAAAAGTGGTGCGCCCGTTCATTCGGCCGCAACCGCGCTGGTGCTGTTCAAACGCTCCAGAATGGCTTCGGCTGCTTCGCGCCCGTCACGAATGGCCCAAACCACAAGGCTGGCCCCGCGCACGATATCGCCAACGGCAAAAACGCCGGGCATCTCGGTTTCATGCGTGCGGAAATTTGCCTTTACTGTGCCCCAGCGTGTGACCTTCAGATCCGGTTCGTCCCACAGGGTGGGCAGGTCTTCGGGTTCGAAACCAAGGGCCTGAATGACCAGATCGGCCTCTTCGACATAATCGGCCCCTTCGATCAGCTCGGGGGCCTGTCGGCCACTGGCGTCGGGTGCACCAAGGCGCATTTTCTGGACCATGACACCCGAAACCGGCGATCCTGTGAAGCCTTTGGGCGCAGTCAGCCATTCAAACTGCACGCCTTCTTCTTCGGCATTTTGCACTTCACGCTGGCTGCCGGGCATGTTGGCGCGGTCACGGCGGTACAGACATTTCACGCTTTCGGCTCCTTGACGGATCGCGGTGCGCACGCAATCCATCGCAGTGTCACCGCCGCCGATCACGACAACCTTACGACCCTGTGCATTCAATGTACCATCGTCAAACTCTGGCACAGTATCGCCAAAGCTTTTGCGGTTGCTGGCAGTCAGAAAATCGAGCGCCGGCACGATGCCTTTGGCTCCCACGCCGGGGGCCTGAAGAGCACGCGTTTTATAAACACCGGTCGCAATGATCACTGCATCATGGGCGCCGCGGATATCGGCAAAGCTGATGTCAGCGCCGACATTGCAGTTGAGTTCGAGGGTGATGCCCCCGTCCTGAAGCTGGCGGGTCCGTTTTTCGACGATCTCCTTTTCCAGCTTGAAACCCGGAATGCCGTAGGTCATCAAACCGCCGGCACGATCGTAACGGTCATAGACCGTCACCTGAACGCCCTGCCTGCGCAGCATGTCCGCAGCGGCCAGACCCCCCGGGCCTGCGCCGATAATGCCTACGCTTTGCGTACGCTCTTGCGCGGGTTTGATTGCCTTGACCCAGCCTTGTTCGAAAGCAGTGTCGGTGATGTACTTTTCAATCGAACCGATCGTCACCGTCCCGTGGCCAGATTTCTCGATCACGCAATTGCCTTCGCAAAGACGGTCCTGAGGGCAAATGCGACCACAGATTTCAGGGAATGTATTGGTTGCTTGACTGAGTTCATAGGCTTCCTGAAGGCGGCCTTCCGCCGTCAGGCGCAACCAATCGGGGATATTGTTGTGCAACGGGCAATGGGTCTGGCAATAAGGAACGCCACATTGGCTGCACCGGCCGGCCTGTTCGGCGGCTTTGGTGCTTGCATATTCCGCATAAATTTCATTGAAATCATGCGAACGCAGATCAGGCGCGCGCTTTTGCGGGGTTTCTTTTTCGACGGATACGAATTTGAGCATCTTTTGCTGGGCCACGGTCTGCCTCCCTATCTGAACTGAGCTTTTACAAAAGGTTCGAATGGAAATAAAGTCAGGAGTGCTGACTTAAATGCAGGTTTAGCAAACTTTTTTGTTCTGGATGGCCCTAATTCAGGGTTTTTTAGGTCAGCATTAGTGACCTATGTGCCTGTTTGGTGTAGTTTTTGCCATGCTGGTGCCTGTGCGCCAGTGTAACGGAGTCGTTAAATGCCCCTTTTTCAACTTTTTCTTGTCGCCGTGTTACAGGGATTGACAGAATTTCTTCCTGTCTCGTCCTCGGGGCACCTGATTCTGTTGCCCAAACTGACCGGAATGAATGATCAGGGGCTGGCAATAGATGTGGCTGTTCATGTGGGGACGCTGTTTGCGGTTGTGCTGTACTTCTGGTCGGATGTGCGGCTGGCGCTTGGTGGTACCTGGCGGTTGTTGCACGGAAAGGTCGATACCCAAGGGGCGTGGCTGGCCTTGTGTCTTGCGATTGCGACTGTTCCTGTGATCGTGGTGGGCATAACGCTCAAGCTGCTCAATCTGGACGATGTGCTGCGCAATGTTACAGTTATCGGCTGGACGATGCTTTTGTTGGGGCTGCTGCTGTACTGGGCCGACCAGAAGTTTACGTCTGACAGACGCGCGGAAAAGTGGGGATTGCGGGATGCGGTCATATTGGGCCTCTGGCAGGCCGTCGCCCTTATCCCCGGGACATCAAGATCGGGGATTACAATCACTGGCGCACGCATGTTGGGGTTTGACAGAGAGGGCGCGGCACGGCTCTCGATGTTGATGTCGATTCCGACAATTCTTGCCTCTGGGCTGGTTCTTGGTCTGGACGTCATCGGGCAAGCGGATCTTCAATTGGCAAAAGACGCCGGCGTTGCCGCCGTCTTTGCTTTTGGTGCTGCACTGCTGGCGCTTACGTTGATGATGCGTCTGCTGCGATCGGTAAGTTTTACGCCTTACGTGATTTACCGGGTGATCCTTGGGGTTGGCTTGCTTGTGATCGGTTATTCAAGCTAGGCCGTCCTCGGGGCCCAGCTATCCTGTCTTCTCGAGCATATCCTCTTCTTGGTGCTGTTCGCTGCGCGAAGGGGGCAAGTGGTCTTGGGCATCGGTCGTAAACGCGCTCACGGTTTCCGCAAGCGAGATCGCCTCATTGGTCAAGGCGTGACTTGCGGCTGTTGTCTCCTCGAACATGGCGGCATTTTGCTGGGTGGCCTGATCCAGCTGGGTCACAGCGGCGTTGATCTCTGCGATGCCGGTGGACTGGTCACGCGAGGAGGTGGCGATTTCCGAGACATGTTGCGATAGCTCCTTGACCGCAGCCGCGATCGACTGGAGCGCATTACCGGTCTGGTCAACCAGTTTGACCCCTTGTTTGACGTGCGCGCCACTTTGGGAGATCAGAACATTGATCTCTTTTGCGGCATCCGAAGATCGTTGCGCCAAGGCGCGCACTTCGGACGCAACCACCGCAAACCCGCGACCTGCTTCTCCTGCGCGTGCCGCCTCGACGCCGGCGTTCAGTGCAAGCAGATTTGTCTGGAAAGCAATATCGTCGATCACGGTAATGATCTTTGAAATCTGTCCCGACGAGGTTTCGATCTGTGACATTGCCGAAACAGCGTCGCGGACCACTTCGCCGCTTTGCTCGGCGTTGTTTTTGGCGTCCTCGACAAGCTCGTTTGCCTTTTCGGCGCCAACGGCTGCGGCCTGCACCGAATTGGTCAACTGGTCCAGGGCTGCTGCGGTTTCTTCGAGGGTCGCGGCGGATTGTTCTGTCCGGCGTGACAGGTTGTCGGCGGCGCTGGTGATCTCGGCGGCCTCCTGCCGGATACTTCCCGACACGGCGATAACGTTGTTCAACGCACCCGACAACTTTGAAATCGCGGTGTTGAAGTTTGTCCGCAACGTTTCATAATCGTCGGCGAACGGCTCTGTGAGCTGGGCGGTAAGGTCTCCAGAACTTAGCCGTTGAAGGGCCATGGTCAGATCGTTCACAACCTGATCTTGCTCTTTTTCGGCCTTTTCGCGGGCTTTGAGGGTTGCAATGCGCTCCAACTCGTTTTCGGTCACATCGGCGGCAAGCAAAAGGGCGCGCATCGGTATGTTGTTTCCGTCCATGACCGCGTTGAGATTACCGTCGATGTAGGAGACTTTTCCAGAAGCAGATTTAAGCTGGAACTTCCCGAAGACCGGTTCCCCCTTTTTGACCTTTTCCCACAATTCGGGAATGGACTGTGTCATCCCCGGACCGGGCAACAGCAATTGTGAAAGTGGTATTTTCTGACCTTTCAGTGCGCCGTCGCCCTTGAGGTTCTCAAACCGTACGTTGGCTGAGCTCAAGGTCCCGTCCATAAAGAATTCTGCCTTTACCTGGTCACGGTCCAACGAAGACAAAATGGACGTCTGCATCCTGCTGTTGGTGACATCACTCCATTCTATAATGTAGCCGATGAGGTCCTTTCTATCATCATAAACACCGCCGATTATCAGGCCGAACCGGGCCTCGCCCACAGAGAATTCCGCGTTCATCGGAAGCGATTGGGTGTCGGTCATCATCCGGCGGTTGTGGTCCGGATTGCGGTGGAACAGATCCATGTTCCGGCCCACCAGTTGTTCGGGGTCAAAATCGGGACGGACTTCCTTGAATATTTCGACATGTTGCTGCAGCAAGCCTACGGCTGCGGCATTGACCAGCTGGATGTCAAAATTTTTGCTGACAACCATCATGGCAGCCGAAGAACTGTTGAAAGCTGTCGCTCTGAAGTGGCTGTCGGCGCGCATTTGTTCGGCTTCGCTCAGGCTTGAGCGGAAACTTTCGACCGAGCGTGCAATGTCGCCCACTTCGTCGCGGCGACGCTGGCTCGGGATCGAGATGTCGAACTTCTGATCCGAAATATCCTTGAGAGCGGAGCGAATGCTGACCAAAGGACGCGAGAGATAAGACCGCAAAAAGATCATCGCGGCCACAAGCGTTGCCAGAAAGACACCGAACGAGACCAAACCGTTCAGCAACAGGTTGTCCTTCATCTGCACCAGAAGCGGCGCATCCGTGAATTCCATGACCAATACGCCAACGACGTCTTTTTTCGCGCCGACCCGCACCAGACCGGCAACCGTCATGCCCGAGGCTGAAACCGTGGTCTCTTGTGCGCCCATTGCGCTGCGCCCAAATTCGGCAAGCGCGGTGGTATCTTGATCGTTGGCAGAGCGGCTGACCAGAACGTCGCCTGAAGAATTGATGACCACCCCCGCAAGCGCCTGCTGACCCAAATTCGCGATGGTGGAATCGAGGGTTTCCGTAAGCGCTTTTGCATTCCCGAATTTTACCGCACCGCCGATCTGATCCCCGATAATGTGCGTCACTTCATATGCCAGCAACGAAGTCCCTTTGCGTATGGATTGCAATTCGGCCCGATAGGCCAGAGCAAAGAATGTAATCGCGACAAGCGCTGTGCACACGGTAAGCACCAGCGAGGTCACGGCAAAAACCGACTTGCCAATTCTCAGGGACATCATGGGAACCTTGTTTGAGAGAAAGCCCGCCCCGTTATCGGAGCAAGCCAAAAAGTGGAATGGGATCGAACCCTACATCAGGGCTTCTGCATTCACGCCGATGGTGATCGCGCCGATCGGGGCGCTTGTATCTGGGTCGGTGATGACAAATGAAATCTGACCCTGATAGGTCTGACTTGATTCATCAAACTCGATCTCGCTGAAATGAACAGCACCCGCACCCTTGGGGAATGTTTCCGAGAATTTCGACTCGTCCCCTTGCCAGTAATCCGACGTCACATCGCTGGCCGCTACGTTCAGGCCACGCGCATCCATCGCGAAAACTTCGGTGATCGCGCCGCCCGACTCTTCAACCTGCGCGCGCAGAAAATCTGCAACCGGGCCGGTGAGGACAGGCGTGATCAACGTTTGAGTGGATGTACCGACCTCGGCCCGCCATTGGAGGTCCATCTCGTCGATGGCGCTTTGTGCCAGTCCGGAGGTCTTCATATTCTGTGATTTGATCGCATCGGCAAGCATCGGATTGCCGGCCCATTTCATGATATGACCCTCGTAATACGAGTTCATAGCCGGGGCGTATTCATTCGCGACTGCCGCTTGACCAAAAGTAAGGCACAGTGCGCAGAGCATCAGGCGTTTTGTCATTTTGCATCCTTCCGTAGCATCAACTGTATGTGTCCGGAAAGAATAGGCATGGAACTGCTTACAGCAGGTTAACTTCCTTATTTCATTGGGTTGCGAGCGTTTCTTGACCCATTAACCAGAATCAGGAAAATTGACGCGAGCCACTTTCAAGGTATTGGCTGTGGCCGAAAGGCTGTCCTGCCACGGATGGCAGGACATTTCTTCTAGCGTTCTGCAATTCCGGCCATCGCGGCAAGAAACTGTGCAACTTCGCCGGTGGTATTATAGTGGCACATTGACACTCTGATGCAGTCGGAAAGCCCGAGAGGGGTCAGGATGTTGCCCGAATAGTGATCTGCCTTGCGCACATGCACGCGGATACCCTGCTGGTTCAGCGCCTCGACCACATCCGCCGAGGGGACGCCTGTAACTGTCATCGAGACCAGACCTTCGCGGCGCGGATTGTCGACGCCGCCGATGATCTCGATGCCGGGCAATTCTGCCAGCCCTTTGAGGTTGCCTGTCCCGTGCAACATCGCATCGGTCAGGGTTTTTTCATGGGCATGAATGGCCCGCGCTGCGGCCTCGATACGGGCGCGGGGTGCGGTGTCATCGGTAAAATGACCACCCAGCCAACCAAGGTAGTCAACCACGTCCGACAGTGTCGCATAGGCTCCTGTGTCGCGGGTGCCCAACTCCCACACGCCTTCGGGTCCGTCGTCAAGCGAATCGTGGGGCAGGTGGGTCAAACGCGCGCTGATCCACGCAATCCCGTAGCCGTGCCGCGAAAACATCTTGTAAGGAGAAACTGCATAGCCATCCACGCCGTAGCTGTCGATATCGATATGCCCGTGCGCAGCATGCTGGATGCCGTCGACGATGATCAAACACTCGGGGGCTGTGGCGCGGATCGCTGTTGCAATTGCAGCCACATCCACGGACATGCCGGTCACCGGAGACGTGTGCAGGATCGTGGCGACACGCGTCTGCGGTGTGACATGAGCAGCATAGTCAGCCGCATCGACACTGCCTGTCGCATCGTTATGCGGCACTGAAATATAATCCTGACCGGCGACTTTTGACCACCGTTTCGCCGCCGACCGCGAGGCAGGATGCTCCAGCGTGCTGCCAACGACATTTCCCGGACCCGCTCCAAGACAGGCATTCATGATCATCCGGAACAACAATTCGGTTCCACTTTCGCCGACAAACACCTGCCCGGAGCTTGCATTCATCAACATCATCACCTCGGCCTTGGCCTTGGTGATAACGCGCACAAGCTCTTGTGCACCGGCATTGGCGCGCCCCTGATTGTCAGGGATGGCTGCATATTTCGTCGAGGTGTCCACGACCGAATTGAGCGTTAGCGCGCCGCCGGCATTCTCGAAAAAGACGCGGGGTCCCTGCATGGGGCAGGTATCAACCTGAGCAAAGCGGCTGCGTATGTCATCCATCAGCCCTGTTTTTGTGTCGAACATCGTAATCCCGTCCGGTTGAAAGGTTGTGTAAGTCTCGTACGGGCTAATTGCCCGCACTTTCCATTTTACGCGTTGCCATGACATTTTCGAGCCAGCCAAGCTTCATTTCTGGCACCGACGAAAGCAAAAGATCGGTGTAATCGTCAAACGGCGGGCTCAAGACCTTTGTCTTGGTACCGTAACGCGCAAGCTTGCCCAGATGCATCACCGCGATCGAATCGGCAATCGCCTTTACCGTGGCAAGATCATGAGTGATGAAAAGATAGGCGACCTTTTCGCGGCTTTGCAAGTTGAGTAGCAACTTGAGAATGCCGTCTGCCACCAGCGGATCAAGCGCTGATGTGACTTCGTCACAGATGATCAGTTTTGGTTTGGCGGCCAAAGCCCGCGCAATGCAGACACGCTGCTTTTGCCCGCCCGAAAGCTCGGCGGGATAGCGGTCTGCCATATCTGCCGGCAGCTCGATTTCCTCGAGCAGATCGCCGATTTTCCGGTCAAGCTCTTCACCCTTGATCCCGAAATAGAACTCCAGTGGCCGACCAATGATCGTGCGCACGGTCTGGCGCGGGTTCATGGCGGTATCGGCCATCTGATAGATCATCTGGATCTCGCGCAAATCCTCACGCGGGCGGTTTTTTTGCTTGGGTGTCAGTGTGCGACCGTCAAACTCGATGGTGCCGGCGCGGGGTGGCAAAAGGCCGGTAATCACCCGCGCAAGCGTAGATTTACCCGAGCCACTTTCGCCGACCACGGCGAGTGTCTGCCCCGGATACAGCTCGACCGAGACATCATCGAGCACTGTCAGCCCACGCCCGTACCCTGCCGTAATCCCCCTGACCTGCATGATCGGCGCGTCATGCGGTGCCTTCTCGGGGTGGTCGATAGAGCGCACAGAGACCAAGGCCCGCGTATAGTCCTCGCGCGGGGTCTCGATAATCTGTTGGGTTGTGCCGTGCTCGACCATTTCGCCCGATTGCAGCACCATGATTTCATCCGAAACCTGTGCCACCACCGCAAGGTCGTGCGTGATATAGAGAGCCGCCACACCGGTCAGTTTGATCGCGTTCTTGATCGCGGCCAGAACGTCGATCTGCGTTGTAACGTCAAGCGCCGTCGTGGGTTCGTCAAACACAATCAGGTCCGGCTTGGGGCACAGGGCCATCGCGGTCATGACGCGCTGCAACTGCCCGCCCGAGACCTGATGGGGATACCGGTTGCCGATTGTCTCGGGGTCGGGCAACGACAGTGCCTTGAACAGCTCGATGGCACGGGCCTCGGCCTCGGGGCGGGTCATCAGGTTATGCTCAAGCGTGGCTTCGATGACCTGATCGATCAGCTTGTGAGCCGGATTGAAGCTTGCGGCGGCAGATTGCGAAACATAGCACACCTCGCGCCCGCGCAGAGCATTCAGACCCGAACGCGACTCCTTGAGAATGTCGCGCCCGTTCAGGAAAACCTCACCGCCGGTAATCTCGACCCCGCCGCGCCCGTAAGCCATGGAGGACAGCCCGATGGTCGACTTGCCCGCTCCAGACTCTCCGATCAGGCCAAGGACCTGCCCCTTTTCAAGAGTCGCCGAGACGCCGTGCACAATCGTGATGTCACGTGCAGGCTCGCCGGGGGCATGAACGGTGACGCCGATTTTCAGATTGCGAATATCCAGCAAGGTATCATCCATTTCCGCGCCCTCCCTTAAGGTCGGTGGTGCGGTTCAGGATCCAGTCCGCAATTAGATTGACCGAAATCGCCAGAAGCGCGATCGCGCCCGCCGGGATCAGGGCCGCAGGAATGCCGAACACGATGCCGTCCTTGTTCTCTTTGACCATCCCGCCCCAATCGGCCTCGGGCGGTTGAATGCCCAGACCAAGGAACGACAGCGATGACAAAAAGAGCACCGCGAAAATAAACCGCAAGCCCAACTCCGCCACCAGCGTCGACAAGGCATTCGGCAGGATTTCACGCAGGATGATCCACATCCTTCCCTCGCCGCGCAGCTTTGCCGCCTCGACAAATTCCATGACATTCACATCGACGCCAACGGCGCGGCTCAACCGGAAAACCCGTGTCGCATCCAGAATGCCCATCACAAGGACCAGCGTCACGATATTTGACGGCAAAACCGACAAGACGACCAAGGCAAAAATCAGCGTCGGGATCGACATCAATAGATCGACACTGCGCGACAGGGCCTGATCCGCCCAGCCCCCCATGACAGCCGCCGACATGCCCAGAAACGCGCCCAGCGTGAACGAGACAAAGGTCGCAAGTGCCGCAATCGTAAGCGTCGTGCGTGCGCCGTAAATCATCCGCGACAGCAGGTCACGGCCCAGATTGTCAGTCCCCAGCCAGTGTTTGGCCGACATCGGCTCCCAGACCTGCCCGACCACTTCGGACAGCCCGTAAGGGGCGACCCAAGGGGCAAACATGGCGGCGAAAACGAAAATCGAGGTTGAGACAAGCCCGATCCACGCGCTGATTGGTATGGTTTTCAAATCCATCTGTGCGCCCTCACTTGGGATGGCGCAAACGTGGGTTTGTCAAGATCGACACCACATCTGCCACAAGGTTCAGACCAATATAAATGGCCGCAAAAATCAGCCCGCACGCCTGCACCACAGGCACATCGCGTTTGGACACATGATCGACAAGGTATTGCCCCATGCCCGGATAGACAAAAATCACCTCGACCACGACAACGCCGACAATCAGATAGGCCATGTTCAACATGACGACATTGACGATGGGTGCGATGGCATTGGGAAAGGCGTGCTTGCGGATCACCTTGAAGCCGTTCAGCCCCTTCAACTCGGCAGTCTCGATATAGGCCGACTGCATCACGTTCAGGATCGCGGCGCGCGTCATCCGCATCATGTGCGCCAGCACCACAAGCGTGAGCGTCAGGGCGGGCAACATCACGACATTCAGCCGGTCCCACATCCCCATGCTGTCATAGACCGTCGCCACGGACGGAAACCAGCCGAGGTTCACGGAAAACACAAGAATGAGCAGATAGCCGATAAAAAATTCAGGCAAGGAAATCGAGGCCAGCGTTGTGGCCGAGATCAATTTGTCGGGCCAGCGGTTTTTGAACCGGACCGCCAGCAGCCCCAGAATGATCGCCAGCGGGATAGAGATCACCGCGGCAACCGAAGCCAGAAACAAAGTGTTGAACAGCCGTTTGCCGATCGACGAAGTGATATCCGCGCCGCTTGACAATGCTGTGCCAAGGTCGCCGGTCATAACGCCGCCCAGCCACGCAAAATAGCGGGTGATCGCAGGTTCGTTCAATCCCATGCTCTCGCGCAGGTTGGCGAGGGCTTCGGGGGTTGCGGATTGTCCGAGGATGGATTGCGCCACATCGCCGGGAAGAATTTGCGTTCCGGCGAAAATCAGCGCGGATACCGCAAGAAGGAGCAGGAAGCCCAGCGCAAGGCGCTGGGCAACCAATTTCAGGGCAAGACCCATATCAGGCTTTGAGCCATGTTTTGATAGGGGCGTAGCTGTTCATCATGCCGCCGTTCTGGTCCACGGTCCAGCCGTCTACCTTGTCAGAAACACCTTCGATGAAGTTGTTGAACATCGGCAGGATCAAGCCGCCATCGTCCCGCACCATCACGCTCATGTCGCGGTACATTGCCTTGCGTTTTGCCTGATCCAGCTCCGCGCGTGCGGCATAAAGCGTCTGGTCGAACTGCTCGTTGAAAAAGCGCGTGTCGTTCCAGTCGGCTGTGGACAGGTACGCCGTCGAGAACATCGCGTCCTGCGTCGGGCGTCCGCCCCAGTACGAGGTACAGAACGGCTGCTTGTTCCAGACTTCCGACCAGTAACCGTCGTTCGGCTCGCGCTTGACATCAAGGGAGATGCCGGCGGCGGCTGCACTTTGCTGGAACAGCTGGCTGGCATCCACGGCTCCGGGAAAGGAGTTCTCGGAGGTGCGCAGTGTCACCGGCCCGTCATGACCCGATTTCTTGAAGTGGAACGCGGCCTTGTCAGGATCATAGGCGCGCTGCTCGATGTCGCCCGAGAACAGCGGATAGGCGGCGTTGATCGGCGTGTCATTGCCGGCGGTGCCGTTGCCGAACAGGATCTTGTCGACCATTTCCTGACGGTTGATCGCATATTTCAGCGCCAGTCGCAGATCAACATTGTCGAACGGTGCCGTGTTTGCGTGCATGATGAACACATAATGTCCGCGTCCGGCCACCGACTTGACGTCGATGTTCTTGTTACGCGCCACAAATCCCGCGACCTTGGGCGGGATACGGTTGATCATGTGGACCTGACCGGACTGAAGTGCTGCGACCCGGGCTGTGTCGTCGTTGATCACGATCATCTCGACTGTGGCCGCATGACCGACGCTGTCATCCCAGTAGTTGGGGTTCTTTTCGTAAACGTGGCGCACACCGGCCTCGTTCGAGCGCATGATGTAGGGGCCTGTACCCATGCCGGCACCCGGATCGGCAAATCCACCATCAGGCTGGATCACAAGGTGGTAATCCGAAATCAGATAGGGCAGGTCGGCATTCGGCTGGTTCAGCGTGACGATGAAATCGTCGCCGTCGATCGCCCATTCCTTGATGCCGCGCAAAATGCCCAGCGCGCCGGATTTGCTTTCCTCACCTGCGTGACGCTCCATCGTGCGGGCGACGTCCTGCGGGGTTAGCGGCTTGCCGTCGTGAAAGGTGACGCCCTTGCGGATCTTGAAGGTCCACACGCTTGCATCGGCCGAGGCGGTGACCTCTTCGGCAAGACGGTTTTCGATCTCGCCTTCAGCCGTGACTTCAACCAGCGTATCGCCGTAGAGCCGCAGGTTCATGATCATCGTGTCGTTGGCCGCCAAAGCCGGATCAAGGCTGTCGGTCGATGATCCGCCCTGAATGCCGACTTTCAGGGTGCCGCCCTTGACAGGTGTTGCGTGGCCTGCCGCGCTTGCCGCGCTAGACAAAAGCCCGCCTGCAAACGATGTGCTTGCCCCAAGGGCCGCTGCGCGCCCCATAAAGGCGCGGCGGTCAAGCTTGCCTGCTGCCGCAAGTTTGCTCAGGTATTTCAGTTCGTCTGACATTGATAACTCCCAGTCGTGGTTTTTGTTGTTGTTTAGCGTGGAACGCTGTCGTTGAAGTGGCGTTCTAGAACGATTTCATCGCCCTCGAATGCCGTCAGTGTTGCCTGGATGTGGAACGATGTTGCATCGGTGGTCATGCGGGTTTCGCAGCAGGTCCGCACGGACCAGTCCGCGCGCGCCATACTGCGCTCCCACAGGAGTGTCGCACTCGCTGATGCAGGATCGTCTTGTGCAATAGACCACGTTTCGCTCAGTGATGATGCGTTGCGTAATCCGTGTGCAAGGTTTTCGACCTCGCCGTGATCGGCGTCTATCCGAAGGCTCATGACCTTGTTTAGCACCACACGGTCCTGTTGCTCAACCGTGCCACGGGTCTGTTTGTGCGTTTTCGATGTCTCGACAGGGTGGAGCGCGCGCAAATCAACCGGCAGACTCACACCTGTCCAGACTGGCAACGCCACCGTTCCGCCTGTGCAGGTAAGTGTTACCGGCTCTGCTTCGGGCCAGATAAAGGGCCAGTAACTTGGCGAAAGCGCAATCCGCAGCCGGTGTCCGGCGGGCAACCGGTAGGCGCATTGATCAAGCATAACCTCGACCTCGTAGGTCGTACCGGGGATCAGATCGACCGCTTTGCCGAACCCCTGACGGTGGCGCAGGTTCAGAAACCCGTGCGAAATCAGCGCCGATGTCCCGTCGGGGCGCAGATCGCACAGCCGCACCGCCACCTGTGCCCGCGGCCTGTCGGCAGCCAGTCGCAATTTAACCTGCACAGCCCCCACAAGATCGCGCGCCCCCGCCAGCGGCTGTGTGTCGAAACACAGCGACAACGCGTCATCCGCCGATTGGTCATCGGGCAGTTCCCCCGGCCCGAACCCGAACGGAAAGTACTTTCCGCAGGTTGTGCCACAGGCGGTGTCGGTCACGACGCGGCGCTCAACCGGTCCGGCGGTTGGGGCAAGCTGTGTGCCGTTGAAGGCCAGAGCCTTCATCGTCACGTCCGGTTCCTCAAGCGATGCAAGCCCGATCCAGCGTCCGGGGCGGGTGTCAAACGATGTCAAAGGGGCGACAGACTCCATCAGATAGGCGCGATACGCCGGATCATCCTGCACGCCGGTGTCGTGCCCTTTGAGCCAGTGGTCCCACCACCGCAGGGCCTCGTGAACAAAGTCGATGCGCGGCTCGGGTGCTGCCAGATGCGGGTATTTATGGTTCCACGGTCCGACAATCGCTTTGACCGGACACTCGAGGTTGGCCAGAAGCTGCGCGGGGGTGTTGCGGTAACCGTCATGCCAGCCGCCGATGGTCAGGACCGCCGCCTTTATTGCGCTGTAGTCTTCGCAGACCGAACCGTGCTGCCAATAGGCGTCGCGGTTTGCGTGGCCGGTCCAGACAGGCGCAAGGTTCGGCGTGGCCTTCAGTCTGGTCAGCCACGTCTCGCGCCAGCCGTCTCCGACAAGCGCGGGGTCGGGCGGCATCGAGAACCAGGACATCGCGCACGCCGCCCAGCCGATATTCTCGGTCAGCTGGCACCCCCCCTTGTAGTGGATGTCGTCGGCAAAGCGGTCGGCCGTGGCGCAAATCGAAATCACCGCCTTCAGCGCGGGCGGGGTCATCGCGGCAACCTGTAGCCCGTTGAACCCGCCCCAGCTGATGCCCATGATCCCCACGGCCCCGGTGCACCAGCCCTGATCGGCGATCCACTGGATCGTGGCAAAGATATCCTCAAGCTCGCGCAGGGAGTATTCGTCGTCGAACAGCCCCTCGCTTTCGCCGCATCCGCGCAAGTCCACACGCAGGCAGGCATAGCCGTGGGGCGCAAAGGCGGCATGGGTCGTTTCGTCTCGTGCGGTTGTTCCGTCGCGCTTGCGGTAGGGCAATATCTCGAGGATCGCAGGCACCGGATGGCTCTGTGCTGTTTGCGGCATCCAGACCCGCGCAGACAGCGAAATGCCGTCAGGCATCGGTATCCGCATATCCTCCAGTATCGTTACATCCCGAATGGTGACCCCCCACGCGGCATGGACCGCAGATCATTCGGGTTAACGCTTCCCCAATTTGCCCAACAAAGCAATTCCTAATCGCAGGTTCGGGGAGATCTGGTGCGGCGTCAGGCGATTTCGGCAACCTGAACTTCAAGCGTTTGAACCATGTTGTTGCCAAAACCCGCCACATCCCACGGCGGTTCCAGCGGTTGAAAGTCGCCCGCGTCATCCGTGGCGCGGCAGCGCAAGGCATGCGCCCCCGGTGTTGCGTTCCAGTCGAACTGCCAGCCGCGCCACGCATAGGTGCCCACCGGTGGCAGCAACGTGGCCTCGTGCCAAGTGTCACCTGTGCTGACCTCGACCTTTACGATCTGGCGCCCCAGCCCGCTCCATGCCCGCCCCTCCAGCCGTGTCAGGCCGGCGCCAACCAGCCGCCTGCGGGAGTACCAGTCCGGAATGCCCGGCGGCACCATCAGGGACTTTACCCTGATGCCTGTCACCGGTTCTCCGGAGCTGTCGGCGGTGTCGCGGAACCTGTAGGTGCCAACCTGTTGATGCCCGGTAAACGGTTCGGTCAGCGCCTCGATCGTGGTCAGCCATTTGACGCTGGCCATGCCGTACCATCCGGGCACGACAATGCGCAGCGGTGCGCCGTGCTGCGGCATCAACGGCTGGCCGTTCATCTCGGTCACCAGCAGAACCTCAAGCGTTTTCAATTGCTCCAACGTCAGGCTGCGCCCGAAAGCATGGGCATGACCCTTGTCAAACCCGCGATCGGCACCGATAAAACTTATCTCGCAGACATCCGCCTGTGGCGCGGCCTTTTCGATCAACGGATACAGTGGAGTGCCGGACCATTCCGCCGTCCCTACGGCCTCGTGGCGCCACGGCATCGAGCGGGAGCGCAAAGCATGCTCGGCCCGCCCGTTTCCGGCACATTCAAGTGTTACGGGCACGGTTACGCGAGGCAGCGCCCTGATCGCGTCAAGATCAAGCGAGAACGGGTTGGCGAAAGCCCCCTTGAAATCCAGCGAGAACCCCTGCGCCGGAAGGTAGGGGATATCGAAATGCGTCAAAAGGTAATGCGCCCCGAGCGGCGTGATGTCATGGCGCAAAAGCTCGAGCGGCAGGCCGGAGTTGCGATTGGCCAGCGCGACCTCTTCGCGCGCGAATTCGGATGTGGGGCAGTGGGGCAGGCGTTGTGCCGTCACGAAAGGAGAGGTGGACATCGGTATGCTCCGTCAAAAAACACTGCGTGCCTCATGGCACATTGCTCCGGTCAAGCCTAGCAGCCTGCGACACACCAAGGAAAGAGCCACGTGCCCGGAGATGATCTTGCGGTGATGATCTTGCGGTGATGATCTTGCGGCAGGGTGGCCAAAAGGGGTCAGACGTTCCAGATCGCGCGCCGGATCAGATTAAGACCAAGCACCAGAAAAACATAAAGCAGCACCTTGCGGAACTTTGCCTGTGGCAGGTTCCCGCGAATGCGTTCGCCAAGGGCGAAACCGGCCAGTGTGGGCAAGATGAGGGCCCCTGACATAGCCGCCAGAGGCAGGGTCAGAAAACCGGCCACGACGTATCCGGCCACCAGCGGCAGGGAGCCCAGAAAAATCAACAACCCCGTGACGCGCACGAACTCGTCTTTTTCCACCTGTCGGGCACTGAGATAGATCGCCATCGGCGGGCCCCAGACAGCCGTAAGCCCGCCCATGATCCCGGCGATTGTTCCCATCACGATTTGGGCTGTCCGGTCGTACCGGTCGGGCAGTTTCGGAGGGCTTAACAAGAAATTTACCGCGACAAACAGAATGATCACCATGCCTGTCACTGCGAAAATCAATCTGTCAGAGGCCTGTGCAGCCAGCATCGTGGTGACCCCGACCCCGATCATCAACACGCCCGCAAACCAGATATAACGCCGCAGCGCGCCTGTGATGTCGCCCATCCTCCAGACTTGCCACGCGTTGGTGAAAACCATCGGGAACAACACGACCGCAATCGCAACCCGCGGCTCGATAAACAGCGTCAACAGCCCGATCGCCGTTGTGGGCAAGCCCAGCCCCGTCAGCCCCTTTACACCGCCGGCAAAAACAAACGCGGTACACGCCAACAAAGCAAAACCAGCCAGCTCCAAAGCGATACTCCCGACGTGCCCCGACAGGCGGTGATGTTCAAGGAACGGAAAAAATAATGACCCTTGCCCGCTTTGTCACAGCAGCTAAAGGCACCTGTCGCCGGCCTCAGAACGCTTTGAACGTGAGGGTGGTTAGCGAGCGCTCGATCGACGGGATATCCAGCAGACGTTCGTTGATATAATGGCCGATGTCTTCGGATTCGGGGATGTACATCTTGAGCAACAGATCCCAGTCCCCGCTGGTGGAATACAGCTCCGAGTGGACTTCCTTCAATACGATGGCATCTGCAACCTGATAGGTTGTGCCAGGCTTGCAGCGGATCTGAACGAAAACGCACTGTGTCATCACGGGTCCTTTGTTTGAGCCACGACCCTAGAGCCGGACCGCCGTCTGGGCAAGCACGGACTAGGTAACCGCGGCGCGCACGCGAAAGGCGGGCATATCCCACGCGCGGGTCGCCACAATATCGGCCAGCGTGGCGACGGCGTGATCGATGCAGGTCTCGTCATTGTAAAGCGGGGCAATCCCGAACCGTACAAGGTCGGGTGCGCGGAAATCCCCGATGACGCCACGCGAAATCAGTGCCTGCATCAAGGCGTAGCCGTCTGTAAACCGGAAAGAAACCTGACTGCCACGCAGCGCCGCCTCGCGCGGGCTGACAAGCACCAGTTCGGGGCAAGTGGCCTCGACTCCGGCGATAAACCGTTCGGAAAGGGCGACCGAGCGGCGGCGCACATCGTGCAGATCAACCGCGTCCCAGATATCCAGCGCCGATTCAAGTGCCGCCATTTGTAGCACCGGCGGCGTGCCGATGCGCATCCGCGCAATGCCCGCGCCGGGCCTGTAGCCGGGATCAAAGGCGAAAGGATCGCTGTGGCCAAGCCACCCGGCCAATGCAGGCTGGACCGTGTCCGCCAGATCAGGACGCACGTAGATAAAGGCCGGACCACCCGGGCCGGCATTGAGGTATTTATACGTGCAGCCACACGCGAACTCCGCGCGGCAGGCCTCCAGCTCGACAGGAAAGGCACCGGCCGAGTGGGCCAGATCCCAGATAACGACGATGCCCTTGGCCTGTGCCAGTGCCGTGATGCGGGCCATGTCATGCCGTCGCCCCGTGCGGTAATCGACCTGCGTCAGCATCAAAACGGCGATGTCCTCGGTCAGGGCGTCCTCGATGGCGTCAGGGGCGACAGTGAGCAGCCGTTTGTCGGGCATCAGACGCAGCAGGCCCTCGGCCATGTAGAGATCGGAGGGAAAGTTACCGGTGTCGGACAGCACAACCTTGCGCGATCCTGCCATATCAAGCGCCGCAGCCAAGGCTTGAAATACCTTGATCGACAGCGTGTCGCCCAAGGTAACAGAGCCCGCAGCCGCCCCGATCAGCCGGCTGACCCTGTCGCCAAGCACCTCTGGCTGCGCCATCCAGCCTGCCGTGTTCCACCCTTTGATCAACATCTCGCCCCATTCGGCGGTGATCGTTCGGGCGACGCGTTCGTTGGCCGCTTTCGGAAGCGGGCCCAAGGAATTGCCATCAAGATAGGTGATCCCCTCGGGAAGGCTGAAGGCGGCGCGGGTGGCGGTGAAATCGGTCATTGCATATTTCCTCGTTGGCCTGTCCAATCTACCTGATTGAAGCGGGAACACCAGAGAGGGCACGGGCCATGGAAATGGATTGGGACGACGCATTTGACAATTCGGGCTATGTTGCGGGGTCTCAACTTTTGCCGGCGAAGTGGTCCGCCGAGGCAGAGGTGTTTCGCGCGGGTCTGGGCGACAGGGCCGAAGTTGATATTGCGTACGGCGCGCATCCACGCGCGCGGCTTGACCTGTTTCACCCCGAAGGTACACCGCTGGGGTTGGTTGTTTTTGTGCACGGCGGATACTGGATGCGTCACGAGCGGCATTTCTGGTCGGCCTTCGCGGGGGGGGCACTTGCGCTGGGCTGGGCCGTTGCCGTGCCCGGATATCCGCTGGCACCTGAGACGCGGATGACCGCGATCACACAGCATGTGGGGGCGGCAATCACCTGTGCGGCCGGAAAAATCGCGGGGCCGATCCGTTTGACGGGGCATTCAGCGGGTGGTCATCTGGTGAGCCGGATGGCCTGTGCGCCCGGGCCGCTTGCGGCAGATGTGCTTGACCGGCTGGAGCATGTGGTGTCGATCAGCGGCTTGCATGATTTGCGCCCGATGCTAAAGGCTGCGGGCATGAATGCCACCCTGCGCATGACGCCGGAAGAGGCGGCTGCCGAAAGCCCTGTTCTGCACACACCGCGCGCCGGTTTGAAGGTAACCGCATGGGTCGGGGCAGACGAACGACCTGAACTGGTGCGACAGAGCCATCTGTTGGCGCAGGCATGGCCCGGAACGATTGTCACCGAAGACCCCGGACGGGATCATTTCAATGTGATCGACGGGTTGCGCAGCCCTTTCAGCCCTCTGACACAAACATTGCTCGGGGCTGTCTGAAGCGGGGCGTGCTGGTGTCGTAATGCGCCACTAGCAAGCATCCTCGATCAGGGGCAAATCACTTGGTCGCGGGCGAAAGCCCGCGACCTGTCATGTCTTGGCCTTGGGGCGATAGAAATAGTGGACGCCGATCTTGGCAGTGCGCGAGAAAACCTTGGCCCACCGCGGGAGAACGGATGTGGAGTGGTAATAGGTGGCGCCCTGGGTCAATTGCTTTGGGGCACCGTCGAGCATCAAACGTGCAATTTTACCGACCCGTTCATAAGCCTGCAGCTCACGGATGTTTTCGGCGTGACCATCACAAGTATAACTGAACTGGCATTGATGTTTGCGCCCTGTACCCTGATGTACGACGCCGCACACCGATGCAGGAAAGCGGGGCGATGTCACACGGTTCAGGATGACCTCTGCCACAGCAAATTGCCCTTTGACGCTCTCGCCGCGCGCCTCGAAATACAGCGCCTCTGCCAGACATTGCCATTCGGCGGCACCTTTAGCTGCCGGCTGCTTGTCCAGCCATGTGTTCGAATACGTCACTGCCGTCACAGGATCGAGGGAGCGCGCCATCGGCCGCGGCGACACAAGTTGACGCAAGCGTTTTTCACTGACAGAGCCGAGCGCACGTTTTTCAGTCACCAACACAGCAGAGATACGTCCATCAAGACGGGATGTCGGGTCGTTTGAACTCGAAAGAGAATCGTTTGCAAGCGCAGCATTCGCCGCGACGAGGGTCACTGCGATGCATGACCGGATGAGATACTTAAGGTTCATATAACCCCCAATAATAGATGTCGGGCAGAATTCAACGTGCACCGTCGGATGCGGTAGCGTTAGTTTTTCGGTATGTCTACCCTGACGAAAAAATGTTAAAAAATAGCCTAAGATTTCGGCAAAATTACGCCTAATCTGACACAACCTTGCTGATCAGGCAGAAAACATCAGATTTTTTCGGTGGTTTTTGAGGCTAAACGCTCGTGCAGGACGATCTGTGCTGCTGCAAGACGCGCGACGGGCACGCGAAACGGAGAGCAAGATACGTAATCGAATCCCGCATTTCGACAAAACGCGATGGTGTCGGGGTCGCCGGCATGTTCGCCACAGATTGACAACATTATGTCAGGGCGGGCTTGGCGGGCCCTGTCCGATCCCAGCAGCAAAAGCTCTCCGACCCCTTCGATATCAAGGGTCCGGAAGGGGTCTTCGGGAAAGACGCCTTGTGCGACGTATGTGGCCATGAACCGTCCCGCATCGTCGCGCGACAATCCATAAGTCATCTGCGTCAGATCGTTCGTGCCAAAGCTGAGAAAGTCGCAATGCGTGGCAATTTCGGTGGCTCTGAGAGCGGCGCGCGGCGTTTCGACCATCACGCCAAGCCGGTAGTCGAAAGCGACCCCCGTTTCGCGCCGCACAGCTGCGGCCACCGCGTCGACCCGTGCCTTTACCAATTCGACCTCGCGCACCGCCGATACCAGCGGGATCATGATCTCGGGCACGACAGGAGGGGTGTCCTTTGTGCTTGCCATGATTGTGGCTTCGAATATCGCGCGGGCCTGCATGTCATAGATTTCCGGCACCGTGACGCCAAGGCGCACACCGCGCAAGCCCAGCATCGGGTTGAATTCCGTCATCGCCTCGATCCGGCGCACCACATCCGACAGCGGCAGATCAAGCCCCTCGGCCATTTCACGCATGCCCGCCCGATCAGAGGGCAAAAATTCGTGCAAGGGCGGGTCAAACAGCCGTATCGTGACCGGAAGCGTTGCCATTACCTCGAACAATTCCACAAAATCAGCGCGCTGCATGGGCAGCAAACGATCCAGTGACGAGCGGCGGTCCTGTTCGGTGTCGGCGAAAATCATTTCGCGCATCACAGTCATGCGCGGGTCATCAAAGAACATGTGCTCGGTACGGCACAGCCCGATGCCCTCGGCAGCAAAGCTGCGTGCGGTGCGTGCCTCGGGGGCGGTGTCTGCATTGGCTCGCACGCCGATGTCGCGCACGTCGTCGGCCCACTGCAAAAGGGTCTGGAAGCCGTCGTCAAGCTCGGCGCCGACCATTGCCATCCGGCCGGCCAGCAAATGCCCCGATGTCCCGTCCAGTGTCACGAGGTCGCCCTCGTGGAACACGCGCCCTTGGGGTGTCACGAGGGTCTTGTGGCGTGTCGAAAGGCGTAGCCCGCTTGCCCCCACAACGCACGGCAGGCCCAAGCCCCGCGCGATCATGGCGGCATGGCTGGTCATGCCGCCCCGTTCGGTCAAAATACCCTGGGCGGCCTGCATTCCGCGTACGTCCTCGGCGCTGGTCTCACGGCGCACCAGAATCGAGGGCTCCTCTTTGGCCGCGCTTGCCTGTGCCGCGGCCGAAGTAAAGACGAGGCGTCCGGTCGCGGCCCCCGGAGAGCCGGCAATACCGGTTGCAATCACGTCGCGCGTCGCTCCGCTGTCGATCCGTGGATGTAGCAACTCTGTCAGGGACTGCGGGGCGACCCGCAGCAAGGCCTCCTCGCGCGTGATGATGCCGTCGTTGGCAAGTGCGACTGCTGCCGCAAGCCCCGCGCGGGTGTTGCGCGGGGCGCGCAAGGCATCAAGAATGCGCAAAGTTCCGTTCTCGATGGTAAATTCGATCTCCATCTCTTCGCGCAATGCGCCGCGGCAGGTCCGTGCGGTAGCCAGCAATTGCTCATAGGCAATCGGACAACACGATTGCAGCGACGGCCCCCGCGCATCACGTGCGATAAAAAACGCCTCTCCGGGCTGGCTGAGGGCGTCGCGAAACAGGGACTGGCGCAGGTAGCGCCCCTGAACGACAGGCAGGCCGGTCAACGGGTCAATGAAACTGGCAACCCCCGATCCGCTTTCTCCGGGTCCGAATCCAAGTGCCATTTGCTGAACGACAAGTCCCAGGCCCGCATCCGCAGGGGCCCCTCGGGCCTGACGCAACAACCGTGCGGTCGTGGTCTGCCACGCGCGCGCCATGCTGCGCAATACTTCTGCAAGCTGTTTGGCGGGGTCCTGGGGAAACGGCTCCTCGGCTTCGGCTTCGAACAGGTCAAGCGCGCGCAGAACGGCGGCGTCGGAAATCTCCGGATCTCCAAAGATATCAGGGTCCAGTCGCGCGACATGGACGCCGTAGGCTTCGATAAACCGCAAATAGATCGCGTTGGCGGCCGGCGCGCCGTGGGTGTTGCTCAATTCAGCATGGCGCCGTGTGGTCATTCCGACATTCAGCATCGCGCGCGGCCCGCCCCAATCGCTGTGCTGTCCTGACGGGCGGACGGACACGATTGGCATTGTGCCGAACGGGCTCAGAATGGCGTTTGTGTCCGACACGTCACCGGTGGCAAGTCTGCTGACGAAATCAAAAGACAGGGCAACTGTCCGGGGCACTGCTAGATCAAGCCGGATTAGTCGTTGCAGGCACTTTGCACGACTCCCGTGCGTGTGGGCGGTAAGTGGTGCATCGGGCGTAATCAGCGTAAACTCGGCAGTATTGGCATAAGCTGGCACGGCACATTTCCCGTCTGGATGCCGCACCATACCTGTGCGGGCGTTCGGTGCAAGCATGCGCTGCGCATTTGCCCAATGCACAGCGCATGTTTCCTAGAGTGCGAGCGCGCGAATTCTAGCCCTCGATTTTCTCTAGATCGGCCACTTGCGTGCAGATCACCCGAATAAGGTGCAACATGTTAAGCCTGTTGCGACGGATGATCGCGTTCTCGGCATTGACCTGAACATTTTCGAAAAAACCGTCGATCGGGGTGCGCAAGGAGGCCATGCCCGCCATGGCCGACGCGAAATCTTCGGCCTCGATGGCCGGAGAGATCGCCGCTTTGGCTGCATCAAGCGCATCGAACAGGGCAATCTCGGCGGGGTCCTCGGCGTATTTGCGGTCCGGCCCGAATTCATAGGCGACCCCGTCTTTTTCTTCGGCCTGTCGCAGGATGTTGTTGGCCCTTTTGAACCCCTGCACAAGGTTCTCACCGTCATCGGTGGCCAGAACCCCTGCCAAGGCGCGTGCGCGGTGCACCAACAGGGTCAGATCGTCATTTCCGGGCATCGCAAGACAGGCATCGATAACATCGTGCCGGATATTCTGGTCACGCAGAAAGGTTTTGAGCCGCTCGTGCACGAACCCGAGCAGATCCTGCTCTGTTTCCATGCGCGCACCGGCAATGTCGCGCAAACCGGTGTTTGACTTGAATATCTCCAGCAATGACAGCCGCACCCCGTTTTCCAACAGCAAACGGATGATCCCCAACGCGGCACGGCGCAGCGCGAACGGGTCTTTGCTGCCCGTGGGTTTTTCATCGATGGCCCAGAAACCGGTCAGGATGTCGATTTTGTCTGCCAGAGCAACCGCGACGGATACCGGCGCGGATGGCACGCTGTCGGACGGGCCGAGGGGGGCGTAATGCTCTGCGCATGCCGCCCCGATGGCAGGGTCCAGCCCTGCGGCATCGCTGTAGTAACGCCCCATCAGCCCCTGAAGCTCGGGAAACTCGTAAACCATTTCCGACGACAGGTCGGCCTTTGCAACACGCGCGGCTTGCCCTGCCATCTCGGCTGATGCCCCCACAAAAGGGGCCAGCGTTTCGGCAAGGGTGGCAATCCGCTCGATGCGGTCCTTCTGGCTGCCCAGTTTGTTGTGGAACGTTACATTCGCAAGGCTGTCACACCACGGTTGCATCTTGTCGTTGACCGCGATGCGCAGGTCATTTTCCCAAAAGAACTTTGCATCCGACAGGCGCGCAAACAGAACCTTCTGATTACCGGACAGAATCGTGGCGCCGTCATCTGCTGTTTCGCGGTTGGCCACGGTCACAAAGCGCACAATCCGGCCCGAATTTGGGTCGCGCACCGAAAAGAACTTCTGATGCTCGCGCATGGAGGTCTGCAAGACTTCGGCAGGCAGCGCCATGAACGCAGGGTCGATCCGGCCCATCAACACAACAGGCCATTCGACCAACCCGGCCACCTCGGTCAGCAGGGCCTTGTCCTCGACCAGCTCCAACCCCTGCGCAAAGGCCTGATTGGCGGCATCATGCCAGATCGCTTCGGCGCGCGCGGCAGGGTCAAGCACGACATAGGCCTTTTGCAACTTTGCCGCATAATCGTCAAACCCCGTGACCTCGAAGGGGGCAGGGGCCATGAACCTGTGGCCCTCGGTACGGTTGGAAGCGGCGAAGCCCTCGATCTCGAAGGGAACGACCTGACTGCCGGCCTCATCAGTCAGAATGCACACGATCCCCCGCAAGGGCCGGACCCAACGCAAGGTCCCCGTGCCCCACCGCATCGACTTGGGCCACGGGAAATTGCGGATCACATCCTCCAGCACCTGTGCGACGATTTCGGCGGCAGACCGGCCCGGCTTTTCAATGATTGCAAAAAAGACGGCGCCCTTTTTATCGTCACGCTCGCTCAGTTGCTCACGGGTCAATCCGGTGGCGCGCAAAAAACCTTCGACGGCCTTGGCGGGGGCGTCGGTGCGGGGGCCTTTGCGCTCTTCGCGCTGCATCGGGCTTTGCCCAAGCAGCCCCTCGACGGTCAACGCCAGCCGCCGCGGTGTCGAAAAGGCCGCCGCACTCGCATAGGTCAGACCGGCTTCGACCAGTCCGTTGGTTAT
>JBLHUT010000002.1:0-41247 GCA_047629975.1 Paracoccaceae bacterium
CTGCCTGCGCCGACATGGCGTGGGCAACCTGCGGGCTCTGACTGCACGAGAGCCTCGGAAAAAGCATGCGGCCTTCAAGGCTTATGAGCCGGGATATTTGCACGTGGACGTCAAGTATCTGCCTCGAATGGCAGACGAAACCTCACGACGCTATCTCTTTGTGGCGATCGACCGCGCCACCTATTGGGTCTTCATCCACATCTACAAGTCCAAAACGGCAGCCAATGCCCGCCGGTTCTTACGCGATCTGGAACGCGCCTGCCCGATCCGTACCCGCACTATACCAACCGATAACGGAAAAGAGTTCACGGACCGCTTGTTCGGCCTGCGCAAACGCGCGGCCACCGGCAAGCACCAGTTCGACCAGCTATGCGGTGGAATGGGTGTCGAACACCGTCTAGCGCCACTGCAGCACCCCCAAACGAATGGCCCTCCTCTCGGTGATTGCGCGCAATCACCTGCCGGGCAACGGGTCGAGAGGGTCAACGGCCGGATCGAAGAGGTGCTGCAATCCCATCATTTCCGTTCTGGCGAAGAGCTGGAAACCACGCTGCACCGCTATGTGCTGCTCTACAACCAGCAGCTTCCCCAGTCAGCCTTGGGCAGCAAAGCCCCATTGCAGGCGATGAAGGATTGGCAGAGGGTCAAACCGGAGCTGTTCAAGAAGAAACCTTACTATCTGACGGGATGTGACAGCTTACAAAGGAGCAGCATCAAACCGCAACAGGTCCGCCCAGAGCCTATACCTACATGGATGTCGAAATTATGGTGCTGACTTAGCAGTCACTTTTTCCTCAGCAAAACTGTTGCGATGGGCGCCGAGCTTCCTTTACGGACAATGCTGTCAATGGCCTCAGCGAGGCTGTCCCTTGTCTTGGTGGCTTTCCTGTCACCAAAGCCGAAGTGCTTTCCGAGGGTTTCGAGGGCCTTGAGTCTGTTGGGCAGCTTGACCTTGACGCTGACGAGCGTGTCGTGTCTCCTGCCGATCTGACTGTCGGCGTCAACTCGGACAGCAGGTCGAGGTCTTCGGGCGTGCAGTTGGACAGGTCGATCTTTGGTTGGCCGTTCACGTCGATGCTCACGAACTTCGACATGCCGGTGAAGGCGATGTGCTCCAGTTCTGCGATGATCTCATCAAGGGCCTTTGCGGCCCGCACTGCGGCAGCCTGCTTCATTTGATTTGATTTGGCTGTCGGCGCGTTTCCACGGTTCGGACCAAAGAGGAAGATCATGCTGCGCATCGCGAAAAATTACACGTACAAGCGCGACGTATCATCAGGCCCGAAACAACACCGCGGCAGCTGTCGCTCTGCGAAGCGCTTGGGGCTGCATCCGCTGCTTGATGGGAGCGAAAACGGTCAAAAATCGAAATGCCCTACAGGTGGTCAGCGTCGATATTCTAACGGCCGGATCGTCAGCCAGCCACTTGCGCGCAAGCCGCTTGGTCAGTGTTATCCGCACCGCATCTTTGCGAAATCCCTCTGTTCTGCCTGTTCCCAGAGTTCATGTCCTTTGTTGCGGTACCTGCGATCAAGGAAGCCTGATCGCACCGCGACAAATCCACAGAGGTTCCAAAAACTCTGACGGTGGTTCCCAACCGCCCAAAGCGGGTCATTGCAATCATACCGATGTAAGGCCCCTTTTTTCGCATCGGGGCGGTGCAAAATCAGCAATGGTCAACGGCGCTGCCTCTCGCCAGTATTTGACCATCAGGAGTGAGTTCATGCAAACAAACAAAGGCCCCAAAGGGTATCATGATATCGGGGGCGATCGGGCGGGCGACATACCGATTGTTGACCTGCCATGGTTGCATTGGGAAAAGCAAGTCGAGGCCATTCGAGGTCTTCTCGGAGATGGCACACGCCGGATTGTATCACTGGATGAGGTTCGCCGCGGCTTTGAAAGCTTTGGCGTGCAAAAGTATAATTCGTTGTCTTTCTATCGACGCCGACTGGAGGCGATGACAGATATCCTGATCGAGAAGGGTGTTATCACGCAACACGAACTTGACCGTGCAATCGAAACCTCAAAGGCGCGTTGGGAAGAACCCGATGAAAAACCATGACGCGTTTTGCACCCGGTGACCGCGTTCAGGTTCTGGCCCTAGGCAAGATAGGGCATGTGCGCATTCCCCACTATATCAGGCACCACATTGGGCATGTCGAAAGATATTGCGGGACGTATCTGAATCCCGAGGACCTTGCAGTCGGAAATACCTCGGGGCGCGCGGTTGATCTTTATAGAGTTATCTTTTCTCAAGCCCGGCTTTGGCCGGACGAAGCCGTACCGCCTCATGATACGTTGATCATTGAAGTCTATGATCACTGGCTGGCCCACGCAGAGGAGGCCGAAAATGCCCCATGACCATACCGAACACGAAGCCTTGGTGATTGAAGACGATGCGGGAAACATCGAAGCCCAGATCATCGTTGATGCGCTGCAAGACGTCTTGATCGCAAAGGGTCTGTTGACCGCTCGTGAAGTAACAGGAGCGATCGCTAAACTGGAAAGCCCCGGCATCCATTCAGGGGCCAAAATTGTCGCCAAAGCGTGGACCGATCCTGCCTACAAGCAGCGTCTGTTAGCCGATGGGCGCGCCGCCGTCCAAGAGCTTGATATCGCCGTGACCGAAGCCAGAATTATCGTGGTGGAAAACACCGTGCATGTCCATAATCTGATCACTTGCACCCTGTGCTCGTGTTATCCGCGCTCCATTCTGGGTCAGCCCCCCTCCTGGTACACGTCCAAAGCCTATCGTGCCCGATCTGTGCGCCAGCCACGTCAAGTGCTGGCCGAATTCGGGCTTGAGCTGCGGGAAACTGTTCAATTGACCGTGCACGATAGCAATGCCGATATGCGCTATCTGGTTTTGCCGCAGCCCCCTCGGGATCTGCAAAACAAGACCGCATCGGATCTGGAGGCAATGATTTCGCGCGATCATCTTATTGGTGTGGCAAGGGACATCGGATGACGCCTCTGCCCCCATCCCTGCCCCTGCAAGAGCCGAACAACGGTGCTGCGCACACCCTGGAAGAAAAGATCGCATTGTGGGAGCCGCATATCCACGCATTTTCGCAACTTTGCCTCCATGAGGACCCTGAAGTGACCACCCCGCTTGGGCCGTTGGCTGGTCTCACTGTCGGCATCAAGGATATTATCGATGTCGCAGGCCTGCCAACCCGCAACGGGAGCGAGGCCTGTCGCAATGCACAGCCCGCCGCACAAGACGCCCCCGTGGTCGCTGCGTTGCGCGGTGCGGGGGCTCGGATCATTGGCAAGACCACAACCACAGAATTCGCCTTTACCGATCCAACACCCTGCCGAAACCCGCATGACGTGCGGCGCACCCCCGGGGGATCGAGCAGCGGATCAGGTGCCGCGGTGGCTGCCGGTTTGGTTGATATCGCCCTTGGCACCCAAACTGCGGGATCTTTGTGTCGGCCTGCCGCCTATTGTGGTGTTGTCGGGTTCAAGCCGTCCTTTGGCGCCTTGCCAACGACAGGTGTGACGCCGCTGGCACCAAGTTTTGATACCGTCGGGATAATCGCCACATCGCTGGCTTTGGCGACACGCGCATTTGCGGCGATGACGCCTGCCGAATCCGTGACACCAAAGCCGCAAGAACCAAGAACAACCTGTGGACTGTGGGACACTGAGGCCACGCCGTCTGACGACAGTCTGGCCGCCTTGCACGATGCCTCAAGCGCGTTTTCCAACCGCACCAAGGGGTCGCTAACAGCGGACGTTAACAGGATCGTCGCAGCCCACCGGATCATCATGAATGCCGAGGCAGCAGCGGCCCACGGAGCGATGCTATCCAATGAGAGCGCAAGACGTCTCAAGGCAAAGTTTCAGGCGGGGTTGCGCGCGGGGGCGGCAATTTCTCGCGCTCAGATAACAGAGGCGACAGATTTCCTAGCGTCCGCCCGGCAGGCATTTTGGGCCGACCTTGCAGATGTTGATCTGATTGTGACATTGCCCGTTCCCGATGGGCCGCCCCTGATTGACGGCACCACCGGTTATCAAGACTGGTTGACCCCGTGGACGGTCTTTGGCGGGCCGCTTTTGTGTCTGCCATGGGGCGTTGACCGGTTGGGGCTGCCACGTTCAGTCATGCTGGCTGGACATCCGGGGCAGGATGCACGGCTTTTGCAGATGGGCGCACAGCTGGAACGACGCAGCCCACCGCTTCGTGCACCTGAATTGCCACGCTAACCTTTCAGACGCACAATCGCATCGACCTCCACAGAGGCATTGCCGGGCAAACCTGATACACCAACTGCCGTGCGTGCGTGCCATCCCTGATCGCCAAACAGCGCGACAAACACCTCGGTCGCTCCGTTTATGACGGCAGGGCTGTGGGGAAAGCCGGAAAGACAATTCACAAACCCGCCAAGCCGCAAGATCACATCCACCCGATCAAGATGACCATCGCAGGCCTGACGCAGGCGGTAAATAAGGTTGAGCGCACAGACCTGCGCCGCCGCCTGCCCGTCCTTAATGGCATCTGCACTCTCCAGAACAGGGCCGACGTGTGTCACTTTCCCATTCCACTCGCAGATCTGGCCTGAAAGATAGACAATTGATCCATCTTTTCGAAACGGCAAGAACTGCCCGCGCGGTGTCCAGTCAGGGGGGAGCTCCAACCCCAATGCCGCCAAACGCTGTTCTACTTGCGATGTCATGTCAAAACCTCCTTATATTGATTCAAAGAGAACCGCCGTTCCCACGGTGCGCTGATATCAGTGGCTTCACGCCTGAATCCGTTCACCGAAAAGCCATGCGACAGCCCAATGCCACACATCTGCGACAGGTTCACAAGGTTGCTGTAAGTACCATCATCGGCATGGGCGGTCACCGGCGCCGCCGCAAGATCGGGAACAGAACAGAACACCGGAACAGGTGGCGCGCAAAGCCTTTTTGCCGCGGACATGCTTACAGCACGCATGATCGTTTCGCGCGTTACAAGATGATCCACTTCGGGAGCGATCGCCAACAAATCGTCAGGGAGCATGCCGCACCCGCTCGCCCAAGCCCCTTCATGAAGCTGGCCCGCCGCGGCACAAGGCAGCGAAAGGTCCATATCTTCCATCAGCGCAGCCTTGCGATCGAAGGCTGCTTGCTGAACGTGGCCGCTCAAAACCTCGATAGACGCGGCAAGGTCTGGGAACACAGGGGGGGTCAAACTGACATCCGCCCATCAGCCTCCCCCGCACCGGCAAAGGTCGCCCGGGCACGCAGGTAGGTCAAAATCCGCGGATTGTTCATCATATCAATGCGCGCGAATATGTCGTCGCTAAAGTTGATAAGGCTGGTGCCTGCGCCATTTGCCTCAAACAGGGCGGTTCGCGGAAATGGCACGTCGGCAGGCATCAAAACTCCTCGCATATCTGAGCCGGCGCTATTGACGGCGTTGCGGTGGTTTGGGGGCTGCTGCCAACAACGTCTTGGTATAGTCGCTCCGAGGGGCGTTCATCACCTCGTGTACTGCACCTTGCTCGACGATTTCGCCGTCTTTCATGACAATCACATGATCGCAAAGAAGGCGGACAACATGCAGGTCATGGCTGACAAACAGATAACTCAGCCCCAGTTTCGCCTGCAAATCGACCAACAGGTTCAGGACAACCGCCTGGATCGACACATCAAGGGCTGCTGTCGGTTCATCAAGGATCAGAAACTTCGGCTCAAGTGCCACGGCGCGTGCGATACCCACCCGCGCCTTTTGACCGCCCGACAATTGATGCGGAAACCGGTCCAGCAAAGACAAAGGCAAGCCAACAAGTGCCGCAAGTTCTTCGATCCGTGTTGCCAGTTTTGCGCCACGCATTTTGCCCAGCCGGCGCAAAGGTTCTGCGATGGTCTGGCGCGAGGTGTGACGCGGGTTGAGGCTGTCGGTAGCGTCCTGAAACACCATTTGAATGTCTGCGCGTCTGGGATCTTTTGCGAAACCACGGGCCGGCACACAGGCTATGTCCTCGCCCTCGAATATGATCTCGCCACTGGTGGCATCCATCAGCCGCACCAAAATCTCGGCGGTGGTGGATTTACCGCATCCGCTTTCGCCGACAAGACCCACGCATTGGCCTTGGTTCACCCTGAAAGATATACCCTTCACCGCATGAACGGGCCCTGATTTACCCGCATAGGTTTTGGTCAGGTTGCGAACCTCCAGCACAGGCCGGTCGCTGACATGAGGGGTAATGTCTTCGCTGCGCTCTTCGGGCGGCAAAAGGCTGCGCACGCTGGTGCCTGCGCGGGGCGTCGCGTCAACCAGTTTGCGGCTGTAGGGATGTTGCGGATCGCTGAATATCTGCACCGGATCCCCCTGTTCCACGATCAAGCCGTCCTTCATCACCAGAATGCGGTCGCAATATTGCGCGGCAAGCCCAAGATCATGGGTGATCAGGATGCTGCTCATGTCACGTTCACGGATAAGATCGCGCACAAGGTCCATCACCGCCTTTTGCGTCGTGATATCAAGCCCCGTGGTCGGCTCGTCCGCGATCAGCAAACGCGGGTCGCAGGCCAGCGCAATGGCGCAGACAATCCGCTGGCACATGCCGCCCGACAGCTCGAAGGGATAGGCATTGTAACGGGCTTTCGCGTCATTGATCTTGACCGCTTCCAGCGCTGCAATCGCCTTGGCACGGGCATCATAGCGGGTGGCGCGGGCGTGGTGACGCAACACGTCCTCGATCTGGTGGCCGACCTTGCGGATCGGATTCAGGGCGGCGCGCGGATTCTGGAAAATCATCGAAATCTCGCGCCCCCGAATGTCACGCATGTCACGTTCCGCAGAACGGCGCAGGTCGATCCCCGAATATGTGGCCTCCCCGGCTTTGATGGTGCCACCCGCGTCAAGGATACGCATCAAGGCATAGGACGTAACCGATTTACCAGATCCGCTTTCGCCCACAATTCCCAATATCTCGCCCTTGGAGACCTCAAAGCTGATCCCGCGCACCGCATCCACCACGCCGCGACGGGTCTGGAACGAAACAGCCAGATCTTTGACGCTCAACATTGTGCTCATGTCCTTTTACGCGGATCGACAATGTCGCGCAGGCCGTCCCCCAGCAGGTTAAAGGTAAAGACCGCAATCATCAGCCAAAGCCCCGGAAAAACGGCAAGCCACCATTCACCGGACACGATAAAGTTCGCCCCTTCGGCCACCATAATCCCCCATTCCGCCGTGGGCGGGCTGACGCCCAAACCGATAAACGACAGGCCCGCCGCGTTAAGGATCGCCCAACCAAGGTTCAGCGAAACCTGCACCATCATAGGTGGCAGGGCGTTGGGGAAAATATGCAGTGCCAGCACACGTACATCCGAGTTTCCCGCCAGCTTGGCCGCGCGGGCAAAACCTGCATCGCGTCGAATGTTGACCTCGGCGCGCACAAGGCGCGCATAGAATGGCATGTTGATGATGGCGGTTGCGTAAATGATGTTTTCAATCGTGTTGCCAAGAGCCGCGACGATGCCCATCGCCAGCACGAACAGCGGAAACGCCATAATCGTATCCAGAAAACGGTTCAGGATAATGTCCAGCCATCCGCCCCAATAGCCTGCAACACAGCCCAGGACCGAACCGACCACAAAAGACAAAGCCACAGCAGCCACCGAAATCGACAGATCCAGTCGCGTCGCCACGATGACGCGGCTAAACACATCGCGGCCTACATTGTCAGTGCCGAACCAATGCTCCCACGAAGGTGCTTGCAGGGCGTTGGAGGCATTGGTTGCCAGCGGATCATAAGGCACCAACGCAGGCCCGAACAACGCCGAAAAGATCAACAGCGCGAACATGACAAAGGCAATCAACGTAACAGGGTTCGCCCGCAACACATAAAAGATATGATCAAACCTGCCTTGGGTAGCCCCCAGCGGCTTTGAGGAAATGTCCGTCATTTGGAGGAAAATCCGATCCGCGGGTCAATCGCCGTATAGAGCAGGTCAATCACAAGGTTGAGCGCCACAAACAACAGCGCCATCGCAAGCACGAAGCCCTGCACAGCCGCATAATCTGATACCACCAGAGCCTCGACCGCGTAGGATCCGATACCGGGCCATGCAAAGACCTTTTCCACCAGAACATTCGCACCAAGAGCAAAGGAAAACACCATGCCCAGCGTGGTCACCACAGGCAGCAGGGCGTTCCGAAATGCGTAGCCGTACAGAATCCTTGCATTCGATAAACCTGCGGCACGCGCCGTGCGAATGAAGTCGGACGAGAGCGCAGTCAGCATCGCGGCGCGCGTCATGCGGGCAATCGGAGCAAGAGTAAACAAGGCCAGCGTGGTGGCCGGCAGGATTAGCTGTTTTGCTGCACCGCGCCACAATTCCCAATCGCCCATCAGAGCTGCGTCAATCAGGTAAAAGCCCGTAACATGATCAGGATCAAGATAGATGAAATCCAACCGGCCCAAAGGCGATGGCGCAATTCCTAGCAGATAGTAGAAAATATAGATCAGCAAGATACCCGTGAAAAACGTGGGCAATGACACGCCCGCCGTCACGACAACACGGCACAGATGATCCACCCAGGTACCCGGACGGGTTGCGGCCAAAACACCAAGCGGCACGGCAATAGCAATAGCCAACAAAAGGGCGGTAAGCGTCAGCTCGAGCGATGCCGGCAACCGCTTGGCCAAATCAGCCGCCACCGACCGGCCACTGGACAACGACTGGCCAAGGTCTCCCTGAAGCAGGTTACCCACATAAATGAAGAATTGTTGAAAAAGAGGTTTGTCCAAACCCATGGCAACACGGGTTTGTTCAATCGATTCAGTGTCTGCGGCCACACCCGCAAAATAGACCGCCGGATCGCCGGGCAAAGCACGCGTCAGCAAAAAGCTGATTATGACCACGCCAACGACCACGGGGACCGATTGTGCCACGCGCAACAACGTCGCGCGCAGCCGGGGGGATGTGGCCAGCATTCTATACCGCTTTCAACGGACGGGCATCCAGTTGGCGATGGAACCAGAACTCATAGCCCTCGGCCCCGTTGGCCGCGACGTTCAACGCCGGCTGATAGAGCGGGATGCGTGGCAGCTCGTCGAGAACAATTTCGAACATCCGTTTTATCTTGGGGGCATATTCGGGATCATCCATCGGCATGTGCAAGGTGGCATTCGTCAGCTCTTCGATCTCTTCGTTGCGGTAGTTTGAGGAGTTGAACAGGTGACCGTCCTGATAGGCCCAGAAGAAGTAATAGTCGGGTGTGTTCAACCAACCGCCAAAGTTCTCAAGATGCAGTGGCAAGCGTTTTTCGACCAGAACAGCCGTGCGCCAATTGGCCCCCGGGATCTTCTCGATTTCGACTTTGATGCCGATCTTGCCAAGCGCCTCTTGGACCAGCAATGCCGTTGGCTCCATCCACGACGCAAGATCGAGGCTGATGGACAAAGGCACCTCAAAACCGTCAGGATATGCAGAACCGGCCATAAGCTCTTTGGCTTTCTCGAGGTCTGTATAATATTGGGTTTTGCGTGGCCAGGCGATATCGTTGATCTCTTCTGAGCCGCCCCACATCGGCAAGCCGCGACCGTACGCTGCGGCCTGAAAAATATCCTCGTAGGGGACGGCATAGGCGATGGCCCGCCGCACATCGGCGTCTTGGAACGGCTCGAACGCAAAGTTCGGGCACAAGCAGTGGATACAATTCTCAACCGGAGTCGAGAAGACATCGATCTTGTCCGCAAGCTCTGCGGCGTCCTTGTCAGGAATGTCGAATGCGATCTGAACGTCGCCACGTTCCACCAGCGCGCGGCGTGTTGCGGGGCTTGGCACTTCGCGGATGATAACACGTTTTACGGCGGGCAATGGGCCACCGACCCACGCATCGTTACGCTCGTACACAAGCTGTTCACCCGGGGTCCAGCGGGCCACTTTGAATGCTCCCGAGCCTGCTGCTGTTGTGTGCAGGTAATCCATCGCCCACGGATCATCCTCTGTGGCATTGGCCAACGCCTCGACAGAGTTCATGATGTAGGGCACGGGAACGGCCAGGTCCGGGATCGTCAGCTTGGACTTGCGGTCAAGCTTGATCACGAATGTCTCTTCGTCAACGGCAATGAACTGTTCCGGACGCGCAAGGCCGCCAGCCTTCATCTGGACTGTCGGGAAGCCGCCAACCGATACAGCACGGTCGAACGACCATTTCACGTCAGCAGCTGTCACCTTGCGGCCATCCCAGAAGGTCGCATTCGGCTTGAGCTTGAAAGTCAATGTCAGGCCGTCGTCGGATTCAGTCCAGCTTTCGGCAAGCTCCGGTTCGATCACCTCGTAATCATAGGAAAAACCGCCGCCCGTGGCTTCTTTGGTGCCAAAAGACACCAAACGGTCATAGCAGTTGATGCCTACCTGATACGAAGCGCGACTTGTGCCGGTGCGGTGCAGATCAAGACTGTTGATGGTGGCACCCGTGACGACCACCAATGTGTCCGACCCTTGGGCCGCAGCAGGCATAGCGCGCAGGAACGGCAACACAGACGCACCTGCGGCCCCCATTTTCAGAAAGTTCCGGCGTGTTGTATGATCGGTCATCAAATTTCCTTCTCGCGGATTGCGCATTTTTCGTTGATTCGTAACTTGACGGGATTTTGCGATGGAATAGCGCTCGCTTCTAATGCTATAAAAACACCCATCCGATGCGTTTTTTGCACCACTTCTGAAAAGGGTTAATTATATTAAATACTTAAAGACATTTGAGCTGATCGAAGCTGTTGTGCGTGCAGGATCAATTCGCAAAGCCGCCGAAGATACCAATCTCACTGCTTCGGCGCTCAACAGGCGCATTCAAAACTTTGAACACGAGTTTGGCTGGCCCATTTTCGAGCGCCTCCCGCGCGGGATGCGGCTGAACCCTGCCGGAGAGCTTTTGATGCAGCACATCGGCCTGCAACGGACTGATCTGGCGCGGGTGCAATCGCAGGTTGCCGACCTGTCGGGGGAACGGCGCGGCCATGTTTCCATTGCCTGCTCGCAAGCGCTATTGCCGTATTTCCTGCCCGAGCAAATTGCGATTTACCGTGCAGCCCATCCCGGTGTTACGTTCACGGTAAACATTCGTGACCGCGTCGAGGCCGAACGGGATCTGGCGTCTTTCAACAGTGATCTGGCTTTGGTCTTTGAACCGATCCATATGGTTGAATTTCAAGTTCTCTTTGCATTGCCGCAAGCAGTGCATGCTGTGTTTCAAAAGAGTGGATCACTGGCGTCCAAATCAACCGTGCGTTTAAGAGATTGCATGAACTACAAACTTATCGTGCCTTCCAAGGCGTATGGCGTCCGACATCTGTTGGAGTTGGGGGCAACGCGCATCGGCCGCCCATTGGCCCCCGCAATCGAGAGCGAGTCCTTTGATCTGATCCGGCACTATGTTGAACATGAAAACGCCGTCGGGTTTCAAATTGCAGTCGGTTTGAATGTGACAGAGCAAGACTCCATTGCACACCGCCCCCTGTCAGAAAAGGATGTGCCTTTCGGGCGCCTGTTGCTCGGTCAAATGAAAGGGCGTGCCTTGCCGGTCGCCTCGGCAAAGTTCGGCCAACAGCTTGCGGCAGCCCTGTCGAAACGTGCGGAGAATTAACGCCGCATTAGCGATGACCGGCGCAATCTTTGCATTCTATCGGTGCGATCACAGCAGAAGACCGCAGCGCCTGAGCTGGTCACAGTTACGCCCAAACAGCCAGAATCTACCCGGGCACACGTCCCGATCCGCCCGTCCGGTCGCTGTGACAAGCAGCTGCCAGCCAGTGGTGCGCCTAGCGAAGACAACGACCGGGGCGGGGTCCACTTGTCAGTGACGAATATTCTACGCAACCGGCGATGCCACAACCGCACTGATCGATCTGGCAACACTCAGCTTCGGGAAACCAGGCCGGAGCGTCAGAAAATGTACAAGAAGGAACGACAGGCAGTTTCGTGAATACCCTGTCGATTTTATTCACATATTCCAACACCTTCCAAGCAATAAAATGGCCCGGAGATTGTTGAAAAAATGCGTCTCGTCGGCGTTCGAATATTCTGTCGTCCGAACGTAGAGACAACAGAAAACGCCGTCCTGCTTTGCCAGAGCATTTAATCTGACGACGCAGTCCTGAAAAAAGATTAACTTTGATAACAAGAAGACCGCGTCCGGGCACCGTCAGGCTTGATCCCGAGGGCAAAATCGTCGAAACGATTTTATCGGACCTGCCAGGAGCCACAGATGCCCGAAATCAACACTGCCGCGCTGGATTTTTTGCTGACCCGTCGATCGCGGCCGGCAAAACTATTGCAAAAGCCCGTGCCGGACCGTGGCGCCCTTTTGCCGATCTTGACGGCAGCAGCACGCACACCCGACCATGGAAAACTGGAACCGTGGCGTTTTATCGTTCTTGAGGCGGCGGCAATGGTACGATTGAGCGACCTTGCCGCAATTCGCGGTGCGGCACTGGGGCTGGATACGGACACGGTCGACAAAGCGGTAAAGGCGTTTGGAAACGCTCCGCTTGCCGTAGCCGTGGTCGCAAGCCCCAAACCGAGCGAAAAGATCCCGCCCCTTGAACAAACCCTGAGCGCGGGCGCCGTGTGCCTGGCACTTTTGAATGCGGCTCTTGCCAGCGGATGGGGTGCGAACTGGCTCTCGGGGTGGGCAAGCCACGACCGTGGCTTCGTCGAGGAGGGGCTGGGCCTTGCAGCTCATGAATATCTCGCAGGCCTTATTCATATCGGCACGGCGACACAAACACCGCCCGACCGCCCCCGCCCCGACCTCGGAGCGATCACAAGCTGGGTTGAACAATGATCTTCGGTGATTTCGCCCGCGCGTTCCGTCAACTTGGCGACCGCAAGTTTTTGTTGGTGCTGGCTATGAGTGTCGGGCTCTCGCTCGCACTGCTTGCCGGTTTTTGCGCACTTGTTATCTGGGGGCTGAGCGGGATCATTCCGGATCAATTCACGTTGCCAGGCGGGCTTGTGATCACGTGGGTCGGCACGGCGCTGACGGGAACGTCACTTGTTGCGCTGCTTTTTTTGTCGAGCTTGTTGATGGTGCCTGTCGCGACGGCCTTTACGGGCCTGTTTCTTGACAGCATTGTCGACGCCGTCGAGGCGCGACACTATAGCCACATACCCTCTACACTGCCGCTTGGTATCGCCACGACCATGATTGACAGCATCAATTTCCTTGGGCTGGTGTTACTTCTCAATACGCTCGCATTGGTCGTCTATTTTTTGTCCGGCCCTTTTGCGCCGGTCGTATTTATTCTGCTGAACGGTTATTTGCTGGGCCGTGAATATTTCCAACTGGTCGCCGCCCGCAGGATGAGCCGCGACGGGGCCAAATCGTCCCGCCGCAAAAACCGCTATGAGGTCTGGTTTGCAGGCATCCTGATGGTTATTCCGCTATCGATCCCAATTATCAACCTGTTCGTTCCGCTGCTTGCAGTGGCAACGTTTACCCACCTGTTCCACCGGGTACAGAATCAGGACCGAAGCGCTTAAGCAGATCGAAATCGTCGACTGTGATCCAGCCACTCAGGATGACCACACTCAGCAAAATCCAAAGAGGGATAGCAACCACCGTGACAATGCCCGCCGTGCGGCCCGGCTTAAAGTTGCTGGGGGCCGAAGCGTGGGTGCCGGGCACGATGATGCCTTCATCTGCTTGCGTGCGCGTGACAAGCGGCAAGACGATAAACAGCGTCATGAACCAGATCACGGCCAAAAGTACCAATGCAGAAGTGATCGCCATCAGACTTGTTCCAATTCGATGAGGGCCCCGTTGAAATCTTTGGGGTGTAAAAACAGGACCGGCTTGCCGTGTGCGCCGGTTTTGGGGTCTCCGGTTCCTAATACCCGCGCGCCGTGTGACACAAGGCGGTCTCGTGCGGCAAAGATATCATCGACCTCGTAGCAGATGTGATGAATGCCGCCCGAAGTGTTCTTTTCAAGAAACCCTGCAATAGGAGATGTGTCTCCCAGAGGAAAAAGCAATTCTATTTTGGTATTCGCAAGCGTGATGAAAACAACAGTCACCCCATGTTCGGGAAGATCTTCTGGCGTGCCGACATCTGCGCCAAGCGCATCGCGGTACAAAGCAATAGCAGCATCAAGATCAGGCACGGCTATGGCCACGTGATTCAAACGTCCGATCATGGACCGTTACTCCTTGCTTGAGGTACGCCCTTGGGTTGGCGAAATAAAGACGTCGCAGATATGCCTTTCAAACGCCTTGTTTGCAACCGCTGCAACGGTCTGTTTACCGCGTATTAGGAAGTTTGATGTCTTAATGAGCACATGCCCCGCGCAAAGGATTAAACCGTGCCAGACGACATCGATCTGCCCCCGCTCCTTGGACCGAAACGGAAGCCAACAGCAGAAAGGCCACTTCTTGGACTAACCGTTCTTGTTGTCGAAGACAGCCGCTTTGCCTGTGAGGCAATGCGCCTGCTGTGCCTGCGCAGCGGCGCACGCATCCGGCGCGCGGATTGTCTTGCATCGGCGCACCGGCATCTGGCCGTCTATCGCCCGACTGCTGTTGTCATTGATTTGGGCCTACCCGACGGATCGGGCGCCGATCTGATCAAGGAACTGGCTCAGGTAACGCCGCGCGTGCCTGTCATCCTTGGAACAAGCGGTACAGCCGATGCGAATGAAACCGCAATGACGGCCGGCGCCGACGGGTTCTTGTTGAAACCGATCAGCAACCTTACCGTGTTTCAGCAGGCCATCTTGCAACATCTTCCCAAGACGACCGCATTTTCTGGCCCCAAACCGGTATCAAAAGCCTTGATTGATCCCGACCCTATCGCCCTCAAAGACGATTTGGCCCATATCGCGGATATCCTATCCTCGAGAAGCGATCCAAAAACGCTCGACTATGTTGCCCAGTTTCTTGCAAGCATCGCGTCCTCCGCGATTGACAGCAACCTTGCCGAAGCCGCCGCAAACCTGTCGCAAGCCCGTGCCCGCGGCACGTCAGCCGGCTCGGCCATCGCACATATCAATTCGCTTGTCGGGATCAGGCTGGCACAAGCACGCACAATCTAGGCGGCGTTATCCGGAGACTTCCAACTCCGGATCGTCGGCCACCCTAACACCGGCGGTCAGATCAGACAGCCGGCTGTGTTGACGCCCTGCATCATCAAAGTTTTCTATCTGGAACCAGCTATTGAACGCGCGTTCAAGCAACGGCCATTCTTTGTCGATAATCGCAAACCATGCAGTGTCACGGTTGCGCCCCTTGACGACGCTGGCCTGTCGGAAAATTCCCTCATAGCTGAACCCGAACCGTTGCGCAGCTCGGCGAGAGGGCATGTTGGCCGCATCGCATTTCCACTCAAAGCGGCGGTAGCCCGCATCGAACGCCCATTTCATCATCAAAAAGATCGCCTCGGTCGCCGCACGGCTCTTTTGCAATGCCGGCGACAAACAAATATGGCCAACCTCGATCACTCCGTGCTCGGGATTGATCCGCAAAAAACTGGCAACCCCGCCAAGCACGCCCGTCTCCTTCGAGCGGATCGCATAAAAACAGGTATCGGTCAGCCCAACCGTGCTGCGCACCCAAGTCTCGTAGCTCTCGGGGGAGTCGAACGGGCCGTATCCCAGAAACCGCCAGATCGCATCGTCCTGCGCATTGGCCTTGAAAAGTGCCGCGGCGTGTTGACCGGCCTCAAGACGTTCCAGCCGCGCAAACGCCCCTTCCAACACCGGAGCATCCGGCCAGCGCGGCGGATTCCAGTTCACCAGCGGTTCACAGATATCCCGCTCGGTCATGCCAATTCTCCCTTGTTGCCGTGATCAACCCTGTAGCTGAAACATGTCGTTTACAAGATCATACGTGGCACTGCCCCGATATCCAGCCCGGGGAAAATCGACCCCTCCAGCGCACTTGGTGCAATCCCAAGAAGATCACGCATGATTACAGCCGCATACCCGCGCACATCTTCGGTCGGCATCAGGTCGCGCCGACCATAGAGTTGCGCCTCTTCCAAACCCGGCCACCGTCCATAAACCTTACCGCCCCGCACCGCACCGCCTGCCATGACCATCGCCCCACCGGTTCCGTGATCCGTGCCTTGCGTCCCGTTTTCACGGGCAGTGCGCCCGAATTCTGTCATGGCAACAACACTCGTTTTGGCCCAGATCTCGCCTCCCAAACCGCGACGCAGTTCTAGAATCGTCTCTGACAGATCCACCAGCGCCTTACCCAAAGACTTCTCCTGTCCCCGATGTGTATCCCAACCGTTCAGGGAAAATGCCGCGATCCTGCTTTCATCGCGCAGCCGCTGCGCCGCAAAACCCGCAAGTTTGAGGTGCCCGTCATTGCGCTTGGGGGCCATCTCCATCGACTGCGGCGCGTCACCATCAAGATCCGGATCCTCCTCCATGTCGGCCTCGATTGCCGCCGTCAGATCAAGCGCCTCAAGGATCGACGCCCGAAAAAGCGGATCGTCATCATAAATCACCTCGAGCAATCGTTGCACCTGTGGGGAGAGACTTAGCCGTGTGTGCGGCGACCAGTTCGCCACCTCGGCCGCACCGCTCAGGAGTAACAGATCCTCGCGCCCGATGGCATAAGCCGTCTGCGCCGTGACACCCGGTATCGTCTGCAACATCCGGTTCAGCCAACCGTCGCGTGCCGCGGGTTCTGCGGGGCCAAACCCCGTGCCAGCCTCCAAAAGGTCCTGACCATCGAAATGGCTGCGCTTGTCCCGGTACGGGGTCGAGACGGCATGCGCGAAAGCCAACTCTCCCGCGTGCCACAGTGGCATCAGTTCTGACAGGCCCGGATGCAGGGCATAGAACCCGTCCAGATCAAGACCACCCGCCGCACCACGTCCCAAACCGGGCCGAAGCCCTGCAAAAGCCCGGTCGCCGTAAGGGCGCACCACGTCAAGTCCGTCCATCCCGCCGCGCAAAATAATCACGATCAGCCGCGCATCCCACGGCGCCGCCGCGAAACTGACCGGCGTCAGAAACGGGCTTGCCGCCGCTGAACAACCCAACGCAGCCCCCCGCAACAGGAATTTCCGACGATCAGTTATGAGCCTTGTCATCATCGCCCCCTTATCTGCGCTGGAATTCAGGCGAGACGATTGCCAGCCCGATCCCGTCGCTTGCCTGTTCCGCAGCCCCGACCGCAAACATCAGACGCTGTGACGCAAGCGGCCCCAAGGCATCATTCAAAAATGCACGTGGATCGTTTGGCAAATCGCGCCCTATTTTTGCGCGCACATCCATGGCCCAGTCGATCCGACCTGCCAACCCTTGTGGCGTGATCCAGTGTTCGGTGTCTTCGGGCCAGCCGTCGGGTCCGTTGGGCTCTTGCCAGCGTTGCCCCATCAGCCGCATCGGCCCAACAACCTGCCGGAGTATAAAACGCGGCCCCCGCGTAGCGATCCAGTCGCCTGACACCCCCAGCGCCCGTGCAGTCGTGGCAACCAAATCAAAGGGTTGCTTTGCCTTTTGCAAAGGTGCCTGCAAAGCGGCTTCATGCGACAGCATGGCTTCATAGACCGCCATAAGCTGTCCGTTCGTGCGCACAAACGCCGCCTCCATCTGCGCGATCAAACCCGCAGGCGGCGTGTCCGAGACAAAATGCACTGCCAGCTTTCGCGCGACAAACCGCGCCGTTGCCGGATGATTTGCCAACACATCAAGGGCGGTATGGACATCCGTAAGATCAGGCTTGGCGGCGCCGAAGCTTTGCCCCAGAAACTGCTTGGTCCCGGGTTCCGCCATGCGCTGATTGAAGCGGAACTCCAACCCGCCGCTCACAGTCAATCCCGCCAACACCACAGCAAGCGCGCGTACATCGCCTTGCACATAAGGCCCGCCAACACCCAGTGTGTGCAATTCCATGATCTCACGCGCAAGGTTTTCGTTCAAACCCCGCGCGGGATCGTTACCCGCCAGCTGGGAATGCGGACCCACCGAGCGGGCCTGATCGAGATAAAGCAACATCATCGGGTGTGTTACCGCCGCGCGCAACAGGTCCGAAAACCGGCCCGTAAGATGCGGCCGGATCGCATCTTCGACATAGCGCGAAACCGCGCGCCGCGTCAGGCCGCCAAGGCCGATGGTCGTGAAGTGGTCAGCCCAGAACACAGTCAACCGTTCGCGCATCGGATCACCGGTTTCGACCCAACGCGCAAGCGTCATGCCCAGCATCGACAGCTGCGTTTCCCGTTCTGAACGATAAATGTCGCGCCGCGCGGCCTTTGCCGTTTTTGCAGCGGCGTCCGTGCCGGCCAGACGTGCCTGTTTGGCAAGATCACGCAGGTCACGCTGCGTTGCCCCCAAGCCCGCGAACCCTTCGATCGGGTAATGTCGGGCGAGATGGTCAGGTCCGCCCAGCGCCGTCAAAAGGTCCGCCACCGTCGGGTCAGGCATGGCAGGGTGTCGCCCCGTGCCAAACCGGATCGCTGTGATTGCCCGCTCGACCGACACCGGCGCCTCCTGTTGATTTGAGACCAAGTATAGCCCCGACAGCCCCGAAGACACGCATCAATTCGGCGTTAACCGAGCGCGTCGTCAAAACAATGATTCGCGCCCGGGTCCTGCCGTGAAAAGCTGGGACTAATCGGGCTGAATAACCCGCAGGGACAATTCGCGCAGCTGCTCGTTGACCGGCTCGGACGGGGCCCCCATCATCAGGTCCTCGGCACGCTGGTTCATCGGGAACATGATGACCTCGCGGATATTCGCCTCGTCCGCCAAAAGCATGACGATCCGGTCGATGCCTGCTGCACATCCTCCGTGGGGCGGCGCGCCGTATTTAAAGGCGTTGACCATGCCGCCAAAGCGTTTTTCGACCTCGTCACGGCCATAGCCTGCTATCTCGAAAGCTTTGAACATGATTTCAGGGCGATGGTTGCGGATCGCGCCAGAGACCAGCTCATAGCCGTTGCACGCCAGATCGTACTGATAGCCAAGCACCTTGAGCGGATCACCGTTCAGCGCGTCCATCCCGCCTTGGGGCATCGAAAAGGGGTTGTGTTCGAAGTCGATCCTACCGGTTTCGGCGTCTTTTTCATAAATCGGGAAATCGACGATCCACGCAAAGGCAAAACGGTTCTTGTCCGTCAGGCCCAATGCGTTGCCGATTTCGGTGCGTGCGCGCCCGGCGACAGGTTCAAACACCTTTGGCTTGCCGCCAAGGAAAAACGCCGCGTCGCCGACACCCAGCCCAAGTTGCTGGCGGATTGCCTCGGTCCGCTCGGGGCCGATGTTTTTCGCCAACGGGCCCGCGGCTTCGATGCCGGCCCCTTGATCGCGCCAGAAGATGTAACCCATCCCCGGAAGGCCCTCTTTCTGGGCAAAGGCATTCATGCGGTCGCAAAACTTGCGCGAGCCACCGGTGGGGGCGGGGATGGCGCGGATTTGCGTCCCCTCCTGCTCCAGCAGTTTGGCAAAGATCGCAAAACCCGAGCCCGCGAAATGCTCGCTCACGATCTGCATCTTGATCGGATTGCGCAGGTCGGGCTTGTCGGTGCCGTACCAGAGTGCTGCGTCGCGGTAGCTGATCTGTGGCCAGTCCTGATCCACGGGGCGGCCGCCGAACTCCTCGAACACACCGGTCAGAACGGGCTGGATCGTGTCGAACACATCCTGCTGCTCGACAAAGCTCATCTCGAGGTCAAGCTGGTAAAAGTCGGTGGGCGAGCGGTCGGCACGGGGGTCTTCGTCGCGGAAACACGGCGCGATCTGGAAATATTTGTCAAACCCGCTGACCATGATCAGCTGTTTGAACTGCTGGGGCGCCTGCGGCAGGGCATAAAACTTGCCCGGATGAAGGCGCGATGGCACCAGAAAATCGCGCGCGCCCTCGGGGCTGGAGGCCGTGATGATCGGCGTCTGGTATTCGCGGAATTTCTTGTCCCACATCCGGCGCCGCATCGAGGCCACAACGTCGCTGCGCAGGGCCATGTTTTTTTGCAGCTTTTCGCGCCGCAGATCCAGATAGCGATACCGCAGCCGGGTTTCCTCGGGGTATTCCTGATCGCCGAAAACCATCAACGGCAGCTCATCGGCAGCCCCCAGAACCTCGATGTCGCGGATAAACACTTCGACTTCGCCGGTCGGGATTTTGGCGTTCACAAGACCTTCGTCACGGGCCTTCACCTCTCCGTCGATGCGGATACACCACTCGCTGCGGACCTTTTCAACTTGTGCGAAAACAGGGCTGTCAGGGTCGGCAAGGATTTGTGTCATGCCGTAATGGTCGCGCAGGTCGATGAACAAGATACCGCCGTGATCGCGCACCCGATGGACCCACCCCGCAAGGCGGATCGTATCGCCCACGTTGGATTTGTTCAGATCGGCGCAGGTGTGGCTACGGTAGGCGTGCATAATGGTCCCTTTCGACGGGCGGTAAACTTGGCGGCGATAGACCTCGCAATGGGTGGGAAGTCAAGACGAACGACCGGAAACACGGTCGGTTTCCCCCCGAAACCACGCAAAACAGGCCTGGGACATCACCGCAAGTTGGGCGGCTGCTGCGGGTCCATGCCCGGACCGGCAGATTTTTGCACCGGTTCGGCCTTTGGCAGATCAAAACGCAGACCGACCCGCGAAAGCTTGGCGGCAACGGGGTCGTTGGCCCGAAAGAACGCAACATCCATCTCACCGGCCTCGACGCCTGAAAACGTCAACGCCTGCCCCGCCGCACGCGCCAGCGCCGGCTCTGCCCCCGGCACCGGATCAATAAATGCCAGCAAATGGGTGCGCCGCCCCGACGCATAGCGCACGGCACAAAGATACGCCAATTGCGCAAGCCCCCCCGCCGTCGCCAGCTTGGTGTCCAATCCGGTCAAAAGCTGCTCGGGCAGGCCGGTGGGGGCGTCGATCTCTTCGGGGGTCTCCGACACCTCGGCGGGCACATGCCCCAAGGTCAGGTTCAACCACGTCAACGCAGCCGCAGGGATCACGATCGCCGAAGGTGCCACATCAAGGTTCACCCCGAGATCAAGCCCCTGCCCGTCCAGCAACTCTACAACGACACGCCCCGACATGGCCGCAAAGGGCACCGATCCCGCAGCAAAGCCGGTCAGCCGGTCCTCGCGATCAAAGACAAGCACAACAGGCCCGTCCTCAAGCGGAAAAACGCGCGGGCGAATGTTGTCACCGACCGCGTCCTCCTCCAGCAGCAGAAAAAGTTCGTTATCCGCCAGACGCTCATAAAACCGCAGGCGCAGTGCGTCGTCGTCAGGCGCGGCCATCATGGCGGCATGGGCCACATCCAGCGGAGTTTCGATCATCACGGCTTCCTTTGATACGGGGCGCGGTTTTCGACCGCACAGCGACGGTAAACGTTCACAACGATCTCGTAGGATGCTCTGGCGCAGGACGCAAGGCAGGCAGGCAAACGGGGCCGGACCGGACAGCTGATGTTGACCATTTCCGGGCGCGTCTTACTAAGATTGCAGGGCATTCAACACGGGCGCATTTTGACGGGCGCATTTTGTCGCCGCGAGCGCGGGTCGCTTCATCTGGCTTCGAATCCGGCTTTGGATTCGCTCATGTACCTAAGGCAGTCAGGCTTGCAGCGTGAACACCCCCAAAACTTTGGGGGTAGAGGGAGCAGCATGCCATTTCAGACGCTCCCGGGCCGCCGATCCGGTGCTTCATAACTGCCGGTCTCTCTCATGGCGATACATCCAACGCTTGCTGGTCACGCAGCAAGGTCATCAGGTATGTCAAGCTCCGCTATAAACGACGCTGCCGGATTGAGATCATCTTTAACTGTCTGCCAGACTTGCGGCGCGTGGCAACCCGCTATGATCGATGCCTAAAGATGCCCCTGTCCACCACCACTCTCCTAGCAACCGAGATGTTCCGGTTATGGGTCGCTAGCCCCGTTTTCAGAGGCCAGCTAGACATATTCGGGGTCAATTCAGAGATAGCGACAGGCCGTTGATCCGTATGTTGTATTAAAATATTAGTTACTTGGAGAATTTTGAGGAATTTGACGTGCCGGACACGCCCCCGCCTGCATCCGGGGGGGCGCGTGTGCGATCGGGCCTGACGATTACGGGGCAGGTTACAGGTCGCGCCGCAGACCTCTTTTTGCTGGCGCTCCATCGTGGCGCAATCTGGCGGGGCGCTGCAACAGAGGCCCTGAATTGCCGCTTTCCTCACTGCGCCGTGCTATCGGTATCTTTCGGGCGGGCTCATTTCGACATTTATGAAAATATCGCTTCCATACGGCGCAACATTTCGCTACTTCTAGAATTATGAAACAATACTCACCCCCCGTTCCCGTAGAACAAGCCGCCTCGACCTTTGCTGCCCTTGGATCGGAGCAGCGGCTTGGCGTGCTGCGGACATTGGTACGCGCCGGACCCGAGGGGCTGGCAATCGGCACTCTGGGAGATCGCAGCGGCATTTCCGGATCAACCCTGACACATCACCTTAAAATCCTGATGCAGGCCGGGTTGATCAGCCAGATCAAAAAGGGGCGCTCGATCATCTGCATCGCTGTGGCTTATGCCGAGTTAAGCGCGCTTGCCGATTTTTTACTGTCGGAATGTTGTGCCGATACGCCCGACACCGTTTTGCCCGCGCAGGACAAGGACCACAGCCATGAGTGACATTCCCCAACTCCCTTCGACGTCGCCCTTTGATCTGTTGCGGCGCGTGTCAAAGGTCTGGTTCGTGATCATGGCGCTGCCGCTGGCCGTTTTGCTGCTTGATCCGCCGCAGGCATGGCCGACAGTGGTGTTTGCCTTCAATGCCATCACGCATACCGGTATTTTTATCGTTTTCGCCATTTTGTCGGTGGGATACCTCAAGGCCAGCGGTGCCGAAACGCTGCTGGCAAAGGCCTTTGAAGGCCCCCAGACGCGGATGATTTTCGGCGCGGCCCTTTTGGGAGGTCTATCCCCCTTTTGCTCTTGTGAAGTGATCCCGTTTATTGCGGCCCTGCTGGCCGTGGGCGCCCCTTTGGCAGCGGTCATGGCGTTCTGGCTTGCGTCTCCGCTGATGGATCCGGCGATGTTTTTCATCACGGCGGGGACACTCGGATTTGATTTCGCGATGGCCAAAACACTGGCCGCAGTCGGTTTGGGGCTGCTGGGGGGATTTGGCACGATGGCCTTTGCCAACACGCCCGTTTTCGCCGATCCATTGCGCGAAAAGCCGCAAATCGGCGGATGCTGCGGGTCCCGAGCCCCGTTTCAAGGCAAGCCTGTGTGGAAGTTCTGGTCCGACGCGACCCGTCGCGCCGTCTTTCGTGACACAGTTCTGAGCAATGCGCTTTTCTTGTTCAAATGGCTGTTGCTGGCCTATCTGATCGAGGCCTTGATGATCCGTTATATTCCCGCTCAGGCCATTGCAGGGGTGCTTGGAGGCAGTGGCGTGTGGCCGATCGTGCTGGGGGCACTTGTTGGTGCACCCGCCTATCTGAACGGATATGCCGCCGTACCTCTGGTCGACGCCCTTTTGTCACAAGGCATGAGCAACGGCGCGGCCATGAGCTTTGTCATTGCAGGTGGTGTCAGCTGCATTCCCGCCGCACTTGCTGTCTGGGCTCTGGTCAAACCCCGCATCTTTGCAGCCTACCTTGGCTTTGCAATGATCGGCGCGGTCATCGCCGGCCTGATCTGGAGCACCCTGTCCTAGAAGGCGAAAGGTCACCCGCTTTTTCCGCCGTCACACTCTGCGCAAGCCCCCTGTGCCGCGCGACATCATTTTGTTTCCGGCATTTGCACCTATACACTTGAAAAATTGTTTCTTATAAACGTAGCAATTAGCAGGGAACCTGCACGACCATGGCCATATAAAAAGGCCGCGCGGGGGAGAGGAGACTAAACAGTGCGAACGGCTGGTACAGCAGTGTTACTGATCGCCCTTTGGCTATTGATGTCCGGTGTCTATAAACCGTTGGTGATCGGATTTGGTGTCCTGTCTGTGGCGGCGGTTCTGGCAATCATCAAGCGCATGGACGATATCGACGGCGCGCGCATCGACCTTCGGCTGCACCCGTTGCGGATGCTCTCGTACTTCGGCTGGTTGCTGGTCGAAATTGCCAAAGCGAACTGGGCAGTGACAAAAGTCGTTCTATCCCCGAAAATGACCATGCGTCAGCATCTGTTTACGGTTCCACGCAGCCAGAAAACCGACACCGGTCAGGTCATATTCGGCAATTCGATCACCCTTACGCCCGGAACGATCACAATCGAAACAGAAGGCGAGGAATTCATCGTTCATGCGCTGAATTATTCACCCGATGACGATGCGGCGCTGGCCGACATGGACCGACGGGTCACGCAAACAGAAACGGTGGTGTCAGCATGATGTTTGCCGTCGCAATCAGTGCCATCTTCATCGCAATGCTGTTGGTCATGGTGCGCCTTTTTGCCGGGCCGACGCTGTATGACAGGGTTTTGGCGGTCAACTCTTTCGGGACACACACCGTTTTGTTCATCGGTGTGTTGGGCTTTTTGACAGGCCGGCCCGAATTTCTGGATATCGCCCTGCTTTACGCCTTGATCAACTTTGTAGGGACCATCGCGATCCTGAAGTTTTTCCGGTATCGCTCCATCGGTGACACAGGGCGTCCCGACCCACTGAACGGAGGCGGGAAATGACCTTTGCTGATTTGCTGGTCCATTACCTGAGCTGGTTCTTCTTTGTTTCGGGGTCGTTTTTTGTGATTGTCGGCGCGGTAGGAACCGTTCGGCTGCCCGATTTCTGGTCGCGGATGCACGCGGCCTCCATCACCGATTCGGCGGGAATGATCCTGATGTTGCTTGGCATGGTGCTTCAGGCGGGCCTGACGCTTGTTGCGGTAAAGCTTTTGATCATCGGCGTGTTCTTGTTCATAACCGGCCCGACGGCGACACATGCCGTGGCAAACGCCGCGTTCGTGTCGGGATTGCGCCCGAAAGAGGCCGAGGGCCTGAAAGCACCAGACGCAGACTAACCCGAAATACCCGTTTCAAACGGGCCCTCACAGCAACGGCGGACGCGACATCGAAACCTTTATCAACATAGCACTGTTTACCATGCTGGTGATGACTGCGATCGCTGTTGTCCGGATGCGCAATCTTTTTGCAATGGTCATGTTGTCAGGCGTCTTCAGTATGCTGTCAGCGCTGTTGTTTGTGACATTGGATGCCGTTGACGTGGCCTTTACCGAAGCCGCCGTCGGTGCGGGTATTTCGACCGTTTTGATGCTTAGCACGCTGGCGCTGACGTCACGGCGCGAATTGCCCTCAAAGCATTCACCGGCTGTGCCTTTGTTCGTGGTGATCGTGACAGGGGCGGCGTTGATCTATGGCACTTTGGACATGCCGAATTTTGGCAGCCCCACTGCCCCTGCGCAGGTTCATGTTGCCCCTGACTACCTGAAGCGCAGCGTGCATGAAATCGGCGTTCCGAATGTCGTTACAGCCATTCTGGCAAGTTATCGGGGCTATGACACTTTGGGTGAAACAGCTGTGGTGTTCACGGCCGGTATCGGCGTGCTGATGCTGATCAACGGGCTGCGCCGCCGCCGCCGCAGCAAAGATGACGAAGATTTCCCTGAAAAGAGAGGGCCGGGCTAATGCATCACCATCTTATCCTGCGGGTAATCACCAAACTTCTGGTCGGAACGATCTTTTTGTACGCCTTTTACGTCCAGTTTCATGGGGATTACTCCCCGGGAGGCGGCTTTCAGGCCGGTGCGATCATGGCCGTGGGCTTTATAATTTATGGTGTCGTGTTCAGCCTGTCCCATGTTCAACGGGTTTTTCCGCCGTGGCTTGTTCACAAGCTTATGGCGATTGGCGTGCTGCTTTACGCGGGCACAGGTGTCTTTAGCCTTTTGACCGGTTTCGAGTACCTTGATTATACCGCAATCAGCCCGCAGCATCCCGAGAGTGGGCAACATTATGGCATTTTGCTCGTGGAAGCGGGTGTCGGCATCACTGTTACAGCCGTTCTGGTCGCTGTTTATTATGCATTCGCCGCGCGCACGCCGCTTATCAGCGACGAGGAATGGTAATGGAAAACGGGTTTTCTTTCGAGTATGTCGTCGGGCATATGAACTACTGGCTGTTTATCGTTTTGATGATGACGGGCCTCTACATCGTTGTTGCCAAAGGCAATCTGGTAAAAAAGATCGTTGGATTGAATATCTTTCAAACCTCGGTTTTCATGCTCTATATTTCCATCGGCAAGGTCTCTGGCGGCACCGCTCCGATTTTTCCGCTCGATATGAACGTCGACCCTGATGTCGCCTATTCCAACCCCTTGCCCCATGTTCTGATCCTGACGGCGATTGTTGTAGGGGTTGCGACGACGTCGCTTGGCCTTGCGTTGATCGTTCGCATCCGAGAGGAATATGACACGATCGAGGAAGAGACCATTCTGGACATTGAGCAAAAGATAGCGAGCGCGGAACGCCGTCGCCATGGTGACGCAATGGGCGGGCGGGCTTGATGGCAACTGAAGTGCTGCAGTACGAAGCTCTGACGCTGATGGATCATCTGCCGATCCTGCAAATTATCGTCCCCTTTCTTGCGTCGCCGTTGTGTGTTCTGATCGGGCTGCGCAAGTACGCCTTTCCTATTACTTTTCTGGCGAGTGCTGTCTCGTTTGTGATTGCCGCTCTTATGTTGATGCAGGTCATCGACGGCGGCTATATCTCGTACGAGATCGGCGGGTGGGCCCCGCCACTCGGGATCGAATACCGTGTCGATGCTGCAAACGCTTTTGTATTGCTTTTGGTGGCAGGTATCAGCACCCTTGTGCTTCCCTATGCCCTCGAGAGCATCAAGACAGAGATACCCGCCCACCAGCATACATTGTTTTATGCGTTGTTCCTGATGTGTTTTACGGGGTTGATGGGCGTCGTTATCACGGGTGACGCGTTCAACGTCTTTGTGTTCCTCGAAATATCCTCGCTCGCGACATATGTGTTGATTGCGCAAGGGTCTTACCGCGACAAACGCGCCCTGACTGCGGCCTATGACTACCTCATCATGGGGACAATCGGGGCTACGTTCTTTGTTATCGGGCTTGGAATGTTGTTCATGGCAACCGGCACGCTGAACATGGCCGATCTTGCGGACCGTATCGTCGATCAAGGCGCAAACCGGACCGTATTGGCAGGATTTGCCTTTATCATCGTTGGAATGGGCCTGAAGGTTGCAGTCTATCCGATGCACCTTTGGTTGCCCAACGCTTATACCTATGCACCGACGGCCGTTACCACGTTCCTTGCGGCCACCGCGACCAAGGTTGCGATCTATGTGATGTTGCGGTTCATGTTCTCGGTCTTTCAGCCAACATTTCTGTTCGAGATCAACACGCTTGAGTTCATCATACTGCCGCTGGCGATCATCGCGATGTTTGTGGCCTCTTTCATTGCGATTTTCCAGTCCGACCTGAAACGCATGCTTGCCTATTCAAGTATTGCACAAATCGGATACATGCTGCTGGGCATCGCGTTTTTGTCGGAAACAGGGCTGACCGCGACCCTTGTTCACATGTTCAACCACGGCATCACAAAAGCCGCTTTGTTCATGGGGGCCGGCATTTTCGTCCTGCGTATGGGCGGCTCGTTTTACGACGATATCAAAGGCGCCGGAAAGACCCTGCCGTGGACAAGCGCCGCGATGGTGATCGGGGGGCTGAGCCTGATCGGTGTTCCCGGCACGGCGGGCTTTGTCAGCAAATGGGTTCTTGTGCAGGCCGCATTGGAGCGGGGCTGGTGGCCGGTCGCCGTGCTGGTGGTTGCGTCCTCGCTTCTGGCGGTGATATACATCTGGCGCGTGATCGAAACACTCTACATCGCCCAACCAACAGGCAAACGCCCCCCGAAGGAGGCACCACTCAGCATGCTGGTGCCGCTGTGGATCATGGCGTTGGCCTGTATCTATTTCGGCTTTGACACGGACATCACGCTTGGCGCCTCCCGCACAGCAGCCCAAGGGTTGCTTGCCGGATCCGCTGGCATGCAATAGGGCGGGCAGTATCGTGGACACAAACACAGCCATTCTGCTGACCATGATCATTCCCGCGCTTGCGGTGGTGACCAATCTGGTTTTCCGCAATTCGCCTGATTTGCGCGACGGTCTAACGCTTGCGGCGGCGGTTGCGACCTTTGCGCTGGTGCTGACCATCCTGTTCAACGAAGGCAACGGCACATCCGAGACTTTCGTCCTGTTGACCGTCATGCCCGGCCTTGACCTTGCGTTCAACGTAGAGCCTTTGGGGCTGTTGTTTGCCATCGTGGCATCGGGCTTGTGGATCGTGACCCACCTGTACGGCATCGGGTACATGCGCGGCAATCACGAGGACGATCACGCGAGGTTCTTTGCCTGTTTCGCCTTTTCGATTTCGGCTGTTATGGGCATTGCCTTTGCGGCCAACATGTTCACTTTGTTCCTGTTTTACGAGGCACTGACCCTGTCTACCTATCCGCTGGTGGCGCACAAGGGCACCGCCGAGGCAAAGCGCGGGGCGCGCACCTATCTGGGTATCCTGATCGGCACCTCGATCGGGCTGCAACTGGTGGCGATTGTCTGGACCTTCTCGATCACCGGCACGCTTGATTTCACCAAAGGCGGCATCCTCGAGGGTCACATTGCCGGTCCGATGGTTGCGGTACTCCTTGCCCTTTATGCCTTTGGCATCGGCAAGGCAGCCTTGATGCCGTTCCACCGCTGGCTACCGGCGGCCATGGTGGCCCCGACGCCTGTCAGTGCGCTGTTGCACGCGGTCGCCGTGGTCAAGGCCGGTGTTTTCACCATGCTCAAGGTCGGCGTTTACATCTTTGGCATCGACTTTCTGGCACAGACGGGTGCTTCGGTCTGGCTGATGTGGCTGGCGGCCTTCTCGATTATCGCCGCCTCGGTTGTGGCTATGACCAAAGACAATCTGAAGGCACGGCTTGCCTATTCCACGGTGAGCCAGCTGTCCTACATCACCCTTGGCATGGCGCTTGCGACCTCGATGGGCGTGCTGGGCGGCGGCATGCATATCGCGATGCACGCGATGGGCAAGATCACGCTCTTTATGTGTGCCGGTGCAATTTACGTCGCGACCCATAAAACGAATATCAGCCAGATGACCGGCCTTGGACGCATCATGCCGATCACGTTCGGCGCGTTCCTGATCGGCTCGCTGTCCATCATCGGCTTGCCGCCGCTTGGCGGATCATGGAGCAAATGGCTGTTGGTCATGGGGGCCGCCGACACAGGCGAGTGGATCATGATCGCGGTGTTGATGATCAGTTCGCTGCTGAACGTCGCCTATCTGTTGCCGATCGTTGGCAAAGGGTTCTTTTTGCGCGACCCCTCTCCGGATGCCCCGACACGGATGGACGACGGCCCCGTTCTGGTCTGGCTCCCACCGGCGGTGACCGCGTTCGGGTGCATTTTGCTGTTTTTCTATGCCGGCACCATTCAGGCCTTTCTGGCCCCGATCGTAGCGGCAAATTGAGGAGAGGCTGATGGATACGCACACACCTGCCCCAAAGACCGCCCCCGAAGACACCTCGGGGTATCCCTTTCTGGGACGGCTGTTCCATCAACTCGATCAACCCGGCCGCCCGAACCAGATTTTCCGGGGCTTGGCGGGGCTTTGCGTTCTGTTGTTCGGGCTGGATTTTACTTATGACAAGTACGGTCATTTCGCTGTCGAGTACCTCCCCGGAGTTTACGGCGTTTTTGGACTGGTGATGTTTACCGTCATGATCTTTGTCGCCAAGGCGGTGCGCAGCCTGCTGAAGCGTCCCGAGGGGTATTACGGCGACAAAAGTGTCGATACCGAAGACTACCCCGCGGACCAGCTGGAAAAGGTGAACCACAATGGCGCTTGACCTGCTCCCGACGTCCTTTATCTTTTTGATTGGCGCGCTTGTTCTGCTGATCCTGCCACAAGGCAAGCCGCGTGCGGCTCTTTTGCTGCTTTTGCCCGTCGCTGCTGCCGTGCAGGTTTTGACCCTGCCACTGGGCACATTCGCACAGACCCCGTTTTTCGGCCTGACGCTGGACATGATGCGCGTTGACAAGCTGAGCCGCGTGTTTGCGTTGATGTTCTGTCTCGCGGCATTTCTGGGCAATCTTTATGCGTGGCATGTGCGCGACACGATCCAGCAGGTTGCCGCCCTGCTTTATGCAGGCTCTGCCATCGGTGCGGTTTTTGCAGGCGATCTGATCACGCTCTTTTTCTATTGGGAGGGCACGGCGCTCGCTTCGGTCTTTCTGATCTGGGCGCGCCGGACAGAGGGCGCTTACCACACAGGCATGCGGTATCTGATCGTACAAATCAGCTCCGGTGTGATCCTGCTGGCCGGAACGGCCCTGTTTTACAGCGAAACCGGTAGCCTTGCATTTGACCGGATGACGCTCGGGTCACTGGCCACATGGCTGATGCTGCTCAGCTTTGGCATTAAATGTGCGTTCCCGCTGCTGAACAACTGGCTTCAGGACAGTTATCCGGCGGCGACGGTGACGGGCACGGTTATCCTGTCGGCGTTCACCACAAAACTGGCGGTCTACGCTTTGGCGCGCGGCTTTGCCGGCACGGAAATCCTGATCTATGTCGGCGCGGTCATGGCCGTTGTTCCGATCTTCTTTGCCCTGATCGAAAACGACCTGCGCCGCGTGCTGGCCTATAGCCTGAACAGCCAACTCGGGTTTATGGTGGTCGGGGTCGGGATTGGCACCGAAATGGCGCTGAACGGAACTGCCTCCCATGCCTTTGCCAGTATCCTCTACAAGGCGTTGCTGTTTATGACGGTCGGTGCAGTCCTTTTCAGAACCGGCACCTCCAAAGCCTCTGAACTGGGAGGGCTTTACCGGACGATGCCGCGCACGGCGCTGTTCTGCCTTGTCGGGGCGGCCTCTATTTCGGCGGTGCCGTTGTTCTCGGGGTTTGTGACAAAGTCGCTGATCCTTGATGAAGCCGCCGCACAGCATTATCCGGTCATCTGGGCGATCCTGATCTTTGCCTCGGTCGGGGCGCTGGCGCATTCAAGCATCAGGGTTCCCTTTGCCGCCTTCTTTTCGCGCGACAGCGGCAAGCGGCCCGCAGAGGCGCCGATGCACATGCAGCTGGCAATGGGCATCACGGCCCTGTTGTGCATTTTGATCGGTGTCTTCCCCAAGCCTCTTTATGCCCTGTTGCCCTATGCGGTGGATGCGCACCCTTACACGACAGGCCATGTCGTGGCGCAGTTGCAGCTTTTGGCGTTTGCCTTGCTGGCCTTTGGCGTGTTGGTGCGTGCGGGTCTCTATCCCACACAAACACGCGGGATCACCCTCGACACCGACTGGAGCTATCGCCGGTTGTTCCCGTGGATCATCACTGGCGTGGGGCAGGTCGTGGCAAACACAAGCAACGGATTTAGATCCTTTTGGCTGCGCAAACTGGGCCGCGTCATTGACGGGCTCTATCATTCCTATGGTCCCGAGGGACGCATGGCACGGGTCTGGCCCACAGGTGCAATGGTGATGTGGATTGCAATCGTGCTTGGGATGACGTTGGTGGTGAGCTTCGCCAGTTAACCTAAAAAAGTCCGGATTTACGCGTTTGCACGCCCGGACTTTACCAATTAGGCCACGCGCATTATGGCTGAACGCTCACGGTCATCTGCGATCCGTCGGCAGGGCCATTGTATATTCGGTCAGGGATAATTTTCACCATGCAGGACATCACAATCGGCGCACTAACGGTTGGCAACGACCGGCCACTGACACTCATTGCAGGGCCCTGTCAGCTTGAATCCCTTGATCACGCCCTGACCATAGCACACCGGATGGCCGAGGCCTGCGCGGCGGTCGGTGCCCAATATGTGTTCAAGGCCAGCTATGACAAGGCCAACCGGACCTCTGTGTCGGGCCGACGGGGTTTGGGGATCGACGCAGGGCTACAGGTGCTGGCCGATGTGCGCGCGCAAGTCGGTTGCCCTGTTCTGACGGATGTACACGCCCCCGAGCACTGTGCCCTGGCAGCACAAGCTGTCGATATTTTGCAGATACCCGCGTTCTTGTGCCGCCAGACAGACCTGCTTGTGGCGGCCGGCGAGACAGGTGCCGTCGTGAATGTCAAAAAGGGACAATTTCTTGCGCCTTGGGACATGCCCAATGTCATCGCCAAGATCGAAAGCACCGGAAACAAAAGGATCCTGCTCACAGAGCGTGGAACGTCGTTTGGATACAACACTCTGGTGACCGATATGCGTGCGCTGCCACAGATGGTCAAAACCGGCTATCCGGTCGTGATGGACGCCACCCATTCTGTCCAGCAGCCGGGCGGTTTGGGCGGCTCAAGCGGCGGGCAGCGCGAATTTGCGCCTGTTATGGCCCGTGCAGCCGTGTCGCTGGGTATCGCGGCCGTGTTCATCGAAACCCACGAAGCCCCCGATACCGCCCCCTCGGATGGACCAAACATGATCCCGTTGGACCAGATGCCTATGCTTTTGCGACAATTGATGGCTTTCGACACTTTGGCTAAACAGAACCCAATCAGATTGTAGTCGCCCAACACTGAAAGCGAGCCTGCCGTGAAAAAACCCTCCCCTATCGTTTCGCAAAATACCTGGTCCTTTCTGCGCGATGCCATGATCACTCCGACCGGTTTTCGCGAATATGACGCGCGCTGGAAATATCCAGACGAGATCAACCTGCCCGGGATTACCGCGCTTGGCCTCGGGCTTGGCACACAGATGCACGCCCGCGGGATCGAGCCCGTAATCGCGGTGGCAAACGATTACCGCGACTATTCGCTGTCGATCAAGAACGCCCTGATGCTGGGCCTGATGCAGGCCGGGATCACGGTCAAGGATATCGGCCCCGCAGTGTCGCCGATGGCCTATTTCAGCCAGTTCCATCTGGACGTTCCAGCCGTTGCCATGGTGACCGCCAGCCACAACCCGAACGGTTGGACAGGCGTCAAGATGGGCTTTGAGCGGCCTCTGACCCACGGCCCGGACGAGATGTCGGAATTGCGCGATATCGTGCTTGAGGGGCGCGGCATCGCGCGTCCAGGTGGCGCTTATGAATTCGTGGACGGGGTCATGGACGCCTATATCGACGATCTGTGCGGGGATTTCAAAATGACCCGCAAGCTCAAGGTCGTATGCGCCACCGGCAACGGTACGGCTGCGGCTTTTGCACCCAAGATATTCGAGCGTATCGGCGTCGAGGTTGTCGAAAGCCACAACACGCTTGACTACACATTTCCGCACTACAACCCCAACCCCGAAGCCCTTGAAATGCTGCATGATATGGCCGACAGCGTCCGGGCCTCGGGTGCCGATTTCGCGCTTGGATTTGATGGCGACGGGGATCGCTGCGGCGTGGTCGACGACGAGGGCGAAGAGATTTTTGCCGATAAGGTCGGGGTCATCATGGCCCGTGACCTGTCGGGGATCTATCCCAACGCAACCTTTGTGGCAGATGTCAAATCCACCGGATTGTTCGCCTCTGACCCCGTGCTCAAGGCCAATGGCGTGACAGCCGATTACTGGAAAACCGGGCACAGCCACATGAAACGCCGTGTCAAAGAACTGGGTGCGCTGGCCGGTTTCGAGAAGTCGGGTCACTATTTCCTCGCCGAGCCTATCGGGCGTGGATATGATTGCGGCATGCGTGTCGCTGTCGAGATCTGCAAACTGATGGACAGAAACCCCGACAAATCCATGTCGGACCTGCGCCGCGCCCTGCCCCAGACATTCGCCACACCGACCATGTCTCCGTATTGCTCGGATCTTGAAAAGTACGACGTGCTGGAGCGTATTGTCGCGAAACTGGTGGCGCGCCACGAGGCCGGCGGGGATATTGCAGGTCGCAAAATCGTGCAGGTCGTAACGGTAAACGGCGCGCGGGTGATCCTTGAAAACGGCGCGTGGGGCCTTGTGCGGGCGTCCTCGAACACGCCGAACCTTGTGGTGGTTTGCGAAAGCCCCGAGAGTGACGCCGAGATGCGTGCGATCTTTGCCGACCTCGATGCCACGATCCGCACCGAGCCTGCGGTGGGTGACTACGACCAGACCATCTGATCCTACTGCCCTGCCACTGCCCCACAAAAGGCTGCTGGCAGGGCTTTCAGGCTATCAAACGGGTACGGATCACACCGCCCAGACTTGACAGAAAAAACATCGCGGCCGCCAGACAGACGATTGTCGGGCCGGTGGGCGTGTCGAAACGATACGATAATTGCAGCCCCCCCAACGCTGAAAGCGCCGCGATAACCGTTGCAATCACCGCCATACGCTCGGGCGTGCGCGCAAAGGGCCGCGCGGCAGCCGCCGGAATAATCAGCATCGCGGCAATCAACAAAACCCCGACGACCTTGATCGCCACCGCAACCACCAAGGCCAAAGCAACCGTCAGAACAAGCTGCTCGCGGTTGGGGTCGATACCGCTGGCATAGGCCAGATCGCGGTTAAGCGTGGCAGTGAGCAAAGCCGACCAACGCCAGCTCACCAACCCAAGCACAAGCACCGCCCCACCCCAGATCACCGCCAGATCAACCTTGCCGACCGCCAGAATATCCCCGAACAGATAGGCCATTATGTCGATCCGGACCCCTTGCAGGAACGACACCGCCACAAGACCGATCGCCAGCGCCGAATGTGCCAGAACCCCCAACAAGGTATCCATGCCGTAGCCGCGCCCGCTCAACAGCGACACCGTCGTTGCCATCAACAATGAAACGACCAACACACCCGTGAAGATCGACATCGAAAAACTTAACGCAAGTGCCACCCCCAGAATCGAGGCATGCGCGGTCGCGTCACCGAAATAGGCCATCCGCCGCCAGACGACAAAGCACCCCAACGGTGCCGCAGCAATCGCCACGCCAAGCCCCGCCAACGCTGCGCGAACAAGGAAACTGTCTAACAAAGCGGTCACTTTATCCCCTCAAGCGTTTCGGCGTCTTCATGGGTGCACGCCGCCGTGTGCGTATGATCGTGCGAATGGTTGTGATCATGCCGGTACAGCGCCAGCGCGCCTTGGGTTCCTGTGCCAAACAAGGCGCGGTATTCAGGTGCCGAGGCCACATGCTCTGGCGCGCCTTGGCAACAGACATGCCCGTTCAGGCAAATCACGCGATCTGACGCCGCCATTACCACGTGCAATTCATGGCTGATCATCAAGACAGCACACCCCAAGCGCGCCCGCACATCCGCAATCTGGCGATAGAACGCTGCCGATCCTTGCTGGTCAAGACCCTGTGTTGCCTCGTCAAGGATCAATAGCGCGGGCCGGTTCAGCAAGGCGCGCGCCAACAGCACGCGCTGAAACTGTCCGCCCGACAGATCGGCCATTTGCCGTTGGGCCAGATTGCCGACACCCGCCTGATCAAGCACCTCTTGGGCCTGCGCGTCCGTGACCCGCACCGGAAGGCTCAGAAAACGACGCACCGTGAGCGGTAATGTCGGATCGACGTGCAACGATTGTGGCACATAACCGATCCGCAGCCCTGCCGCCTTGACGACGTGCCCTGCTGTCGGGCTTACCGCCCCGATGATCGATTTGATCAACGTCGACTTTCCCGATCCGTTCGGCCCTACGATCGTGACGATCTCGCCCGCATGAATGGTCAGATCCACGTGCTCCAGTACCGCGCGGCCTGACAGACGCACACTCAGATCGGTAACCGTGACCAAATGCGACGGCTCTTTGAACAACAAACTCACGCAGGATTGCTTTCACGGCAATTCGGGCAAACCCCCTGTGCCTCGACAATTGTGCACTCGATCTCGAAGCCTGCATCTTTGGCAGTGCGTCCAAGCATGTTTTTCAGGGAGTCCGAGTTCATTTCGGCGACAGAAGCGCAGATGCGGCAAATCAAGAACGCGGGCGCGTGCGCCTCTCCGGGATGAACGCACGCGATAAAGGCATTCAAACGTTCGATCTTGTGCGCGAACCCGTGCTTGGTCAGAAAACTCAACGCCCGGTAGACAACAGGCGGTTGCGAGCCAAGCCCCTCGTCGCGCAACCGATCCAGAATGTCATAGGCTCCCATGGCCCTGTGTTCAGCCAGCAAAATCTCGAGTACGCGCCGCCGGACAGGGGTGAATTGCAGCCCCGCTTGCCTGCACTGCGCGCCAACGGCTGCCACACCGTCTGAAATGCACGACGCATGATCGTGGTGCTCGAATCCGATCATTTGCATGAGGTCTTCCTTGGGGTCAGATGTTCTTTGGGGATTGATATGTTATAATATGACGTTTAACAAGCCACTTCAATTCAACAACTGATGAGCCCGTCCATGATCAGACATCTATTTGCCTCGGGCCTTGCCCTAATCACTGCAAGCACCCTCGCCACCGCACAGGTACCGCGTGTGGCGACTGATATCGCACCGGTTCACTCGTTGGTCACACGGGTCATGCAGGGCGTCGGAGAGGCCGCGCTCGTTGTGCCCCCCAATGCGTCACCGCACGGCCATGCCATGCGCCCGTCAGAGGCCGCTTCACTCGAGACTGCGCAACTGGTCTTCTGGATCGGCGATGATCTGACCCCGTGGTTCGGTGAAGCCGTCGAAACGCTCGCCCCACAGGCACATCTGGTAGAGCTTTTGCACCATCAAGACACCCTGACCCAACCGGCACGCACACTTGCCCTGTTTGCCGCGCCACCCGAAGGCAACGAGGCAAAGGACGATGATCATGACGACGACCACGGCCATAGCCACGGCCATGCGGACGACAGCATTGATCCCCACGCATGGCTTGATCCGGAAAACGGTAAAATCTGGCTCAAAGTAATTGCAACCGAGCTTTCAAAGGCAGACCCGGCAAACGCTGCACGCTATGCTGAAAATGCCGCTGCCGGTGCTCGTGAAATTGCCGACGTCGTGCAAGATATCGATGCGCTGCTGCTGCCCAATCGCGCGAAACCCTTCGTCGTGTTTCATGACGCATTCCAGTATTTTGAAAAGCGTTTCGCGCTGTCTGCCACGGGGTCAATCGCGATATCGGACGGCACGAAACCCGGCCCTGCCCGGGTTGCCGAAATCCGCGCGGCGGTCATCGCAGCAGATGTTCAGTGTATCTTTGCCGAACCCCAGTTCAACCAGGGATTGACCACGACTGTAGCCGAAGGCACCGGCGCCCGCGTTGCTGTGCTGGACCCGATCGGCACCGGACTGAAACCGGGGCCGGACCTTTACCGCGAAATGTTGCACGATCTCGCCACCGGAATCAAAGGCTGTCTGCAAGACGATCAATAGCACCGGCCGCCAAACAGCACACCAATCATGCGGGTCTAGGCATTGAACAGGAAATGCAGGACATCCCCGTCCTTGACCAGATACGATTTGCCCTCGACCCGCATTTTACCGGCCTCTTTGGCTCCTGCTTCGCCCCTGAGGGCGACGTAATCGTCGTATCCGATGGTTTCGGCGCGGATGAAACCGCGCTCGAAGTCACCGTGAATGACACCAGCCGCCTGTGGCGCAAGCGTATTCTTGCCGATCGTCCACGCGCGCGCTTCTTTCGGGCCAACCGTAAAATAGGTCTGCAACTCCAAAAGAGAGTACCCAGCCCTGATCACGCGGTCGAGACCAGCCTCGTCCAAGCCCAGTTCCGTCAGGAACATCTCGGATTCCTCTCGGTCGAGCTGGCTTATCTCTTCCTCGATCTTGGCCGAAATGACCACACTGGCCGCCCCCTGTGCCGCGGCCATTTCCGCGACTGCGGCGGAATGGGCATTGCCGGCGCCTGCTTCGTCTTCGCCCACGTTGCACACGTAAAGGATCGGCTTTGTGGTCAGCAACTGAAGCATATTCCAGGCCTTGAGGTCATCCTCGGCCACGTCAACCACCCGCGCGGGCTTACCCTCGTTGAGCACCTCGAGGGCTGCGCGCAACAACCGCTCTTGCTGAACAGCTTCCTTGTCGCCGCCGCGCACCTTGCGAACGATGTTTTGAAGCCGCTTTTCAACGCTTTCCATGTCGGCCAGCATCAGTTCGGTCTCGATCGTCGCTGCATCCTCGACAGGGTCCACGCGCCCGTCAACATGGGTGATATCCCCATCCTCGAAACACCGCAGAACATGCGCGATTGCGTCACATTCACGAATGTTGGCAAGAAACTGGTTGCCCAGCCCCTCGCCCTTGCTTGCCCCTTTTACAAGGCCGGCAATGTCGACAAACGTCATGCGGGTCGGGATAATCTGCTTGCTTCCGGCAATGGCCGCAAGCGTATCCAAACGGGCATCCGGCAACGCCACATCGCCCACGTTGGGTTCGATCGTGCAGAACGGGTAGTTCGCGGCCTGTGCGGCTGCTGTGCGGGTCAACGCATTGAAAAGGGTGGATTTACCTACGTTCGGAAGTCCGACGATACCGGTTTTGAATCCCATCACGGATGGTCCTTCTGATATATGCCCAGTCTGATATACGCGCAGTCTATTTCGCGCCGGCGGAACGGTTCCGGTAACACGATTTGCCCCCTGCGGGACCGCACGATGCGAGGCCCGTTTTCCCGGTCAATACGCCGGCAGGTTACGCGCGTTCGGAGTATTCCATCGTTTCGGTGTTCACGACAATGTCTTCGTCCTGCCCGACAAAGGGCGGCACCATGACTTTGACGCCGCAGTCAAGGATCGCCGGCTTGAACGAATTGGCCGCAGTCTGGCCTTTCACAACCGGCTCTGTCTCAACGACCTTGCACGTCACTTTTTGCGGCAAGGATGCGTTCAGCGCCTCTTCGTCATGGAACTCGACAACAACCGTCATTCCGTCCTGAAGAAACGGCCGCCGTTCGCCCAAAAGGTCGGCAGGAAGCTCGATCTGCTCATAGGTTTCAAGGTCCATCATCACCAGCATGCCGTCGCTCTCGTACAAGAACTGCTGGTCTTTCTGCTCGAGCCGAACGCGCTCTACTTTGTCGGCGGAGCGGAAACGTTCGTTCAATTTTGAACCATTGCGCAGGTTCTTAAGCTCGACCTGTGCAAAGGCGCCACCCTTTCCGGGCTTCACGTGGTCCACTTTGACAGCGGCCCAAAGACCACCGTTGTGCTCCAAGACATTGCCAGGGCGGATCTCGTTTCCATTTATTTTGGGCATTTTGACAGAACCTCGGGAGAAAGTTGAACTTCAGTTGGCGGACCCTATATATTGGTGTGTGGTGAAGAGCAAGAAAACTAAATGTTGTGCGAAAATTCCAAGGTATGCAATATACGCATAGCAGACATGATGAAAATGGAATACCGAATCGTTTCAAAAACGTCATATTCGCGCTTACGCCAGAAAGACAAGAGCAATAAGATAAGGACGACGAGATGGTAGATTTCGTTGACGGCACGGCTTTCAACCACGAGCAAGGTTCACGATCCCGCAAACTTTTTGCGGCTGTTGTGCTTGCGGCATTGGATGACGCCATTGCTGACGACAAGAAGTACGGTAACGGCCCGGAACAAATCGCCCGGTGGGCACGTTCGCGTGATGGTCGCGAAGTATTGAGCTGTGCAGGAATTGACCCGAACGAACGTGTTGTTTCGGGGCTCATGGATTTTGTTGGCAAAGGTGTACGAACCTCTGTTGCATTGTCGCGTGAAGAAAGCGAACGGCGTCAGGCTGCCGAGCAGGCTGAAGCCGCATAAGCTGTTAGATAACAGCGTGAACAAGGGCGTGCCTGAACTGGCGCGCCTTTTTCGTTGGAAAATCGGGTATTAGGCCCGTCCCTTGCGTGCACCGCACAAAAGCAGGAACGGGAAACGGGGATCAAATGGTAAAAGCGATCATGATACAGGGCGCCGGTTCGAACGTCGGCAAATCAATGATCGTCGCCGGATTGGCACGTGCCTATCTGCGGCGAGGATACCGCGTGGCCCCCTTCAAACCGCAAAACATGTCCAACAACGCAGCCGTCACCATTGACGGAGGGGAGATCGGCCGCGCGCAGGCTTTGCAGGCCCGTGCAGCCCGCCTTGACCCCGTAGTTGACATGAACCCCGTACTGCTCAAACCCGAAAGCGAAACCGGCGCACAGGTGATCGTTCAGGGCAAACGCTATGCCACCGTCAAGGCCCGCGAATACGCCCGCCTCAAGCCCGAACTGATGGCTCCGACCGTCGAAAGTTACGGGCGGTTGGCTGCGGGGGTCGATCTTGTTGTGGTCGAGGGTGCCGGCTCTCCTGCCGAAATCAATCTGCGTGCCGGAGACATTGCCAACATGGGCTTTGCCGAAGCCGTTGACCTGCCTGTGGTGCTGGTCGGCGACATTGACCGTGGTGGTGTGATTGCCCAGCTTGTCGGGACCGACACGATCCTGCCCGCAGCGGATGCGGCCCGGATCAAGGCCTATCTGGTCAACAAGTTTCGGGGCGATCCGACCCTGTTTCACGACGGCATGGCCATTATCACGCACCGCACAGGATGGACCCCGTTGGGCATTCTGCCGTGGTTTGACGGTGCGTGGAAATTGCCCGCAGAGGATATTCTCGATCTGGCCTCGCGTCCGGGCGGCACGTACAAGATCGTGGTGCCGCGTTTACCGCGAATGGCCAATTTCGATGATCTTGACCCACTCGGGCTGGAGCCTGATGTCAGCGTTGAGCTGATCCCGCCGGGGCGGGCCTTGCCGGGGGATGCCGATCTGGTTCTGCTGCCCGGCTCCAAATCGACAATCGCCGATCTTGCGGCCTTGCGCGCCCAAGGGTGGGATATCGACATTGCGGCCCACGTGCGACGCGGCGGTCAGGTGCTTGGCATTTGCGGGGGCTACCAGATGCTGGGGACGGCAATTCACGACCCGGACGGGATCGAAGGGGCCCCGACCTCGGTTGCAGGCTTGGGGCTTTTGGACGTCACGACGACCATGCACTCGCAAAAACGCCTTGCCCTCACACAGGCACTTCACATTGCTTCCGGCACAGCACTCGAGGGGTATGAAATCCATCTGGGTAAAACCGAAGGCCCTGATCGCGCGCAAGGCTGGCTGCAGATCGACACCCGCATCGAGGGAGCAGCCTCACGCAACGGGCGGGTGCGCGGCACCTATTTGCACGGGCTTTTCGCATCCGATCCGTTTCGTGCGGCGTTTTTGTCCTCGCTCGGGGTCGCCTCGTCACAGCTTGCGTACGACGATGTCATCGATGCCACACTTGATGAACTGGCCGATCATCTCGAAGAGCATCTTGATCTTGACGCGCTGCTTGCCCTCGCCACACAGGTCCCCGATCAGGTGCTTGCCGCCGGTAAAGCCGCGAAACGCTAGGTTCAGTCGATATTCCGGCTTTCCAAAGCACGGAATATCTCTCGGCGGACCAGCTTGCGCACGGTGCGGGTGATGCTTTC
>JBLHUT010000003.1:0-40792 GCA_047629975.1 Paracoccaceae bacterium
CCGCATAAAACCTCTGTGTAGGGGCGCAATCGTAAACATGACCAGGATAAACGGAACATACCAATAGGCTTGAAATGTATCTCCGAGTATCAGGTCTCTGAATATTTTGTCGTATATGCTTTGATCAGCATATAATTTCCAAAAAACCAGCTGTGCGATAGATGTAAGCACTAAATACGGAATCAGTAATCGTCGGGCCTTTTCCTCCAGAAACTGTCGGTATCGATATTTACCGCTATACACGTAATCGAACAAGAACCCGGATATGAATACGAATAATGCAGTAGCACCTTTCAAAAAGCTAGATATCGCGTCGTCCAGAGCATGGGAAAACTGGATGCCTGCCAATCCGTAACTATGGCCTGCTACGATCAGCACGATCGCGATCGCCCGAAAATAGACGACGAAAGCAAGTCGGGGGCGAGGTAATTGACCTGTGGTTACTTCCAGAGGCGTGCCTTTTCCCTCCAATTTATCCTGAAACAATGAAAACACTCCCGCATCGATCTTGGCTAAAATTACTCACTGCAAGCGCTCATCATGGTTGGGAGCATTAGCGTAACACTCTGATTTAGAATACAGAAATGACTACATAAGGACCCCCTTCCGCCAGACAAAAGTTGATCCACTGCCATGTCGGATGTTGCCCCAGATTTTTCGACTCTTCGTAAGCGAATACCAATTATGTTATCAAACCATAGCTCTACGGCATCAACTCGTCTAGGCCAAGGATTTCGGTGACGGGGCCGTCTCTGTCGATGGCAATATGACAACCGGGATTTGGCGACAGGGACAGTGTCCTCCGTCTCTCCATTTTGACGAGGTTGGGAGCGGGTTCTCGAATAGTAGCTAATTTGCGACCCTTCCGTTCAAGATCTTCCCCGGGTTCATGCGTCGGTCCGCGGTCAACGCAATGGCTGCCAACATGATGCTGATCCAGTGTGGTAGCCCGAAGTGCCCATCACATAAGCGTGCTCTAAGCTCCGTTCGGCGACTGTCCTGACCACCGCTGCCCGACAGTGGTTTGTACAGCAAACCATCAGAGAGGCATCTTCGGAACCACGTCCCGGTGGGGACCTCGAAGGGCCACAGTCAAGCAGCCTTCAATGGGTCGCTTCCAAGCGTTCTAACACTGTCTAAATGCCCCTAAAGACTGGTGGGGTTGCGTGATTGAACTCGGTGCCGTCCCGCCACATGCGATGACGAATAACACCAATGCACCGCGCCGGCGTGACCATTGCCCTCTTGCTTCCGCGACGCTTGGCCACCCGCGCGGCCCATGTTCCAAGCCATAAGGGGCGACCGAGATGTACCATGACTGTTGCGGCCTGACACAATGCCCGGCGCAAACTTACGTCACCCGCCTTGGTGATACCGCCAGTGAAATCGTGCTCACCAGACGGGTGTCGCGATGACGTCAAGCCGACCCTACGTCCAATACGTTTGGAGGAATTGAAGCTGTTTGGATCATCTACCGCGGATTTGAAAGTCAAAGCGACGACTGCTCCGATGCCCGGCATCGTCATCAACAAACGGCAAACCGTGTCATCCTTCGCAAGTCCGCGAACCTAGCGTTCCAGATTGGCCAACTCCACGCGCAATGCAGCGCGAGACTTCAACACAGGTGTGGTTGCGGCCAGCAGCATAACATTTCCTTCCACCCATTGACGCACCCGCGTCATAACGCCCGCGGGAGATCCCGCCGACCTTAGGCCCGAAGTTCCGCAACAGACCGCGCAGCGACATCTTTAATGCAATCATGCCCTGTTGGATCGCCTTACGCGCATCCAGAAGCGCACGAACGTCCTGTACGTATAAGGATTTGCAATGCACAGGCCTGAACCAACCGATATGAAGCAAACGGGCAATCCCTTCGGCATCCCGCCGATCCGTTTCGATCGGCATTGCTTTCAACGCGCCCTTCACTTGCCGGCTCTCCATCAGCACGACATCGAGCCCAGCCTCTAGTCCTATGATTGCAACCTTTCCAGGCAGCGTGCCTGCAAAGGCTGAAAGAGCTTCCGGTTCGCAGGTAACCTCTGTTTTCTTCACGGCTTCACGGCTTTACCGTGTTCACTAGTCACATAAACCGCAGTCTTTGCGAGCGATACATCCAAGTCCAATAAACAGCTTCATCCCCTGTCAGCGAGGAGCCTCAACCTCTGGCAAGCCATTCATCAAAGCCACAGCGCCAGTATCGTCGCTTACTCCCTGCCCGGCAGGCGATGAATGCATCGCTAAGGGCTGGCCTGCGGCGACAAACAAGCGAACTGGGCGACCGCTGGTGTCAGTGACAGCATGCAGCCCGGTGTTCATACCATCCTTGGTCAGTTCGGTCAGGCGTCCATGCCCCTCTTTTTAACCGCAGGCCGGACGCGGTACGATGTGCTTTGAGGTAGGTGGCATCGATTGAGATGGTCTTCTTGTCAGGGGCTTGTTCGGCCAATCCCATCATGATCCAGGCAAACACGCCCATGTCACTCCAACGCTTCTACCGATTATAAAGCGTCTTTGGCGGAGACCATAAACTTAAGTAAGGATGATGGTTATAACAAAAAGGTAAATCGTTACTCGCCAGAGGTTCGTGCGCGTGCGGTTCGGATGGTGCTTGAACATCAAGGTTTATATGAAACGCAGGCGGGCGCGATGGCGTTACCACGCAGGAGCGGGAGCGGATCAAGGCGCTGGAACGTGAGGTTCGCGAACTGCGCAAGGCCAATGAGATCTTCCGCAAAGCGTCGGCATATTTTGCGCCCCCTCTCGTGCGTGTAAACACACACTGCCGGGCAACAGGATGGAACGCGACCGCCCCCCGAAGCGATGATCACTTTTATTGAGGATCAGCGCATTGTTTACGGTGTCGGGTCGATCTGCAGGCTCCTGCCGATTGCGCCGTCCATTGACCGGCCGGCGATTGCGTAGCAATCTGCCGGGAGGGGACATATTGCCACCGTCTGGCGTGCCTCGCTGATCCGCCCAAAGCTTCGGCGCGACATCAGCGGGATACGAAGCTGCGTCCGGAAATCAAACGGGTCCGGGATGCAAGTTATCAGGTCTGCGGGGGTCGTAAGGCGTGACATCAGATGACGCGAGAAGGCTTTGAGGTGGCGCACTGCACTGTGGAGCGTCTGATGAAACGGATTGGCATCCGTGCTGCTGTGCGTGAAAAAGGTTGTCAAAACAAAGGTCCCAGGCACATCCGTGCCCTGTTCTCGCGACACGGTGAACCAGATCTTCCGAGCACCTGCGCCGAACCTGCTCTGTCCTGGCAGCGATGCAAAGGGCATCGTTTTCCGGGCAACAGGTCAGCGATTTTACCTGTGTGTGGACCTGGCAAGGCGTCCGGCACGGTCCTCGGACCGATGGCGGCCTCATGCCGAATTCTATGTGGCGTTCGTCATCGATACGTTTGCTGATCGGATTGTCGGCTGGCGGGTCTCGCGGTCTGCGGTAAACTAGGGACGGTTCAATTGGCACCCGGGCCGTGGATCAGCTGCATCAGATCCAGGTTCTCCCTTCGGTTCGTAGTAAAAAGACTCCCGCAAGGCGCATTGCCTGCCAACAGACAGGCCCCGGATGTTCGGCTCACTCATCCTGCGCCTCACTTACCGGTCCAAGGGTTGAGCTTTCCGGTCAAAAAATCGTTGGCAACGGCCAGCTCCCCGATCTTGGCGTGCAGGTCTTTGACCTGCTCTTTGTCGACCTGCGGGACATTGCGGCTGCCCCGTTCAAACACACCAAACGCGCCCTCAGGCAAAGCCCGCTTCCATTGGTGAAACATCGTCGGCGGAACCCCGAACCGACTGGCCGGTTCGCTCACCGTCTCCTCATCCTTCAGCGCCTCCATCACGACCTTGGCCGCAAGCTTCGGATGATGTTGCTGCCGTTTTGACGTAACGGATCTCCCTCGTGCCGAAGATCAGCAAACTGCAAGTCGCAGCTTAGGTCAGCGTCTGATTTTCAGGGGGGGGCAGCTCACCACGGCGAAGGCTGCTGGAAGCCAACCATCGTTCGGCCGGATGCAATTGTCGCCTTGCATCGGCTGCGCGTCAAACCTAGCGTTCAAAGTCATGAGCCTTGATCCAAAGTTATCGTTCGAAGCCCGCATTCAGCGCGCTTTACCGGACCTGCATCCAAGCGAGCGGCGGTTGGCCGACGCGATCCTGACATTTCCGGGCCAATTGGCAAGCTACTCTGCAACCGAACTTGCAAAAATCGCCAATGTTTCGAACGCAACCGTTACGCGGTTTGTTCGCAAGGTCGGGTTCACCAGTTTCGAACAGGCAAGACAGGCCGCGCGGAACGAACCGGATCATGATGCCGCTCTTGCGCGCATCAAGCCCCTCGATCCGCAAGCCGATCAGTTCGTCGAGCGGCATCTGGCCCAGTCACAGATCAATCTGGATCGCAGTTTTGCGGGAATCACCGAAAGCGCGATCGACGCGCTCGCACAATGTATGATCGGTGCGCCGCGGGTGTTTGTGCTGGGCTACCGGGCCGGACAGCCCTTTGCGCGGTATCTTGGTTGGCAGATTTTGCAGGTTTTACCGAACGTCACGGTATTGCCTCGCGACGGCGAGACTGTTTCGGAAATGCTGGGCACAATGACCGCGGAAGATTGCGTTGTGGTCTTTTCGCTGCGCAGATCCCCCAAGGCACTGTCTGCCATAAAATCCTTGTTGGCATCGAAGGGTCCCAAAATCGCCTGTATCGGTGACACAGCGCAGGCAACCGACCTGAAAACCCAATGGTATTTCGACTGCAAGACAAGCGCCACCGGCCCGATCTTTGATCACGTCGCAATCATCGCGCTGTGCGGCCTGATCGCATCACGGGTGATAGAGTTGTCAGGGGACGAAGGGCGCAACAGAATGCGCCTGATCGAAAGTGTTCATAAATCACTAAACGAGCTTTAGCACGCGCAACGTTTTTCAATTTTGCCGCGAATGTATGCACACACCGGCAAAATATGACCCGTAATGCATCAATGCGCGGGGCGCATGGCCAAGGCTGGGAAAAACTATTTTCTTCGGCCATCAACGATGAAAATGTGTTTTCACAGGTGATTTTCACCACGACCTCCGCTTCCCTCCCAGAAAAGGATCTACATCATGAACACGCCCCGTACGCTATTGTTTGCAGCCTCGTTGGCCGCATTGGCCCCTGCCATCGCGCACGCACAAGCGGTGCTACAGATCAACTCTTCGCTTCCCGAAGGGTCTTTCGCCCACACTTTCCTGCTTGAATACGAAAAGCAACTCGAAGCCGCCGCCCCCGACCAGATCGACGTTCAGATATTTATGTCCAACACGCTCGGCTCCGAGGAAGATGTGCTGCAAGGGCTGACACTTGGCACGCATCAGGCGTCTCTTTCGGCCTCTGCCATTTCGCAGATCAACACCCGCGCGGCCATTTTCGACCTGCCCTACCTTTTCGAGGACCGCGCCGCGGTTCAGGCCTTTGCCACAAGTGAAGCCGGTGACATCCTGAAGGCCGGTTTTGACGGCACCGGCATGGTGCTGGGTGCGATGTGGGACAACGGCTTTCGCCAGATCACCAACAAAGTACGCCCCATCGTGGTGCCAGCCGACCTTGAGGGTCTGAAAATTCGCACCCCCACCTCGCGCCAGCGGGTAGAGATGTTCAACACTCTGGGCGCAAACGCCACGCCCTTGTCCTTTGGCGAGGTCTATTCCGCGCTGGATCAGGGTGTGATCGACGGACAGGAAAACCCCGCGCAAGTGGTGGATAGTGCCAAGTTGTTCGAGGTACAGGGCTTTATGTCGTTGTCCAACCACGTCTACCTGCCAACCTTCCTTGTCTTTGGCGAGCCCTATCTGGCCAGCCTCGATCCCGCCCTTAAGGCGATTGTGTTGCAGGTCGCTGCTGATGTGGCCCCGTGGACCTTCAATTGGGGCGAAGAAACAGATGCAACAGTGATCGCGGCCCTGGCCGACAAGCTTGCCGTGAACGAAATCGACTTTGCCGCGTTTCAGGCCGCCTCTGCTCCGCTTTATGAAAGCCCCACATTCGTGGACGTCATCGGCGCGGACATGATCGAGGCGACACGCGTCGCACTGGGTATCAAGTGATGCACAGCCCGGCCATGGATCGAACCTTTGCCCTCCTCGAACGTATCGATCACCTGATCGGACGGGGGCTGGATGTCGTGGTCATCACTTTGGCCGGGCTGCTGTTGCTACTTCTGAACTATGCGGTTTTCGCGCGCTTTGTCCTTAACGACAGCGTGTCGTGGGGCGAGGAACTGCCCGCGCATATTCTTGCCATGCTGACCTTTGTCGGGGCGGCGTATCTGACCCGTACCAACGAGCACCTTGGTTTTGATGCCGTACTCAGGGAGCTTCCCCCCCGCCTCAAGACTGTTGTGATGGGCGGGAACCTGATCCTGATGGGCGGGTTCGGAGCGATGCTTGCGTATTACGGCACCATTGCCGCAACGAGTTTTGGCAGCCGCCAGTTGATTTCGGTGGATTTGCCGATGGCGCTGTTCCGGGGGGCGATGCCTTTGGGCGGTGCGTTGATTACCCTGTTTTGTGCGATCCGCCTTGCGCGCCTTGCCACCGGGCGGATGACGGTTGACGACCTTTTGCCGGAAAGCGACGCGTGATGTTTCTCGACCCCGGCTGGATGATCCTGATCCTTTTGCTGGTCCTGTTGATTGCAGGACTGCCCATCGCCTTTGTGCTGGGTGTCACAGCCGCGACCATGATCCTGCTCGACCCCGCCGTCGTGCCCCAAATTATCGGCCTGATCCCATTTGGCGGGGCCAACAATTATCTGCTGGTCGCAGCACTCCTGTTCATGATCGCCGGAGAGATCATGAACCAGGGACGCATCGCCGAAAAGCTGATTGCCTTTGCCTCGTCGCTTGTCGGTCACATCCGGGGCGGTCTGGCACATGTTAACATCCTGACGTCCTTGTTCTTTTCCGAGATTTCGGGGACCGCGACCTCTGATGCTGCCGCAATCGGCTCTGTCATGATCCCCCAGATGAAAAAGCGCGGATATCCGGCGGCTTTTGCGGCGGCCGTGACGTCGACCTCGGCGACGATGGCAATTATCGTGCCACCCAGCCTGAACCTCATTTTGTATGCCTATGTCGCGAATGCCTCGATCGCAGAGCTGTTCGCGGCGGGCATTGTTCCGGGTTTTCTGGTCTGTGCCCTGCTGATGGGCACCGCTTACGTCATGTCCGTGCGGCGCGGATATCCGACCGAAGGCGAATTTTCACTCAAGCGCGTCTTCGAGACCGGCAAAGACGCCGCCATTCCTCTCACGCTTCCGATCCTTGTGCTTTGGGGAATTCTGGGCGGGATCTTTACCGCAACCGAAGCCGGGGCCATCGCCGCATTCTGGTCCATCATTCTGGCGGTTTTTTTGTACCGCACAATCCGCCTTGGCAACCTGATAGACACCCTGCGGATTGCGGGAAAACGCAGCGCGATGTTGATGTTCATCGTCGCGACGTCGACCCTGCTGGGGTGGTACATGACCAACCAGCGCATCCCGCAGGACATCGCACAGGCGATCCTCGGGATTTCCGAAAACTACTGGGTGGTCCTGATCGCGATCAACGTATTTTTCCTGCTGGCCGGCACGATCATCCACGGCACCCCTGCCATTCTGATGCTGGTGCCAATTTTCCTGCCGCTTGCGGACCAGCTCGGGATTGACCGGGTCCATTTCGGGTTGATCCTGACCATCAACCTTGGAATTGGACAACAAACGCCACCCGTCGCCTCGGTGGTTTTGATTACCTGCGCGATTGCAAAGATTTCCATTGCGAAAATCATCCCGTCCATGCTGTGGTTTATCGCGGCCATGCTTGTCGCGCTGATGCTCATCAATGTGTTTCCCGCGCTGGCACTCTGGCTGCCGTCGGTGATCCTGTAATGCGGTTGCTCATCGTGAACCCGAACACATCCGAAGGTGTCACCCGGCGCATTGATGCCGCCGCCCAAGCCGTCGCAACCCACGGCGATACGTTCAAAACCGTGTCTGCGGCGTATGGCCCGCAGCTGATTGTGACGGATCAGGACGGGCTGGATGCTGTGGGCGGGGTTCTGGCCTCGGTCAATGCCCATTCGGACGGCTTTGACGGCATTGTGCTGGCCTCGTTCGGGGACACCGGCACACAGGCCGTTCGAAGCGCTTATCCCGACCTGCCCGTCGTCGGCATCGCAAGTGCGGCTTTCGCGACGGCCCGGTGTCTGGGGGGGCGGTTCTCGATTGTTACCTTTGACCCGGGCCTTTCGCCTGCGCTGCGCGAACGGGCGCAGTTTCACGGCATGGGCGATCTTTTGCACCGTGTGGTCGCCGTAAAAGACGACAGCCCGTTTGACCCCGGCGACGTTCAGATCCAGCGGCTCGATGCCTTGAAGGCACTTTGCGATGTCTGCGCGAAAGATCCGATTTCAAGCATCATTCTGGGTGGAGGCCCCCTTGCGGGAGTGTCATCGCAGATAAAGCCCTCCAGACGGGTCGCAATCATCGATGGAACCCAAGCCGCGATCGGCATTCTTCGAAGCGCCATAAACAAATAGGTGCATCCAATCCCGCCGCGGTCTTTGGCCGCGCCCGGAATCAGCGTCCGGCCGTCTGAAAACAGTGCTACCGGCGCAGGACAAGCACTTTTGCCATCGACAAATAATGCCGACTGCCTGATGGTCCGTTCCGGTTTGTAGGGTGCCGCCGATTGCCCAGACGGCGTTTTACGACAACCTGACCGTGCGGACAGACCTGTCACGTCTTTTGGACCGTGGGGTGTGACGAAATCTTCACACCCGCGATCAAGCAGATTTTTGACCCAAATCCCGGCATCCAAGGCGTGCGGAATGTCTGGCACCAAATACACACAAGGCATCATTTTAGCCCGCGGCACAGCCACCGGACGGATGAGGGACATTGGCCTTGCGGGCGCCCTTCGTGCCTGATCAATCCTTGTGCAACCAATTTCCAAAGACCCGGGTACGAAAGGCAAACTCCTGCAATTGCAATTTGCAGGGATATGCGCGTAAGCACCACCCAAGAAATTGCGTCATTGTATCAACCGCAACTTGCAAAAGACTGGAATTCCAGAAGTGTGTGCAGGTCGCTTTGTGACACAAAAATCAAGACTGGAAACCCGTATGGAGACATCCTTGCCACCGGCCCCGCCGGATGGAGATATGACCGCCGTCTCCGAATGGGTCGCCGATGTTCTGCGCGACCGCATTATCAAAGGCATCCTGCCGGCTGGCGCGCACATCGTCGAGCGTAAGCTTTCGGCCGAGCTGGATGTGTCGCGGACCCCCATCAGGGAGGCGCTGAAACTTTTGCAGGCCGACAGCCTGATCGAGATTTCGCGCCACAAGGGGGCGCATGTCAAAGACTATTCCGCGCAGCAGGCGTTGGAATTGTTCGATGTGATTGCCTCTTTGGAAAGTCTTGCCGCAGAACGCCTTGCCGCCACGATCACCGACGGGCAACTGACGGTAATCGAGGATCTGCACGCCGCGATGTTGGGTTTTTACGAGGCTGGAAAGCCCGATGAGTATTTCGACGTGAATTCAACAATTCATGACACGATTCTGGCCAGTTGCGGCAATCCCATCCTGCAACAGGTACACACAAAAATGATGGCGCGGGCCCGTCGCGGACGTTTCATGGCCATTATGGACCCCGACCGGCTTGTACAGGCCGTCGCGGAGCACGAACACCTTATGGATGCCCTGCGACGGCGCGACGCTGATGCGGCCCGTCAGGTCTGGCGCAATCATCTGCTGCATACAGGGCAAAGCGTCACCGATGTTTTGCGCCGTCAGGATCTAGGCTAAGGCACGCGCCCATAATCCTTCGGCGACGGTTTGCGCGTCTTTGATGACCGCGTCCATATCGACCCGCGTTGGCCTGCGGTGCCTCACAAGCCATTCACCTGCCACCATAACATCGGTCACATTTGCAGCAGATCCCGAATGGACGACGATCCCGTATCCGTCAATCACCGGCCTCAGGTTCGGTGCCGTGGGGTCCAGCAAAACAAGATCGGCAGGCGATCCGGTCGAAAGCGTCCCCGAGCCGTGATGCCCCTTGAGCGCGCTGGCCGCATCGCGTGTGCCCCAGCCAAAGACAGTCTTTGCATCAAGCACAAATTCCATATCCGCCCGCCACCGCGCGGTTGCGATGGCCATACGCATCGCCTCGAACATGTCCGCGGATTTTGTATCGGTGCACAATGTGATCTTTGCCCCCGCCTCTTGAAGGGCCAGCACCGGTGCCGCCGCCCCGAAGGCGGCATTGCCGACCGGTGCATGGCTTACAATCACACCGGCCTGCCCGACCCTTCGGATATCGGCCGCATCCAGAAAGATACAATGCGCCGCAACAAGGTCGCTTGTTAAAAGTCCCACATCCTCCAAAAGCTCCGACGGAGACATCCCCTCGCGGGCGCGCACCTGCGCGACCTCCATCGGAGATTGCGCAAGATGGGTGTGCACCTGTTTGCCGGTTTTGGCCGCGAGCGTAGCAAAGGTTTCCAGCATCTGGCGCGAACAGGTATCGGGCGCATGTGGCGCAAGGATGGTTGAGATACGATCATTCGCCTTGGCATCCCACGTGTCGACAAGATCAAGAGCCGCGCGAAGGGTCGCCTCGCCCAGTTCAGGGTCGTGCACAAAGCGGCCATTTGCCAGCGCTTGGGTCTGCGCATCCATCACCCGCCCGCCGATCATCGCCCGCAGGCCGAACGCTTCGGCCGCCCGGGCGAGCGCGTCCGGCATCCGGTAATAATCAACAATCGTCGTGGCCCCCGCACACAGCATTTCCATCACGCCCAAACGGGCAAGGATTTGGGTTTCTTCTTCGGACAACCAGTGTCCTTGTGGCACCCCCGGCGTATAGGCCGGAGCAAATCCAAGATCCTCGACCATGCCGCGCACACTCATCAGGGGGGAGTGATTGTGGCTGTTGATCAACCCGGGCAAGCACAACGCCCCCTTGCCGTCGATGACCGTATCACCCGGAGCCGGAGCGATACCGCGCCCGATGATGATCCCGTCGCGAACGCTCAGCGATCCGTTCGGAACGAATCCCTGCGTCGGACACAACAGGGCAATATTTCGCAAGTGGAATGCCATTTCTATTTTCATTGTGCTTACTCCTTCAGCGATGACGTGGAAATCCTGCGTTTTTTTTCGTTCAACCGCCAAAATTTACCTTAAGTGCGGCTCTTTACATGGTCATCCATCGCCGGATCAGATCATCGTGTCAAATGGAATGCCATTTTGACCCGACAAAAGATACGGGCGCCCACCGACAGAGGAAGACCATGTTATGAAACAGTATTCTGCACGGGGCATGACCCGTCGAACGCTCCTGAAAACATCTGCAATGGCCACATTGAGCACGCTTGCGGCACCGGCGATCCTGCGGGCGCAAACGAGCGAACTGGTGATCGGCTGCGCGGGGTCCCACACCTCGTGGATGGAGACGATTGTCACCCCGCACATGAAAGAAGCCATCGGCGCGGACATCATTTTCGAAGGCACAAAGTCGTCTGTGAACCTCGAGAAGATGTCCTCGAACAGAGACGCTCCTTATTTGTCCGTGGTGCAAATGGACGATCCGGTGATGATCCAAGCCGTCGAAGCCGGTCTTTTGACACCGATCACACCGGATGCAGTGCCCAACATGACCGACCTGCGCCCCGACGCGACCCACATGGACGGGATGTGGTGCAACTATGTCCAACCGTGGGCCGGTATCGCCTATAACACGGACAAAACATCCGGCGTGCCGTCGTGGAATGCTCTGTGGGATCCGGCCAATGCGGGGCAGATCATTATCCCGTCGCTGCAAAACACCGAAGGCATGTGGACGTTGATGTCAGCGGCGATGCTCGGGTCGGGCTTGCCGTTTTCCGAGGCGCAATACGAGATCGATGCAGCCTTTGCCAAGCTTGAAGAGCTCAAGCCTAACCTTTTGACTGTCTACACGACGATGAGTCAGGCCTTCAACCTTCTGGAGCAAGGCGAGGTGTCCATGCTGTCGGGTAACTTCTCGTCCTACACCCTGCCGCGCAAGGCCATGGGCGTGCCTGTTGATCTTGCCGCGCCAGCCGAAGGGATCTTTGCCATGCCATCGGGCATCTGTCTGGTAAAAGGCGGGCCGAACCCTGAACTCGCCCAAGCGTATGTCAACGAAATGCTTGGCCCCGTCATGCAAGCCGCCGTGGCGGATTTCGCATCCTCCGTTCCGGCCAACACGACTGTGAAAGCCGGCGCGATTGTGCCCGAAGGTGTGCCGATCTACGCCCCTGACTGGAGCTTTGTCGCAGCCAACCGCAAGGCTTGGATCGACCGTTTCGACAAGCTGATGGCGCTTTGATCCGATGATTGACAAGGTCACTGACCAGCCTGTGCAAGCGCGTCGCTATCTTGACGTCGCTGGCGTTGCCAAGTCGTTCAAAGGCACAGTGATCATGGACCGGATGAACTTTCGGGTGGCCAAGGGAGAGCTTGTTTCTCTGCTTGGCCCCTCGGGCTGCGGCAAGACGACGTTGCTGCGGATCATCGCAGGCCTGCTTGAGGCCGACACAGGGGCCATTGTTCTGGGCGGGCGCAATATCACGTCCCTGCCCGCCCACAGGCGCAACATCTCGGTCGTCTTTCAGAACTACGCTCTTTTTCCGCATCTTACGGTGGCTGAAAACGTCGCATTCGGGTTGCGGGCCCGCGGCATGACAAAGGCCGACGCACGCGCACCGGTGGCCGAAACGCTGGCGCTTGTACGGATGGAAGCGTTTGCCGACCGTCCGGTCGCGGGGCTTTCAGGGGGGCAGCAGCAGCGCGTAGCCGTCGCACGCGCACTTGTTGTGTCACCGGATCTGCTGCTGCTGGACGAACCGTTCTCGGCGCTTGATCGCAAGCTGCGGGAAACCATGCAGATCGAACTAAAGGCGCTTTTGCGCAGCCGAAATATCACGGCAATCTTTGTGACCCACGACCAGGAAGAGGCCATGGGCGTTTCAGACCGCATCGCGGTGATGAATTCTGGCAAAATCGAACAATTCGCCGAGCCGTCCACGCTTTACGCCCGCCCCGCGTCACCGTTTGTCATGGACTTTGTCGGGCTTTCTACACGCCTGTCAGGGCGAGTGACAGCACAGGCCGATGGCATCGTGACCGTTCAGACAACCGCCGGAGCGCTGCGCGCCCATGGCGACTACCCGCAAGGGACAGCGGTACAGGTCGGGGTCAGGCCCGAATTGATCGACCCCGAACCCACAGCCGGGATGAACCGGATCAACGTGCAACTTGACGATGTCATGACGCTGGGGTCAAAAACCGTGCTGCACGGGGTGGCCACCGGCGAGGACCAGTTTCTGTGTGAATTGTCAGGCATCCGCACGGATTTCACCCGCGGGGCAACCGTCACGTGGGGTTGGTCGGTCGCAGACACGCTGATCCACGCGCGGCCGACATGATCGGCGGGTCAAATCGTATCGCCCTTCTGGCGGTTCCGGGATTGGCGTTTCTGGCGGTTGTCTACGCCTTGCCTCTGGCGCTTTTGCTGTTCAAGAGCCTGCAGGGCGCGAACGGGTTGACGCTGGTTACCTATATCGATTTTTTCTCTGACGAATTCAACAGGGTGGTCTTGTGGCGCACCTTGCGGGTGGCGCTTTTGACGACGCTGCTTGCACTTGTCATTGCCTATCCTACCGCGTTTGCAATGGCCCGCGCGAAAGGTATCTGGCTGACGGTGTTCCTTGTGGCGCTTGTGCTGCCGATGTCTCTGGGTGTGATCGTCAAGGCATTTGCGTGGTCGATCCTGTTCCGCTCCAACGGATTTATAAACACCTCACTGCAAGCCCTTGGTATCACGGATGAACCGGTGCGTATGCTGTTCACCGAAACAGCCCTTATCATCGGGGCGGCAAACGTCTTTTTGCCATTCATGGTGCTGCCGATATATTCGGTCATCCGGCAGCTCGACAGCAGCCTGCCAGAGGCTGCATCGTCACTGGGAGCCACACCCTGGTTCCGCTTCACCCGCGTGACCCTGCCACTCACCCTGCCCGGCGTTGTGGCGGGGTCTGCCTTTACGTTCTCGCTTGCGATTTCGATGTATGTGATCCCGTCCCTGATCGTCGGGGAACGCCAACAAACCTTGTCCATGCTGATCGCAAGATCATTCTTCTATCTGCGAGACGAACCGCTCGGGTCGACAATTTCGGCGATACTTCTGGCGATTGCAATTTTCGTCGTGCTGTTTTCAAGCTGGCTCGCAGGCCGTCTGGGAGCCCGCCAATGACCCCGATCGACCGCATCACGATCTTTGGCGCCTGGCTGATCGGGATTGCCTGCATCGTCTTTCTGATGCTGCCTATTGCCATCACGGTGGCGACGTCTTTCACCTCCTCTGCCGTCTACACGCTTCCGCCGCCAGAGTGGTCCTTGCGCTGGTACCAGTCACTGGAACGGCGCAGCGGGCTTTGGGACGCGGTGAAATTGTCGTTGAACCTCGCGCTGATCTCGACCGCTGTTTCAATGGTCTTGGGCACGATGGCCGCCATCGCCGTCGCACGAGGCGACTTTCGCGGCAGAGAGGCCGTTGCAACCTTCACTGTCTCGCCTTTGATGATGCCCGGCCTTGTTGTCGGGGTCGCCCTGTTGCAGTTTTTCCGCGAAATCGGCCTGCGGGACGCCTATTGGTCGCTGTTGCTGGCGCATGTTGTCATCACATTACCGTTCGTGATGCGCACGCTGCTGGCGTCTATGGGCGCGTTTGACTTCTCGTTGATAGATGCCGCGCGGACGCTGGGCCTCAGCTATCCAAGGGCAATCCTTCAGGTTCTGATCCCGAACCTTGCTCCGGCCTATCTGACGGGGGGGCTGTTTGCGTTTCTGGCATCGATGGACAATTACCCGATCTCGATTTTCCTGACCGATGCCCGCAACAAAACCCTTCCGATCAAGATGCTCCAGTATCTCGAGGAGCAGCCCGATCCGTCGCTCGCGGCGATGTCATCGGGACTTATCATGCTCGCTATTGTGGTCCTTGTGATCGCTTCGCGCACCGTTGGTTTGCACAGGATGATTGACACATGACAGATCGCCGCGATTTCAAGGGAAATTTTGGAGCAGAGCCTGCCCCTGACTGGCCCGGTGGGGCCCGGTTGGCGGTCTCGTTCGTTGTCAATGTCGAAGAAGGGGCGGAATTGTCGATCGCCGACGGTGACGAGCGCAACGAAAGCACCTACGAGATACGCGAAGAGGTCATCGGCCATCCCGACCCCTGCATGGAAACGCATTTCACCTATGGCACGCGACAAGGCTATGGCCGCATTGCAAATGCGTTTGACCGCTACGGCGTGAAGGCCACGTTTTCCACCTGTGGCCGCGCGGCACAACGCTCGCCGTGGTTGTTGCGCGATGCGGTGTCTCGCGGGCACGAAGTGTCGTGCCATGGCTGGCGGTGGGAACGGCAAGCCGAAATGGCCCGCGCGGATGAAGCCGCAATGATTGCCAAGACCCACAGCGCGATCACCAACGCCTGTGGCACTGCGCCGGTTGGATGGCACACAAGGTCGGCCCCATCCGTCAACACCCGCACGCTGTTGCAAGAGCATGGCGGATTCTTTTATGACAGCGACGTTTATGACGACGATGTCCCGCGGATGCATGATGCGACGCATGTCATCCTGCCCTATGCCTTCGATACCAATGACATGCGCTTTTCACCGGGCGGCGGGTTCGTTCAGCATCGGGATTTTTCGAATTATGTGACCGGTGCGTTCGATCGGCTGTACGCCGAAGGAAGCAGCATGGCCCGGATGATGTCGATCGGCCTGCATCTTCGGCTGATCGGGCGTCCGGGCCGGATTGCCGGCCTCGAAGATGTTCTGGCGCACATTACAGCCAAGCCCGATGTCTGGGTCACCCAACGTTGCCAGATCGCCAGCCATTGGAAAGCGACAGCCACATGAGGGCGGGTGTCGCGGTCAGCCTGTCAGCCCTCGTGGCAGCCGCCGTTACTTTGCGCCCATGTTTCAGGACAGTGAAGGATGGAGCCGCGCTCTGGCAAGTGGGACAATTCAAAATGCTCGCGCAGCAGGTGACCGCATGAGGCTCCTGCTGCTCAACCCGAACATGACCCAAGCCATGACCGACAACATGGCCCGGATCGCCCGTGCCGCCGTCGGGGACCGCGCCGAGATCGTACCCGTTACGGCAACCCGCGGCTTTCCCTATATTTCCAGCCTTGCAGAGGCACAGATCGCAGGCGGAATTGTCCTTGAAATGATTGCCGAACACGCCGTTGACGTCGATGCGGTTGTTATTGCCGCTTTCGGTGATCCCGGTCTGGCCGGCGCAAAAGATCTGTTCGATTTGCCGGTTGTGGGCATGGCAGAGGCGTCTGTGATGTCTGCCGCGATGCTTGGGGATACTTTCGGCATCGTGACGTTTTCGCCGCTCATGACACGGTGGTATCGGGAATGTGTCCACGCAACCGGCCTGAGCGCCCGCTTCAAAGGGGTCTATGCGCCTGAAACCCTCCCCGCGAGGCTTGACCATGTGCGGTCGGATCTGCGCGCCGACCTGATCGCACTGGCAACAACCGCAGCCCTGCGCGACGGCACGGACGTGATCATACTGGGGGGCGCCCCGTTGGCGGGTCTCGCCCCCGCAATCGCTGCCGAGGTTCCCGCCTTGGTGATCGATCCCATCGCCGCGGCAGTCTTGCAAGCAACGACACTGGCGCACATCGCACAAAGCGCCGGATATTCCAACAGAGCGAACAAACCTGCCCCCAAACCCTCGATCGGCCTGCCTGCGTCACTGGCCCGTGCGATCGACGCGCAAGCAGACCCCAAATGACCTGTGACCGGATCAGACCTGACATCCGGCGCCGCATCCCGGAGTTCATGAAATGACCGCCTTTCCTCGCCAGCGCGGCAAACGTGTCGGCATGCTCACGCCGTCGTCAAATACGGTGCTTGAACCCTATACCTCTGCTATGTTTGCGCCCTTCGGCGACGAGGCCTCGGCCCACTTCGGCCGGTTCCGTGTGCTCGAGATTTCGATGTCGAACACCAGTCAGGGCCAGTTTACAGATGCCCCGATCCTTGATGCTGCACGCTCTCTTGCCGAAGCAAAGGTAGATCTGATCGCATGGAACGGCACGTCGGCCAGTTGGCTCGGGCTGGAGAAAGACCGCGCGTTATGCACGTTGATCGAGGCGGAAACCGGCATTCCGGCGACCTCGACCAGTCTGGCTTATGACAGGTTGTTTACAGGCATCGGGCTGAAATCGCTCGGGTTGGTCACACCGTATCTGACCGAGGTACAAACCCTGATTGTCGCACAATACGCCGCACAAGGGATCACGGTCACCGCCGATGCGCGGCTCGAAGAGAAGGTCAACCACGCCTTCGCAACCTATTCGGCGGACCAGATCGCAGCAATGATCAGAGACGTTGCAACAGGCGCTCCCGAAGCAATCTCGATCCTGTGCACCAATTTCAGAGGCGCCCCCCAAGCCGCCGCACTCGAGGTCGAAACAGGCATTACTATCCTTGATTCAGTCTCCGTCACAGCAGCCCATTGCATGCGCGAACTTGGGCTTGATCCCGCACGGGTCACCGGATGGGGCTCCGTTTTCCAACTTTTCTCCGACCTCCCCTAACCCTTCCAGCAAAGAAAGAGAGACACAAAATGAAACTCAGAAATATAGTTGGCACGCTCGCCCTGTGTGGTCTGGCCCTGCCCGTCAGCGCCGAGACAACAATGCGCGTCATGGGCCAGCCCGCAGCAACCGGCCTGATCCAGAAAAATGTCGAAGGCCCGTTCTTTGCCGATTTTGCCGCCAGCACCGGACTGGACATTGTTGCGCAATTCCAACCCGCCGACGTAACCGGCATCAAAGACACCGAGCAATTGCGCGTTCTGAAAAGCGGGCTGTTCGATATCATCTCGCTGCGTCTCAGTCAGGTGTCGCGCGATGAACCGACCATCCTCGGGCTCGACCTTGTGGGGCTCAACCCCGATTATGACACTGGCAAAAAGACAGTGGCCGCGTTCATGCCGGTCGTCGATGCGCGCCTTCAGGCACAATTCAACACCAAGCTTCTGGGGGTCTGGCCCTTTGGTCCGCAGGTGCTGTTTTGCAAGCCGGAGATTTCCTCGCTGGCCGATCTCAAGGGGTTGAAGGTGCGGGTCTATGACCAGAACCTTGCCAATTTCGTCTCGTTGGTTGGCGGAACACCCGTGCCGTTGTCGTTCGGGGATGTACAGCAATCGCTGGCGCGCGGTGTTGTGGATTGCGCCATCACCGGCCCGTCTTCTGCCAACTCGGCCGGCTGGCCCGAAGTAACGTCTTACATGATGCCCATCGCCTTTCAGCTTGCCATGAACGGTTACGGCATGAACCTTGACACATGGAACACCCTGTCAGCCGACGATCAGGTCAAGATGCAGGCGGCATTCGATACCCTGACCGCCGATATCTGGGCCTATTCCGAAGAGTTGTTCGTGGATGCGGTCAAGTGCAACGTCGGCCAGCAACCTTGCGAGACGGGCACACTTTATGACCTGACACTGGTCGAAGTGACGGCTGCGGACAAGGCGCTGATCGGTACCGCGGTGACGGATGTGTCTTTCCCTGCATGGAAGGAAATCTGTGACGTCACCAACCCGATGTGTTCCTCCTCGTGGATGGAAACTGTTGGCGTCGACAAAGGCTTCTGATTTCAAAAAGCAGGGGCCACTTTGGTGGCCCTTGCCGAACACACAGCTGGGAATGACCAATGGAATTTATCGCCACATGGATCAGCCGCATATTCGGGTGGTCCCTCTTGCTGTTATCGGCATTCGTAGCGCTTGAGACAATCATGCGGAAACTGTTCAACACCTCGCTGCAAGGCGCTGACGAGCTTGGTGGCTATGTTCTGGCATTCGGATCCTCGCTGGCGTTTGTTGTAACACTGGCAGAGCGTGCGCATATCCGCATCGATGTGCTGCATCAGAAATTTCCGGTGTTCGTCCAGTCGTTGATCGACTGGTTGGCGGCGGTGTCGATTGCGGTTCTGGGCTGTTTTTTGCTGTATGTGGGCTGGTTCGTGCTCAAAGACACGCTGGCTTACGGATCCACCGCCGCAACCCCTTGGGCCACACCGCTGATCTGGCCGCAAGCCGCGTGGTATGCGGCACTTTCGGTCTTTTCGATCTCGGCGATTGTCCTGTCAATTCGCGCCACAATTCTGTTTTTCAAAGGCGACTACGCGACGTTGGCCGCAGAATTCAACCCAAAGGGGGCTGCGGTCGAACTGGCCGAAGAACTGCGGGACCTTGAAAAACGTATCGGAAAACCGCAATGACCATTTTTGATATCTTGATCGGGTTTTGCGTGATGATGGGCCTGTTGCTTGTCGGGTTTCCCGTGGCAATTGTCATGGTTGCCATGGGCGTGGTCGGCGGCATGCTGCTTTATGGTCCGGTGTTGTTGCAAAGCATGGGGCCGGTGCTTTGGGGGGTGCAGAATGAGAACGTTCTGACGGCGATCCCCTTGTTCATTCTGCTGGGCGAGCTGCTTTTGCGGTCGGGGATTGCCGACCGGATGTACGGGGCGCTGGCGCTGTGGCTGGGGCGTCTGCCCGGAGGGTTGCTGCACACCAACATCGGGTGCTGTGCGCTGTTTGCGGCCACGTCTGGGTCATCGGTGGCCACCGCCGCGACGGTCGGCACAGTTGCATTGCCATCCCTGACCGAGCGTAACTACACGTCATCGCGGGCTTTGGGGTCGCTGGCTGCGGGGGGTACGCTGGGCATCCTGATCCCGCCTTCGGTGAACTTGCTGGTTTACGGATCGCTGGCCAATGTGTCCGTCGGGCAATTGTTCATTGCCGGAATTATTCCCGGTATCCTGCTCACGTTGTCGTTCATGGTGTTTATCGCTCTTCAACACTACTGGAAGCCCGACGATGTGGTTTTGCCCGCACCGGCGAGTCGCGCGGAACGGATCAGCGCGCTGCGCCATCTTGTTCCTCCGGCAGTTGTTTTCATTATCGTGATGGGATCGATTTATCTGGGTATTGCGACCCCGACCGAAAGCGCCGCGCTCGCGGTTGTTGTCGCACTCGGGTTCGTGTGGCGCGAAGGGCGGCTGACCTTTGCATTTCTTGATGTGTGCTTTCGCCAAACGGCCAAGACAACGGGCATGATCTTGCTGATTATCGCCGCTGCGTTCACTTTGAATGTCACGCTGGCTTTGGGCGGGATCACCAATGCCATGAGCGCGTGGGTGTCGGGGCTGGGTTTGACTGCAACGGGGCTATTGTTCGCACTCATGCTTTTCTATCTGATCCTTGGCATGTTCATGGATGTCCTTTCCATGCAGGTGCTCACCATTCCGATTGCCGTGCCGATTATCATGGCCGCAGGCATCGACCCGATCTGGTTTGGCATCTTTGTTGTTCTCATGAGCGAGTTGGGGATGATAACCCCCCCCGTCGGCATGAATTTGTACGTTGTACAAGGTGTGCGCAACGACAACGGTCCGTTTATGGATGTCATTGTCGGGGCAATTCCCTATGCGGCGATCATGCTGTTGTTTGCGACGATGCTGATCTTGTGGCCAAGTATCGTGATGTGGCTGCCAGAGAGCCTTGCGGGATGACACTTTGGCAATCCGACATCACGGCGTTGCTCGCAGCGTTCGAACAGGGCCGTGCCACGCCGCTTCAGGCTGTTGACAGCATGCTGGGCCGGATTGCGGCCCTGAACCCCGCGCTCAACGCTTATACCGCGCTCAACGAACATGCGCGCTCCGAGGCTATCGCCGCGACCGCGCGCTGGCAATCCGGCACGCCTTGTGGCCCGCTTGACGGCGTACCGCTCATCATCAAGGACAACCTTGTGACCGCAGGCATGCCTGCGGCTTGGGGCAATGCCCATCTTGCCAGTCAGGTGTGCGCCTCCGACGAAGCGCCGATCGCGCGCCTGCGCGCGGCGGGGGCAATTTTTCTGGGCAAGGGCAACACGCCGGAATTCGCGATCGAGGGGTACACCGACAATCTGACCTTCGGCGTGACACGCAACCCGTTCGACCCGACCCTGACCCCGGGGGGCTCGTCTGGCGGTGTGGTGGCGGCGGTCGCAGCCGGGCTTGCCTTTGCAGGGATCGGCACCGACGGGGGCGGGTCGATCCGCAGGCCCGCCGGCTACACCGGGTTGTTCGGTCTAAAGCCCGGGATCGGCCACGTGCAGCGCGCCGGTGGGCTGCAACAAGTCCTGCTCGACTTCGAGGTCGTCGGCCCGATTACCCGCAGCGCCCGTGATCTGGCGCTGCTTGACAGTGTTCTGGCAAATACTCCTGCCGGTGATCCTGTTAAGGGCGACCTGAATATCCTTGCCATCGAAACGCTTGACGGCGCGCCGTGTGATCCAAAAATCCGCGAGGCTTTTGCCGCGACCTGTGCCACCTTGCGCGCGAACGGACATCGGGTCGAAAATGGGCCCATGCCACTGGATTTGCGTCTGCTGAACACGGTCTGGACAGACATTGGCGCGATAGGGCTGGCAGCGTTCCTCGAGGACAACCCGCAAGTGGGCGACAGTGCGAACCCCAAGTATCGCGACATCGCGCGGGCTGGTGCCACCAAGGCCGGAACCGACCTGTACCGGATCCTTGATCACGTCTTCACGCTTCGCAACGAATGTATGTTTCTGTTCAAGGACATCGACCTGATCGTAATGCCGACGGCGGCGGCCAACCCATGGCCCGCAGCAGACCCCTTTCCCACATCCATCGACCAACAAAGCGTCGGGCCACGCGGACACGCGGTTTATACCGGTTGGGTAAATGCGGCCGGTCTACCCGCGGTCGCGTTCCCCGCCGTGTCGGGCGTCGTGTCGGGCGGCATGCCGATCGGGATGCAACTTATCGGCGCAAAAGGGTCCGAACGCACGTTGGTTGCCACGGCCTCCGCTTGTGCCCTTCCGTTTGTCTGGCCACCCCTCGCTATGCGCCAAGGGTAAGCGAAACCGCGCCGATCCCCGCAATCCAGCCTGAAACCTGGGTGCCTGCGGGATAATAGACAAGCGGATGGAGCGACCCGGTGATGACGATCTGGCCGGGTTTCAGCCCGCCACAATGGGCACCGATAGCCCCCGCCAGTGCGGCGAATGTCTCAAGCGCCGAACCGCCCGGAACGGTCGTCTCACCGTCCAGAAGGACATCGGCACCGGCGCGCATCGTGGCCTGCACAGTGCCAAAATCAGCCCCCGACCAATCCTGCGCAGCCGCCCCGACAACCAGACCGGCATTGATCTGGTTATCAGCCAGCTTGATAAATGGATCATCCACCAGCGGACCACGGATGCGAGTATCAACCAGTTCGATCACGGCCACCGGACGCAAGATCGACACCAACTCGGCCGCAGGTAAACTGGCGACATCGGCCGGACAGTCCCGCAGGATCTCGAAGCCGACTTCAAGTTCGATCCCGAGCAGGTCCTTCACCGCAAGTTGCGCGCCGGACGCTGCGATCTGTTCGTGAAAAATCGGCGCCATGATCGGGGCCGCATCCCCTCTGCGAGCGGTCTTGAAGCCCCCGACAGCACCAACCCGCGCCGCAACACCCGATTGTATCCGGTAGACATCCTCCAGATGCGCGGGCTTGCTGATGGCGACGTCATATCTGTGCGCGGTTTCGCGCGCTGCGAGCAACACATCAACCCACGCATCTACACTTGATTGCGTCATGACGACGCCTCCTGATGCCCGTTTTGCAGATCAACCATTTTGTATCCTTTGGAAATAACTGTTCCGGTCACGCAACAGACCCATTGCTCCGCAGCCTGCATCCGGCGTTAGAAGGTTTGGCACCAGACCACTTGAAACCACCTTTGCGGTGTTCCTCCAAGTATCCAGATATCGCGCCCCAAACCAAGGGAATTCGTACCCCGCAAAAAGGGTGCGCGATAGTCAGGGCAAGGGATCAGGCGCCATTGTTCAGGGAAACTTAATTCCGGCGCAGGGCGAAGAGGCAAGAGCACGTCAGCCGCGCCTGCCTGTGCCCCCGCATCGTGTCGCAAAAGCCGCCCGCGACATCACGCAAGGTTTCAACTGCGCCCTAACGTTTCAGTAACGCACGAATGTCCAGGGCACTGAGCACGCGGCCGCTGGCGACGACGTTTTCGTCGATCACAAGTCCGGGCGTCGACATGACACCGTATCCGGCGATGGCAACCACATCGGTAACCTTCTCTATCTCCACCTCAAGGCCCTCGGCCTGCGCCGCCGCAGCCGCGTTTTGCGCCAGAGCCACACATTTCTTGCACCCCGATCCTAATATCTTGACGATCATCGATTTTCTCCTGTTCAGATAAACAAAGGGGCGGTTGCATTGAAAAGATAGCCGATCAGAATGATGCCCGTGGTGACAATGCCGATGAACACCCCAAGCAAGCGCGTTTTGACGACCCGCTTTAGCAAGATCATCGATGGCAACGACAACGCGGTCACGGCCATCATAAAGGTCAGAGCCGTCCCCAGACCGACCCCTTTTTGCACCAAGGCCTCTGCGATGGGTAGGGTTCCGAAAATATCGGCATACATCGGAACCCCTACAAGGGCGGCAACAAGCACCGACCACCACTTGTCCTGCCCCAAAAGCGCCGAAATGAAGGGCTCCGGAATCCAGTTGTGGATCGCAGCCCCGATCCCGACCCCGATCAGGACATAAGCCCAGACCCGGTGTGCGATATCGCCGACTTGTTCCGCCGCAAATCGAACCCGTTCGCGCCGGGCGATCTGGTCGTCGGTGTCATGGTCGCTCACAGGGCTTTGATAGACAAAGGCTTCGACCTGATTTTCCATCCCCAATCGCCCGATCAAGGTACCCCCGAGCACCGCCAGAACCAACCCGATTGCGACATAGACCAACGCAACGCTCCAGTTGAAAATACTGGCAAGCAGGATCACAGAGGCAAGATCAACCAACGGCGAAGATATCAGAAAGGAAAAGGTCACCGACAGCGGCAACCCCGCACTGGTAAAGCCGATAAAGAGCGGGATCGAAGAACACGAACAAAACGGTGTGATCGTTCCAAGAAGGGCCGCAAGAATATTGGCTCCCAGACCTTGACGCTGCCCCAGCAAGCGGCGGGTCCGTTCGGGTGGAAAATAGCTTTGGACATACGAAATACTGAAAATCAGCACTGAAAGCAGGATGAATATCTTGATGACATCATAGATGAAGAAATGGACGCTTCCGCCGATCGGGCGTGCCGGATCAAGATTGAAGCCGTCGCGGACCAACACTGTGACCAGATCGGAAAGCCATTGCATCCGCAAAAGTTGATCGTTCAACCAAACAAGAACCGCACTCATTTTTCGACCTCCAACACGCCTTGAACCCCAATCGCCATCTTGGCCCCGCAACCCGCTGGCCCCATGCAACCGCTGGCCCCATGCAACCGCTGGCCCCGTGCACCCGAACGCGTCAGTCAAGAGCCTGCGGCATTTCAAAGGGGCGGTGACCGGACACTCCCTGGCCTAGATCGGAAAATTGCCCTCCTCAAAAGGATCAAGCTGCGGGTCTTCGGGAGCATCGTCGGGCTGCGGAAGTTCACGTATCGCCGGATCGGCAACAGGATCGACCGGTTGCGGGGCCTCAGGCAGTGGTGCTTCATTTTCTGGATCACGCGGAACAGGCCCCTCTTGGCCTCGGGGTGTCGAATGCGGGTGTTTCATCTTGTGCTCCTGATTTACGGCTCCACTCGACTTTAGCCAGATGGCAGGCCCCCGGCATTGATCGTGATCAATCTACAGATCCCCCATCACCCGGACGCCTTGAAGGGGGGTACTGCTTGCTCTATCGTGCGGAGAGAACGCGGGGCGGGTCAGCTAAGGACACAAGACCCCGAGAATATCTTTTGTATCTTCTGTCGAATAACAACTCACACGAGGCAACAATGTCGTTTTCATCTTCAGCCGGTTATCTGCTGGGTCTGTCAGTTTTTGCAGCACTTGCAGGGTGCGCCCCCGACACACAGGTCGCACGCGTTGACGCCGGCCACGGCCGCACCCTGTTTGCTGAGAAATGCGCGGCGTGCCACGGCCCGAAAGGTCAAGGAGCAGGACCCGCCGCCGTTGGCCTGAGCCAGACACCGCCGCCCCTGACGGGGTTGTCACAACGTAACGGCGGCACCTTTCCGCGCGATTACGTGATGGGTGTCATCGACGGGTTCACGCGGCGCAGCCATCTGGGGTCCGCGATGCCGGAGTTCGGTGCCGACGGGCTGGGCGCTTTGATCATGGTCGAGGAAAACGGAATATCGACACCGACGCCCTCCGATCTTCTGGCGCTGGCAAGCTTTATCGAAACGCTTCAGGAATAGCGTATTGCCAATGACATCAGGGGCTTGATTGACGATGGCCGGCCCAACCGGCGGCATACGCGCGGGGTTATCGGGTTGATCCGGCATCGGGTAGGGGTCGAAAACCGATCCGCCGCAAGACAGACACATGCGATACCTCGGGATTTGATCCCTGCGTGAAGCGCACCGACACAGCGGTCTATTCGGGTGCGGGGGTCTATTCGGGCGCGTGGGTCTATTCGGGCGCGTGGGTCTGTTCGGGTGTTGCGGCGCACCGCCCCACAGCTTATTCTCAAACGCGACCCGAGCACGCACCGCGGCAACATTTCGTTTTGGGGTCATCACGTTAACAGCGCCCAAGCACTTTGCGTCGACGCAATGTCGCGTCTTGTGCGGTGTCCGGGCCAACGTAACGGGGCTGGTGCGAGCTGGCCAGACAGGCGGGCGCATTCGTGTGCTCCGACAGGCAGTGCGCCGCGCTTGATACGCGCTCTGAATACGCCTTGAAGATAAACGCCCGGAACTCTTGCGACCACGCGATCAGATCTTCGAACACAAGAGGCGGGATCAAAAGCGCCTCAACCGGTGTCTCGGCGATAGCTTGCGCCGAACTGCCCTCAAAAGGCAAAAGACACGCAGGCGTCGGCCCGCGGATTGCGCCCGCATGCACACGGTACAACAACGTTTGCTCGCCCGCCTGCGACATCTGCTGGACGCGCACAGTGCCAGATATCAAAAGCAGCGGCCCCCCGACCGGATTGTCGCGGCCGAATATCACGGCTGCCTGCTCCCGCCGGAGCGCCCGCGCCTTTTGATCAAGAACATCCAGAACTTCGTCCGTAAGATCAGACCCCGAGCGGAACGTGTCGCGCAAATGTGCAGTCATCAGCATTTTTCGGCACCACTTCTGTGAGACAGCATCAAAGGTCAGTCAGGCAGAAAAAGTATGGTTTCAGGATACCACAATGCGCCTTTCATACCAAAAATGCGGCGGCACAGTTTGAGATTTGTCAACGCACCCCGCACGCATGATGCGAAAAGACCCCCACAACCAAACGCAGAGCATATCGTGCCAGACACCATCAAACCCGCCGTTGTGTATTATTCGCTGACCGGACATTCAAAGCAGGTCGCCCATCGCCTTGCGACAGCGTTGGGCGGCACGTTGATCGCCCTGAACGCACCGCGCTAAAACTGGATACGCTAAAACTTAATGCGCAAAGACCGGATGCGCAGGGGTCAGCAGGCCGGATGGGCCACGGCCATGACATTTCCCCGAAACGCGGATCAATACCAGCGTCAAACAGGGGCAGCTTGCCTTGCCTGAGCGTCTTTGCACGCGGGCCAGACCAGACCTGCTGCCGTTTTGTACCCGGCCCCGAGGCTTGTTTGAGCGAAATCAAATTGCCTCACAAGATCCTTGTTAGGCTGGCGCAGGAAATGGGGCCTTCGATGTTTTGTAAATCACTCACAATTTTTTCGTCGCACGGCTTTGAGTTCCGGCTGGACCCTGCGTCGATTGTAATTGCAGGGTTCATGACTTGGAGCCTGTCGCAGCGCCATTTTCCGTCTGTCCTCCCAGACCGGAGCGGCCAGAGTTATCTCGTTATGGCTCTGGCCGCGATCGGCCTTTTCTTATGCTCTTTGTTGCTTCGCGAGTGGGCACGTTTGACGCTGGCCCGGCGGGCGGGCGTGCCGGTCAGGACGATCACGTTGTTCGCGTTTGGCGGCGTCACCAAGCAGGCAGCGGCCCCCGAAAGCCCGGCCAATGAAATCCGGGTGGCTCTTGCGGGGCCCATCACGAGCCTTGCACTTGCGCTGGGATTCAAAGGGTTGGCGGCCGCCCTCGCGTCCCTGCCCGGGCACGAAGCGGGCCTTGCAGTTCTGTCCTACCTCGCGATGGTCAATCTGGTTCTTGCGGTGTTCAACCTGATACCGGCGGCACCGCTGGATGGCGGGCGTATTTTGCACGGGTATCTTTGGCATATGTCCAAAAATGCCCGCGTGGCTTCACAGCGCGCCTCAAAATCGGGTTCTGTGTTCGGCACGCTTTTAATGGCGCTGGGGGTGCTGGTGTTGTTTCAGGGCGCAACCAATGCTGGTCTTTGGCAGGTCCTTGCCGCGAGTTTCCTTCTGCTTGCCGCCCGACCAACCGCCCCCCCACCGTCTGCCTTCAAGGAAAAGACGGTCAAAATGCTGATGAGCACCACACCCGTCACGGTATCCCCCGACATCACCTTGTCGGAATGTGTCAATCAGGTGATGCTACGCAGCAACGTACGTTTTGTTCCGGTTGTCGAAAGTGGCGTGCTTCTTGGGCATATAAGTCAGGCACTCCTGACCGGCATCGACCGCGAAAACTGGGGTGGCACCCGCGTCGGAGATGTCTTTGCGGGCCTTGATCCAGAAACCACCGTGTCGCCCGATACGCAGGTACACGACCTGATGGCGATGATATCGCGCACTGGGCGGCGCAAATTTCTCGTCGTCAAAGACCAACATCTTGCCGGTGTCATAACCCTGTCCGATCTTGCGCAGTATCTTTATGCTCAAAGCATGCCCGGCCACACAAACACCCCGCCAGATCGCCCGCAGGAATAACTCCGACTCGCAGCGCACAACCCAAGTAGCCCCGACAAGGACAGACAGACACAAAAGCCAAATAACAGGTCCGGGAAACTGTTGGATGCACACAGCCGTTTGCAGATTGTCCAACGCCTTATGTCAAACGCCCTGTGTTTTTCCCAGCATATCCAGACCCGCACGCGCCTTGTTTAAAATGGGCCTGACCCAAGGCACAAATAAACAGATTAAAGTGCGTGATCTCGCCCAAACGGGCTTTTAGGGTGTTCACCGGCTGGGTGGTCGGTTTCTTGGCAATAACACCCGACATCCCCGGTCGTAACCGGTCATCGGTGGCCTCTCGCAACACCCGCGGCATCACCCGCTGCGCAATGCGCAAATCACTTTGAAGCTGCGGGGTTTTTTGACCTACATTCGACACACCGGAGCCGGCAATGCCGTGCCCGACACCCGACCTGCGCTGTGCCTGTCGGCGTCCCCTGCCCTCCGCGCCTTGTGATCAAGCGTCTCTATCCGCTTTCCGGGGTCTTTGGTGGCACGCACCCTTACCTCGTGTGTGCTTGCCGGTACGATCCACGTTATCGCAGTCTTCACTATTCGCTCCTGACCGTTTTTGTATTCTTTTCTGCCAGACGGGATCGGCCTTCTGATTGAGAAATGTCAATTTAGGTTTGCACACCCGATCTAGAATTGGCAGCATTGCACGACAGGTGAGAGAGCGGATGAGCCAAGACAAGCACAACAGCGCGGTGTTGCACGCGATTCTGGAAGCAGCCGTAGATGCGATCATCGTCTCTGACGAAAACGGCCTGATGCTGCGCGCAAATCCCATGGCGTGTCGGTTATTCAACTACGAGCTTGATGAATTGATCGGAAAAAACGTCAATCTACTGATGCCGCAATCGCTGGCAAACCAGCACGACGGCTTTATGCACCATCACGTCACGACAGGTGAGAAACGGATCATCGGTATTGGCCGCGACATCGAGGGCCAGCGCAAAAACGGCAGCATTTTTCCGGTGCATTTATCCGTCGGAGAAGCCGAGGTCGACAACCAGAAGATATTCATCGCCATCTTGCATGATCTGACCCGCCGCCATGCCGCCAAGGACGCGCTTGCGCGCTCTCAACGTCTGGATGCGATCGGTCAGATGACAGGCGGCATTGCGCATGATTTCAGGAACCTGCTGACGGTGGTCATCGGAAACCTCGAATTGCTGGAGATGCGGGGCGCGAGTGACAGGCAATTGCTGCTGATCCACGATGCGCTGGACGCGGCGCAACTTGGCGCGGACCTTACGGGCAGGCTGATGGCCTTTGCGCGCCAGAGCAATCTGAAACCGCGCGAGGCCGATCTTGGGACGTTGTGCGACGGAACCCTCGCAATCCTCAACCGCACGTTGGGCTCGCAGATCAACATTACCACCCGGTGCCCTAGCGGTCTGAAGCCGATAATGATTGACCCCGTGCAACTTCGATCCGCAATCGTCAACCTTGCGCTGAATGCGCGTGATGCGATGGGCGTACAGGGCGAGCTGCTTATTTCAGTCGAAAATGTATCCATCGATGACAGCTACATGTCGATGGAAACCGACATGCCACCGGGAGATTACGTGCGCCTGTCCATCAGCGACAATGGCGCGGGCATGACCCCCGAGACACAGCAACGGGCCTTTGAACCTTTTTACACCACCAAGTCCAACGCGGGTGGTACAGGTCTGGGGCTTGCGACAGTTTACGGGTTTGTCCGTCAATCGGGCGGGTATATCACGCTTTACAGTGAACCGGGCCTTGGCACCAGCTTCGGGCTGTATTTCCCTGCTCTGCACGCAGACCAGAAAACAGCACAACCCGCGACCGGATGGATCAGCCAAAGCCCGCCTGAACCCGTGTCCGGCAAGACCGTGCTTGTTGTCGAAGACAACCCAAAAGTGCGCAAACTCTCGGTCGAACGCCTGAAAGATCTGGGATTTGTCACAAAGGAAGCCGCCAACGGCGACGCGGCTTACAGGCTGCTCAAAACAGGCTTTGTTCCGGATATCGTATTCTCGGATCTGGTTATGCCCGGTGACCTGAACGGATATGACCTTGCGGCGAAGGTTGCAGCAGAGTTTCCCGACGTCCTGATCCTTTTGACCTCCGGATATGCCAGCGACACGATAACCGGTTCGATGGCCCATGAACGCCCCTACGAGATCCTTCACAAGCCCTACCGGCAACGCGAACTGGCCCGAAGGCTTCAGGCGCTGTTGGGGGAAATCCGAGACGACGCAACCGATTGAACGTCGCACGCAAGTGTATAACCCACACCGCGCACGGTTTTGATCAGCTTGGGGTCCGAGGGGTCGCGCTCGATCTTTTTGCGCAGCCGCGCGATCTGGTTGTCGATTGTGCGGTCCAGCGGGCTCCATTCCAGCCCCCCTGTCAGATCCATCAACTGCTCGCGTGACAGCACGCGCTTGGGCCGCTCCAGAAAAACCGTGAGCAGCCTGAAATCGCCGCTGGTCATGCCGCAATCCGCCCCGGAGCGATCCAGCAGGCCAAGTTCGTCAGGCGTGGCAACCAGGCCGTCAAACAGGTATCTGGCACTTTGCGCAACCGGCTGTGGCGCAGTGACGGTCGGCACGATTGACCCGCCGGTGTCACCGGTCCTTTGCGCGCGGCGCAACACACTTCGGACCCGCGCCACAACTTCCCTGACGTGAAACGGCTTGGTGATATAATCATCCGCGCCGACTTCCAGCCCCACCACACGGTCGATAACGTCGACCTTGCCTGTGACCATTATAATCGGCACCATGGATTTCCGACGTATCTGCCGCGCCACCTCTAGCCCGCTGACAACTCCCAGTTGAATATCAAGTGTGACCAGATCGAGCCGGACTTCGGCTATTGCCGTTAAAACGTCTTCAAGTGTTGTTGCCTCGACAACGCTAAACCCTTCGTCTTCCAGAACATTACGCAGCAACGTGCGAATATTCTCTTCGTCATCGACCACAAGGATCGTTTTATCCAACATGTCTTTTACCTCAACTCACACCACCGCATGCTGTATAAGCGAACAGGGATGATGCTCAACAAACAAACCTGCCTGATACCAAATGATACAAATTCATACACAACGAGTATAGCCACCATACAAGCCCCCTTCAAGTTGACTTCGCTTTCAAACGGGGGACTTCATCAATGTATGTCACAATATTAAACGATCACACCAGACGAAAACCATTCATAATGCTTACCGGCAGCACCCCGAACTGCCCCGAAATGCAGTTCATGGCAGGCGCGTATGTGTATTTCGAGGGCGACGGCGTTGACAGCCTGTATCAGGTCAAAACCGGTGTGTTGCGGTTGACGCGCCTGTTGGAAGACGGCCGCAGGCAGGTCATCGCCTTTGGATATCCCGGTGATATCGTCGGGTTTCCGTCGGACGGCCTGCATCACACGGATTGCGATGTTCTGGTCGATGCACAGTTGCAACCCTACCGCAGGTCCATGCTGGAGAATGGCGAAGGCGACCCCGAATTGCACCGCAACCTTCTACAGGCTGCACTGCGTGAGATCAGCTCGATGCAGGATCATTTTATGATGCTCGGGCGCAAATCCGCGATCGAAAAGGTGGCATCATTTCTGTGCGTTATCATGGACCGCGTTGGCAAGGACCTTGGCGACTATAAACAAGCGAACCTGCCGATGCCGCGCAGCGACATTGCAGATTTTCTGGGCCTGACCACCGAAACGGTCAGCAGGACGCTGACGCAATTGCGCAAAAGCAAGATTATCGCCATCGACAACATCTATACAATCATCCTGTTGCGGCCAACGGCCCTATTGGGTTTATCCTCGGGGGATCGCGGGTCCTGAAAAGCCCCTGCCGGCGCCCCCACACCGCGTTGCGCCCTGTGTAAGGTCAACCCGAGCGGTCCTTGCGCATCAGGGCGCAGGCCAGATGTCGCGTATTGCAGGCGGCACGCTGCGGCGAATATCCCCTATTGCTTCTGTACCTAACCTGCCGTTCAGGAATGTCATAACGCATGTGACATCCTCGGGGCCGCGATAATCTTGGTTGCCGACCATCTGGGCATCGAAAAACGCGATGAAATCTGCCGTTGAACGCTCTCTGATCGGGCAATCCGCAGGCATCCAGCCTTCATAGTACATCCCTCGGATCAACAACGGAAGTTGGGCCGAAAGCTGGGCCACCTCCTCCGGCATCAGATGGTCCCGTATCCGGTGAAGTGTGACCAGCAAAATCCGCAGCGTACTGCGGTTGGACGCCCAGCCCAACGTATCCGCAAGCCCGTTGATCCATTCGTGCGTTACGTGAACCGAGTTATCGATCACTTCCAAACCTTGGGCAGACATACGTGCTTCTCCTCAGTTTCTATTTTTATCGTCAACCGGCTGCATATTTATGTCAAAGTCTGCACCCGTCTTTCCGGTAACAAAGCGAAAAACAGCCTTTGTCATGGCGCCCAGTCCAAGCAGAACAAGCGTAAAATTGGCGACCCACCCCACAAAGGGAATGAAGTTCAACAAGGCAACAAGGGTGATCGCGGCGGCAAACACCAACAGGCGCGTGACCAAGGCCGGCGCAGGCGCCCCGCCAAACCCCGTCCAGACCCGCAGGCTAACACAATAGGCGCCCAACGCGTATCCAAATGTCCAGAAAACCACGATCGCCAGCAATACAACCGGTACAAACGGCAAGCCGATGATCGTCATTCCAGAAATCGGAACCATCCCGAACAACATCGACAACCCGATCACCCCCAGCAAAATTGTCTGCCCCGGCGCCGCCGACGTACTTTGGCGCATCTTTTCAAGGCGCGCAGGCATGAAGCCCAACACAACCGCCCCCAGCACCACAAAAAACGACAGCGTAACAATATAGCCAAACAAGAGAGAGGCAAAAGTTGGCCAAACCGGCATTTCCCTGTGCATCATTTCCCACTCGTCCCACGCCTCGGAGGGGGACAGCCGCTCGAACATCACGCGCTGTGCGGGCACAACACGTTCGGGAACCGCGACAGCATCTGTGGAGCTGTAAGTCAGGGTTCCCGCAATCGTTGCCTTGGGCCCGAATGAAATTGATTGGGCCAAAATCCGGACATCACCGTCAACAGCCGCGTTCAGGAACACATCCTGACCTACCGCCGAAAGCGCCCCCCGCACCGGACCCTCGATCGCAAGCGTTCTGGCGAACAGCCGCGCATTTCCGCGTGTCGCAGAACCGGCATCCGTGCGCACTGACAGCCCTGCAAGCGTCAGATCCCTGCCGACATTGCCCCGGATCACGACGGCCCCCCCAAAGGCATAAAGGTCCTCGGCGGTGTTGGTCGTGACCATCACATCGAAACCGGTCGCGTGCAGGTCACCCGCCGCGTCTCCGCTAAGATTCACCGTGCGCGCGGTCGCAAAGACATCTCCCGGTGTTGCGAGGGTCTCGTTGATGACCTCGCCCGCGTGGAATGTGTCACCACCATTCTCAACCCGCACGGTATCCGCCCAAGCCGCAGTCGCACAGCAAAGCATTGCCGCCCCGAACAGGGCGCTGCGAAGACATGACATGACATTCTCCCGGTCAACTTGCTCAATGCCACGCCTACCCTATTGCCCCGGCTTCCGATTGATCCTGATCAAACGACAGCAAGTCCGGTTTGCTACGATAAAGGCTTCACAACTGTCAGACCCGTGCCTGAAATCCGTAAAGGAGCCACGACATGTCACAACACACCCTGCCCGGCTTGCAATCAAACAACGGCCTACAATCAAACACTGGCAAAGCCCCCTTTTCCCCTCGCTCCAAAGAGAGATGAAAAGTCTGATCGACATCAGCAAAAGCTGACACCTGCCTTGCTTGCCGGCTCTGACCTGCCGGTGCTGCTCAGCAAATTGCCACGCCAGACGGCACCAGAATATCGGCCCATACCGGCAGATGATCAGACGCCTGTCGCGCCAGAGGTCCGTCTTCGACACCGCCCCCCGTGACTTGCAGACCGTGGCTTACGGCAAAACGATCAAGCGCGGTCACTGGCCAGCGCGCATGAAACGAGCGCCCCGGCGCATGAACCTGAAACCGTCCCGCCAAAGGTTCGAGCCCTTTATGTTGCGACCATTCGTTGAAGTCACCAGCAAGAACCGCATGACCACTGTCGTGCGTGGCAGCCCGCAACACCTCCAGTTGGGCCCTGCGATTGCGGCGCATCAAACCAAGATGCGTGGCCACCACACACAGCCCTGCACCGACATCAAGCGTCAGATGCACCGCACCGCGTGGCTCGAACCCGGGCAGATCCAGACGCGCAACACGGCGCACATCCAAACCCCGACGCAGCAGAACAGCATTGCCGTGCCACCCCAAGCTGATCCCGTTTACGGCAACATCCAGAAGGGAAAAATCTGTGTGAGTGTCGATCAATTCGCGCGCAATCGCAGGGCGCCGCACGCCCATTCGCTTGTCGGCTTCTTGCAGCAGAACAATGTCTGCCCCAAGCTTGTTGATGACCTCGAGGGTGCGTTCGGGCATGTATTTGTTGTCCAACCCCCGCGCCTTGTGGACGTTGTAGCTGGCGATGCGAATTGGGGTATCGGACATTAACATAATATAGGATCATAAGACGTAAATTCAACCAAACCACACCTTGGTAACAACGGAAATGTTCAAGAACACAAACCATATCATGCTTGCGATCTGGGCGCTCTTGCTGGTTGCAGGGCTGGCCGCATTCGGCTTTGCGCGGTGGGAGTTGGCCTTTGTAAGCTTGACGACACTGGGGCTATCGTTAATCCCGCCGATGCTTGCATCGCGCTGGTCACTTACCTTGCCTGTTCCGTTCTTGTTTGCGACCACTCTATTTTTGTTTGCGTCTATTTTTCTTGGCGAAGCCTTTGACTTTTACGAGCGCCTCTGGTGGTGGGATCTGGCCTTGCACGGGGCTGCATCAGTCGGCTTTGGACTTACCGGTTTTCTGTTTGTTTTCATGCTGTTTGAAGGCGATCGCTTTGCCGCACCTCCCTCGGCTATCGCCTTCATCACCTTTTGTGTCGCAATGACAATGGGGGCCATCTGGGAGGTGTTCGAATTTGGAGTGGACCAGCTGTTTGGCCTGAACATGCAGAAATCCGGATTGCAGGACACGATGAGCGATCTGATGATTAACGGATTGGGAAGTGCCACAGCCAGCCTGACCGGTTATCTGTACCTCGTACGCGATACGGCGGGTGTGCTTGGGCACGGATTGTCAGAGTTCATTCGCCTCAATAAACGTCTCTACCAGAAATCCAGGGACCGGCTCAGAAAATAGGCCGCCGCCCCTCCCGAAATCATGCCAGCCCCTTCGTCAAATCCCGGGCCGGCCTGCAAAAGTCCAAGTAAATTCGTGACAAATCAGGAGTAGGCCCAATCAGCTGGCACAGCACCCGAGATAGACCGAAAACACGTCAAAGCTCCCGATCTGGTGGCATTCGGCCTTGGGTACCACGATGCCATCGCGGTGAGCCATTGGCGTAACGGGTTTCAGTAAATCCATGAAGCCGATGTCGAATTCCTCTCGCAAGCCGGCGCTTTGGTCGATCTCCGACAGATCGATGTCAGGGGCGATACGGTGCAATTCATCGGCGAGGGCCGTTTCATATTCGGCCCTGCCCTAACGCGTGGGTCACCCGAGGCGGCATCGGGCACCGTGCCCTCCACAGCGGCGCGCAAGATGATCGCGTCAGAGTTTGCACCGGCCGTTGCGATGTCAATGCCGCGCTGCCAGTCCCGCGCCGCAGGAGACGCACGCGGGGACCTTGCGAACGGGCAAACTTCCCCTTCCAAAGGCGAACCTGAGCGCGGATTGCCAACGGGCAATCGCGCTTCGGGCTTCGGGCTTCGAGGAGCCGGTCTGTAGCGCCGGATTGCTTTCTTGCGGTCTAGCGTCGGGGTCGGGCTTTAGGGACGCTTGCCCCCCGTCAACCACACGTCGGATCAACGCAAGCTATGTTCTTAATGTCACACGGGCCCATGTTTCAACCAACACTCCAGTCGCCAAATCCGCGCCCAGAGACGACATCAGAAAGACCCTCATGCGCTGACCCGCATCAGGGTCTTGGCAACCGGCACGATCTTGTCGCTGTGCGGGATGGCGGCGCGTCCCAGATGCCCCAGATGCAAGGAATAGGGAATTGGCACTTCCCCTTTGCACAGCCGCGCCACGAGGGCGTGGGGATTAAAGAACGCCACCAACATGACACAGTGCCGCGCGATGGGTATCGACCACTCCTGCAGTTTGCGAAAAACTGCTTTCGCGATTGTAAACCATATCAGCTTCGAAAATCAGCACCGCATCAGGATCTTCAAGAACGATCCACAACATCGCGCGCGCGTCGTCGACCGTCGTAGGGGCCAGAACCTGCTGACACGAGTTTGCGCATACCACCCTTCAAGGCTATGGGAATGCTGCGCGGCCAATTTCTTACCCGCCTCTGTAGCCATGCGCCCCACAACAGGCACACCGAGTTGATTGCTCGACATATGCGGCCTGACTGCGGCAGTGTTCAGGATTTGATGAAGGGCACGCAGCGAAAAGTTCAACGCCATCAACTCAACAATCGGGCGTATCCCCGCAACCGCAGCACCGATGCCCGCTCCCGTAAAGCCGGACTCCGATAATGGGCGGATGCGCGCAGGGCCAACGGTATCCGGTAGCCCCTTTCTAACGGCACAGCAGCCCCCGTACCGACCCCCGTACCGACCGACATACTCGCCCATCAGGAACACCCGTTTGTCACGGATCATGGCATCGACGATCCCAGCCTTGACCGTGTTGCGATAGCATTCCGCAACCAGCCTGTCGTGCTTGACCACAACCGGCGGCGGTGGCCGGTTCAATGCCGCAACATAGCGGGTCAGGGTCTCTGGCGACTCATCATTCGCCCCTTCGGCAAAGACCGCTGCAATCTCGGCATTCCCCTTTTTGATGATCTGTGGCACATCTTCGGGATGCAGCAGGCCCGCCAGTTCGCCACGACTTCCTTTGGCCGGTAAAGTTGCGTATCAAAAATGGAATGCCCGCCATACAGCAGCCTAGACGGCAATGACATTGCCACCATAGAAAGTATGCGCCTTGCTAAAAAGATGCATCGCACCGCCGAGCAACCTTCGGTCTTGCCGTACATTTCCGCCGGTATGGATCCCATCGGCACACTGCGTGCCAACGCGTGACCATGTTCACAGTATGCGGCCTTCGCGGTATGTGGCCACGATCCGGTCCTTGTCCTCCAAATGCGGAATGGGCAAGGCTGCGATCGCCTCCTCCCCGTCATAAAGCTGCAAGACGCCGCAGATCTTCTGTCGGGTATAAAGCCCGCCGCATCTGTCCTCGAAACGGCGGCTACGGATCATGGCTTTCAGCAAGGCGCAAACGCGGGCGTGCGTCAAAGCGGGATTGAGCGATCTTGCTGTCATGTCTCGTTGCTTTCAGGGGTCGAGATGCCGCCCTGCGGCAGCCCAAGTTCCCGCGCACTTTGGGGGCCGACGCATGATTTTGCCGTTGCGGGTCTTGGACAGGTTTTTGCGCAAATCCGATCTCTTTCGGGGCCAACGCGGGGCCAAGCTGTTTGCGGGCATGCCCGATGAGCGCCAGCCAGAGATCGCCGTCAGGATTGCAGCCAGTTTTAGGGCAACATAGGCTTTTACCGGCTCGCGCATCGTCTTGTCGGGCACACCGATGACCGCCACCTCTGTCTCGGCCGGATGTTCGATTACGGTGCTTTGCGTCTCGAAGGGACCAATCAGGTGTCCCCCGCCTTTGATCGGGTCGTTACTGCGCCCGACACACCAGAAGTAGCGCTCGGCGTCTTGCATGGGCTGATCCCCGCTCAGATACCAACCGTCGCGAAGCCAGTTCTCCTACCGTGCCTGCCCGTGACCCACTCCGGATCGCCGTGCGCCAATAGATATCGCCCGCGCGCGGATCAAGCGCGAGACGCCCGGCGACGTGATGCCTCACCACCGCGTCATGGACATGCGCAACACCTTTCGGGTTGCTGCTTGTACTAGAGGTAAAAGGCAGCAGTTCTGGCACTTCAGGGTCCATTAGGACACCTTACAAGGCACTGAGGCATCCTGCACCAACAGGCCAAGAGCCAAAGGCCCCTCACCCGCCGGATCGTTAACCTCGGTTTCGGCCCCGTTCGCCAGTACCACGGTGCCAAGCCCCCGAAAGGCGCCCACGCAAGGATCTGACCCTGCGGTCGTAGAGATGCTTGGAGGAAATCAGCGCAGTTGCGCCGCTGATTTCTATCCAGAAGTGAAGAGACCTTGGGCCGAACGCCAAGAACAGCAGGCATAGCCCCCCCTTCAGCCTGTCCAGCCCGGCAATTCAATGTTCCGACACAGGTTTCAGCAGGGAAAATACCTTGTCACCACGTCCGATCCTCCATGCTTTGAGCACAAAAGCACAGAGGTTGATCTGCCGTAGCAACCCCGCATAGGTGAAATCGGTTCGTTCGCCGGATTTCGCGATCCAGCGCAGCGCAATTTGCGCATTGTGCCCAGTCCCTCCATGACGGTCGACTGCCCCATGACAGATGTTCAGCTTGCCATCAGGCCGTCCGTTAATCTGATTGCGCGCAGCCACCCGGCTAAAATCCGCACGGGTGGCAGCGGCGTCAGACATGTTCGCCTGATCCGCGACTTTGTCAGACTTTTTAATTGGAACATCCTTCATGGGCGCTCTGTCTCGCTTGGTTTTCAAGCCCCGAGCTTAGGCGCGACGAGGACGGACCGGTGGATAAAAGTTAATCGGGGGGCGGTAAAGTGCAACATTCAGGCCCCACAGGTCCCACACCAGCATCCGCCCTCAAAAGGTAGGGTTGCTGATAAATATCAATCGGATGCTTGTCCAAGCCTGTAACCTGTCCCCGGACATCAGCACAGAAGGACAAGATAGAAGAGCTTGATAGACTGCTCAATGCAAAAAATGTGCTGGACGACCCAATTGAACGGGACAGGTGAGCCGTCATTCCCACTGTCAGTTACGGCTTCGGATTTGGCGCCTGAGGGACGGTCGGAGCAAAGACCGGAACAGGCGGCGGCACCGGTGCTGGAGGTGGGATCGAGCCTCTTGGCGCCATTATTTTTGATGAGAACGGCGCCCGTGACGAGGCTATGAAAGGCGCGGCAACCAGCGTGGCCAAGATTTTGAGCGAGGCTTTGACCATACCGCCGACAAGCCGTCAAAAGTGGCTCTGCCTGCTTCGGAAAAGTCCTGACAGGCTATTGTTTGGGTGCTTTATGGTCTGTTGACGGTCCTACTCTTGGCTCTTGCCCTGTTCATTATTGCTACAACCTTTCCGGTTTGCACTGGAAGAAGCCGTCACCACGATCAAAGGGAACAAAGATGCCTGTACTCACGTCACGCAATGCCGGCTCCGAAGTCTACAGGCTCGTCGCCAGTATGGTGAGAGTTGTTCAAGTTGAACGCCTGCATATCAATGCAGGTGCCGGCTGGGGCGATCCAGCCGGTACATCGCATCTGTTCGGCCATCTGTCGTCATTTGTTTATGGCGCGGGGGTGGCCGATGTCTGTGTAAGGCCAGTGGCGTTGCTTTCACCTTTCGTGCGTTTCGAATGGCATATCCTCGGGCCCAAGCAACTTGTCAGGTTCATCCAATGAAATTTGCACTAGAAACGGTTTTCATTAGATCGATTGGTCATGTCGGGGTCATCTCTGGCATCGCCGCCACGCATCACGGCACCCGTTCGCAGTGTAATTATACCGGATCACAGGCACCACTTTATGTCCTGTTGAAGACACCCGAAGGGAAGGGAATCGAAGGGTTCGGGACCGGAGGCATTTCCGTCCCGATCGAAGAGATCGAAATGCGCTGTCCGGGATGTGTCTACAGGTTCTCGCAGGAGGCCCTGTCTGCCTGCGTCATGTAGCATTTGATACATCCGTGCCTGCCGTGCGGACGTCCCAGCAGGAACCACGCTCCACCAAAGCCCGCTAGAGCGACGTTGATTTAGCGGGTGCGGCAAAAATTGATCCCCAAAGTGCCAGCAGCACGCGGATGCTCTCCGACCGCGCGCAGCCGCAGAAGAGTTTACAACAAGGAATAGATCGCGCCCCCCCAACCTGATCAACGCGCCGTAAACAAAGATGTTCTGATGGAAGAAACATTGGGCCAATCACCGGAATATCGCCCTTGAACGGAGCCGAGACCGACCGAAAGACCGGCCAATGATTCAAAAAACGGTCGTCCTGAAAGACCTGCAAACTGACATCGGACGTCAGCCTTAGCACGAACAGATTGATCATGCCAAAAGCGACATCGGCAACAGGATGAAAACTTGCAGCGCCGCAAAGATAAATCCGGCAACCTCAACCGCCATGCCCCATCAGCACCTGACCTTAGGCACCGATATTCAACAAACCGGCGCAAAACCCCAAAGCATGCCCTCTCCCCGCAAGAACAAGCAGCATCGCCGCCATCGGTGTTTCGAACACCGCATTTCCCGACCCGGCAGAGCCTTGAAGCTGCGCAATACAGGATATACCGACCGTTCACCGATCGCCCCCTGTAGCCAGCAGCGTCGGCGTCCCCAGAAACAGATCGTCAAGTTGGGAGCGCCCCACGGCCTTGGCCATCATCAGACCCGCCACCTCTGTCTTCTTCATGAGGCCGCTCTCGCCATGGCCAACCTGATCGCCGACTTGTCCACCGGGATGTTTGCTTCCGGCGCAGGTGGGCGATAGCCCAATGCACTGTGTGGTCGTTTCGTGTTGTAGTGGTTCCTCCAGCGTTCGATGATTATTTGAGCTTCGCGTAGTGAGTAGAAT
>JBLHUT010000004.1:0-40426 GCA_047629975.1 Paracoccaceae bacterium
GACGACGGTGCAGTCTTGTTTCTGGCGCTCTGCTGTGGAACAGGGCGCGTGCCGCTGCTTTTTTCACCCAGCCAGTCCACCCAGTCGCGCCACCAGCTTCCCGGCTTTTCGGGCCGGTTTGCAAACCAGTCATCCGGCCCGACATAAAGCGCACCTGCCGCACGGTTCGAAATGCGGTAATGCCCTCGTTCGGCGGCAGGCTCGTTCACGATACCACTGTTGTGCCCGCCGCTGGCCAGAACAAAGGTCAAATCACAATCCGTAAACAACTGTGTCTTGTAAACGGATTTCCACGGCGCAATGTGGTCCTTTTCGGTGCCGATCACAAACATCGGGGCCGAAATATCCTTGAGGGCGATCACCTGACCCTCGACTGCAAACCGCCCCGCAGTGAGCCGGTTCTCAAGAAATAGTCCCCGCAGGTATTGCGAGTGCATTCGCGCCGGCATCCGCGTCGTATCGGCCACCCAGACCCCCATATCCGTGGGCAGGTCGTCTTTGCCCAGAAAATACCGTCGCACAGCGCGCGAATAGATCAGGTCCTCGGACCGGATCACCGAAAACGCCCGCGCCATTTGCGGGCGGTCAAGATACCCCTGATCCCACATCATGTCCTCCAGAAACGCGACCTGACTCTCGTCAAGGAACAGCAAAAGATCCCCCGCTTCGACAAAATCGACCTGTGCGGCCATCAAGGACACGGACGCCAGTCGCGTATCTCCGTCGCGCGCCATCGTGGCCGCCGCAATCGCCAGCATCGTGCCCCCGAGACAATATCCGACACTGTGTACCTTTTGGCCCGGCACCTGCGCGCTTACCGCCTCCAACGCCGCCATCACTCCGCGTTTGCGGTAATCTTCCAGTGACAGGTTCGCCTGATCGGCGGTCGGATTGCACCACGAGATCATGAACACACTGAACCCACGCTCCAGCAGATACTTGACCATCGAGTTCTCTGGCGACAGATCAAGAATGTAATATTTCATGATCCACGCCGGAACGATCAAAACGGGTTCGGCCTGCACGTGGGACGCATGGGGCGTGTAGCGGATCAATTCAAACAGATCGTTGCGAAAGACCACCTCGCCGGGCGTGCAAGCAAGGTCCTCGCCGATCTTGTACCCATCGAGGGCGGGATCGTGGGTTTGCGACAGCGTTTTCAGCAAATCATGGCTGAAGTTGGCCGCCCCCTCCCAAAGGTTCTGCCCGCCTGTCTGCACCGTTTCCTTGATGATTTCGGGATTGAGCAACGGAAAATTCGACGGCGACACCAGATCAAGCGCCTGACGCGCCATGAACCGTGTCCGTTCGGCATCTTTCGGCTGTAGGCCCCGCAATTGATCGGTCGCAATATCCCACCAGTCCTGCACCGCAAGAAACCCTTGCTGCCACATATCGAAAGGCGCCTGCGTCCACCCGGAGCTCTCGAAACGGTGGTCGTATCTCTTTGGTGCAAATGGCAAAGGGGCCTGTGGCGTCGTGCGCCCGGCATAGGTCATCAGCTTGAGGGCACTGCCGTTCGCATGTTCCCAAAGCTCCAGTTGCCGCCCCGGAGACTGGCTTAGATGTTGGGCCCAGTCCCCCCACGCATCGAAAAACGCATGTAGCGATACCCCGCCGCTCAATCGCGCCGACGCCGCCCGCGCGCCGCGGTCCAAATGACCATGCGGATGCTCGGGTGCTGCCACGCGGCTCAAAGGGTGCAAAACCGGCAACAAGGGCACGACATTGGTTTCAGAACGCTTTTTGTCAGAAGGGGATTTGGCCATTACTAAACTTTCTTGTCATGATCAGGTACGTCGGGTTTTGCCTGATTGGGAAAGGGGGTGACGCTTGTGGTTTGCGGCCTCAGACAGGCCTTGATCGCATCAAGGTCGAGAGTTTCCTCTTCCTCCAACCTGAGAACAAGACGCAAGATACTGTCGAGATGGTCCTCAAGCACGCTGGTGGCCGCGTCTTCGGCCTGCTGCAACAGATCCATGACCGCCTGATCGACCCGTGCCGCTGTGCGGTCGGAAAAACTGCGCGGCTGTGCGATCTGCTGCCCCAAAAAGGGGTGATCGTCGCTTTCGCGCAGATCGATCGGCCCAATTTCAGGGTCCATCCCCCACCGTGCCACCATCGAACGTGCGGTCTTTGTGGCGCGGGCAATGTCGTCGTCGGCCCCCGAACTGACAGAGCCAAGCAGCAGCTTTTCGGCCGCCCGCCCTGCCAGCAACATCGCCAGTTGCGCCCGCAGGTAATCTTCGGGCAGGGTGTGGCGTTCGGCTGTCGGCAGCATGTGCGTCCCGCCAAGGCTGCGACCACGCGGAATGATCGTCACCTTGTAGAGCGGATCAACCCCGGGAAGGAAGAACGCGACAGCGGTGTGTCCGGCTTCGTGCACCGCCAACCGGTACTTTTCGCGCGGCTGGATCGCCAGCGTGCGCACCGTGCCCATCATCACTTTGTCGCGGGCCTCGTCAAGATCGGCAGGCGAGATCGACGACGCCGACAGGCGTGCCGCCGTGATCGCCGCCTCGTTCAGCAGGTTCTTCAGATCGGCCCCCGAAAACCCCGGTGTGCCCGCCGCCACCTGATCCAGATCCACATCCGCACGCAGCGGCAGGGTCCTTGCGTGCACATCCAGTATCGCACGCCGCGCCCCTTTGTCGGGCAACGACAACGTCACATGCCGGTCGAACCGCCCCGGACGCAACAACGCCGGGTCAAGCACATCAGGACGGTTCGTTGCCGCCAGCACCACAACAGCCTCGCGCGCTGAAAAGCCGTCCAGCTCCGCAAGGATCTGGTTGAGCGTCTGCTCGCGTTCGTCGTGTCCCCCACCCAGCCCCGTACCACGAGTGCGCCCGATGCTGTCCAACTCGTCGATAAAAATGATCGAGGGTGCGACCTTGCGGGCCTCCTGAAACATCTTGCGTACGCGCCCTGCACCGACACCCACGAACACCTCGATAAACTCTGACCCCGAGGTCGAGAAAAACGGCACCCCCGCCTCTCCGGCAAGTGCCTTTGCCAACAAGGTCTTTCCGGTTCCCGGCGGCCCCATCAGCAAAACCCCGTGCGGGACGGTCGCGCCGACCTTTCGGAACCTGTCGGGGTCGCGCAAAAACTCGATCAACTCCGAGACCTCACGCTTGGCCTGATCCTGCCCCGCGACATCGTCGAATGTCGTGTCCGGAGTGGTTCGGGCAGGCTTGGCAAACCGCCCCCCGAGCAGCCCGCCCATGCCCCCCGCACCCATGCCACCAGAAAGTCCGCCTGCCCCGCCCGCCATCCGGCGGCTGAGCCAGAAATAGAATGCGAAAATCATCAGCCACGGCAGCAACCCGATCAGCACCGAAGGGGTCTTGGCCGGCTCGGCTGTGACATCCACATGATGCTCCTCGAGCAAAGGCAACAAAGCAGGGTCGGGAATTTGAGGGACGACTGCGCGGATCTGCGCGATGCCCTGTGCCGTTGGGTTGAGCAGAACAACGACAATGGCCGCGTCCTCAAGGGTCGCAGCACCAACCGCGCCCTGCCGTATCAGGTCTTTGACTTCGCTATAGGATTTTACCTGCGTGCCTGACGGGGCATCCGTCATCACCGAAGTGAACAAGACGAAAAAAACCAGCCCCGTCATCAACGGAAAGAGCAGCCTCGACAAGGGGGCTTGCTCGGGCGAATTTGGTGGTGCCACATGATTTGCCATTCTGATCCCCTTCCTCAGCCCTTTGACATGTCACAACGGACGCGTCTGAAAACGCGCCGCCAGTCCCTGACCACCCTAACAGGGTGACGCCCCTGTGCGTCTTGAGCCAAATCAATACCCCGCACTGCGCGTCCCGAACGCACCCTCGGGATGTGTTGCACAACAGGCCTGCGGCACCACCCTTTTGCCATGACCGCCCCCGGAAAAAGGGGTCAATCCCTTGGGCCAAGCCCCTTGGCCCGCGACCGCAAGGTCAACGCCACCCCCGTCCCGAGTTCGATAATCTCGGCTGTTATCGCTTCTTGACGGACCCTGCGCAGGATCGCCTGATAGGTTTGCAATTCACGGGTGATCTGGCTGCCGGCAAACGACATGGCCGTCATGCGTGCCTCGTTCTCGGCGGCAAAAGCATGCAGGGCGGCTTTGCAGATCATTGCGTGCAAATAGTCGAACCCGAGCTGTGCCAGCACCGCCCCGACCGGAAGATACGTCATTGGCATGTCTGCGGATGGCTGTCCGAACGCGGCGCGATCTATCGGGAACAAAGTCTGACGCGCGACACCAAACCGCCCTTGATCCCAAGTTGCATTCACCACCTCGAGCCGGTCGATCTGATCCGTGTCCAGATAGGACGCCACAGCCGCGGCAATCGCATCCGCCAATTTCGGAACTCCGGCAGAATGGGAGACCATCGCGGCACTCCAAAGAGGGGTCGCCCCCCGACGCGCCCCGATCGCCGACACTCCCCTTGTGCCGACAACAAACAACTTTGTGTCGGGCGGTTCGTCTTTTATGCTGTCAAGAATATGGTCATTGAAGGGGCCTGCAAACCCTTGCTCTGCGCAAAAGACCAGCAACCCGGTGCGCGTCTTTGCCCTGCCTGCCGCAGGTGCTGCATCAGGGTCCGGTGCCATGACTTGCGACATCGCGGTGGCCACGACCCTCGCATAATTGTTCACGGCCTCGATCTGTGCATTGGCGTTTCGGGCGCGGGCGGCGGCAATCCCCTTCATGGCCTCTACGACCGAGCCCAGTTGCTGGATCCCCTCGATCCGTGCGCTCACTTGTGACGAACGGTCGGTCATGGCACAGGCTCGGGCGGGGTCAGGGTTTCGACAAGCCGCGTAATTGCGGCTGTGATACGCGACCGCGCCATCGCGTCCATCTGCCCGCGTTCGGAGATCTGCTGTTGCGCCTCTGGCGCGTCACGGTCCAGACCCTCTGGCAACGCGTTGCGAAACGCCTCGACCCCCTCCGGCGAAAGCCGGTCAAGCGCCCCCGACTGCACCGCAAGCATCAGTGCGATTTCATCACACAGCCGGAACGGGGCGTGCTGTGCCTGACGCAGGGCCGCACGAATGCGCGCCCCGCGCGCCAGTTGCGAGCGCACACGCCCCTCGGGCATGCCCCCGAAACGGGTGAACACCTCCAGTTCCAGAAACTGCGCATAATCAAGCCGCATGGTTCCCGCGGCGTCCCGCAAAAGCCGGCTTTGTGTTTTGCCCCCGACCCGACTGACGCTTAGTCCGACATCCACCGCCGGTCGTTGCCCTTGATGGAACAACGCCGTGTCCAGCACGATCTGCCCGTCGGTAATAGAGATCAGGTTGGTCGGAATGTAGGCAGAGAGGTTGCCCGCCTCTGTCTGGGCAATGGGCAAGGCGGTCAGCGAGCCACCGCCACACGCCTTCGAGAGTTTGGCCGCACGCTCAAGCAAACGCGCATGGCAGTAAAATACGTCCCCCGGATAGGCTTCGCGCCCCGGAGATTGACGTGTCAACAAGGCAATCTCGCGGTGGGTGGCGGCGTGTTTTGACAGATCATCAATCACAACAAGCGCATGCTGGCCTTTATCGCGAAAGTATTCGGCCATTGTCATTCCCGCATAGGGCGCGATCCATTGCAGGCCGGACGCCTGCGCCGAGCCGGCCACCAACACGATACAACGGGCAAAATTTCCCCCCTGTTTGAGCGCCTCGATCGACCGGCGGACGCTGGAAGTCTTTTGCCCCACAGCGACGTAGATACAGATCATGTCGCTGCCGCGTTGTGCGATCAGCGCGTCGATGGCAAGGGTGGTTTTACCTGTCGAATGATCCCCCACGATCAGTTCCCGCTGCCCGCGGCCCAATGGAAACATGGTATCCAGAACAACCAACCCGGTCTGGACCGGTTGCGTGACCAGATCACGCTCGATGATTGCGGGCGCCGGCCGCTCGATCGGCCAACGGGCGGTCGCCGCGATTGGGCCGCCTGCATCTATCGGACGCCCCAACGGATCAACGACACGCCCCAACAAGGCCTCTCCGACAGGTACATTGACAACTTCACCGGTGCCGAAAACCGCATCGCCCGCGTCGACCTGCGTCGCGCTGTCCAGCAAAACACACCCGATCAGGTCGGGGTCAAGCACGCGGGCAAACCCCACCTGCCCCCCCGAAAATCGCAAAACCTCGTCCAGCCGCACGTCGCGCAACCCCGAGACCATCGCTACCCCGTCGCCGACCTCCTCGACCCTGCCACGGCTTTCCAGCTTTGGGGCAAGCGTAGTTTGCCCAACAGAACGACGCGCCGCCGCAAGCCAGTCAGACGTCATGCTTCAAATCCCCCAGAATGGTCGCCAGATCAGCGTGCCAACTGTTGCGCAGGGCAAAATGCGGGGTCTGCATCTCAAGGCCGGCAATCAGGTCGCTATCGGTGACAAAGTTCAGATCAGGCGCGATATCAAAGGCCTGCGCCAGCTCCGCAGTTATTTTCGTGCGTGCCTGATCGGTCAGATCACAGGCACTCACAAGGTCAATCCTTTCGTTGAACAGCGCCGTGCGGTTTTCGACCGTCAACTGCGCGATGCTCTTGGTCAAACGCGTCAGGAACACCTCGTTCAACACCTGCGGATCAAAGCGCCCGACCAACTTTGCCGCGATCTCGACCGACAGCTCTGCGGCCTGCGCATGCAGGTCTTTTGTGGCAGTTTCGGCGTTTCGCGCAAGGGCGCGGGCGGCTGCGTCGCGCTGCGTACGGGCAAGGTCGCGGGCGTGTGCAAGTGTGGCGGCGCGGGCGACTTCGGCTTCTTTTGCGGCCTGTGACAAAATGCTCTCACGCTCAAGCGCGACTTGCTTGCGGGCCTTTTCGACCTCGGCCAGGGCTGTATCGGCGGCGTCCCGTGTGGCCTGTGCCGTCTCAAGGAGCGCGATCTGTGCCGCTTGGCGCGCCGCAATCGCCCGGCTCAGCGGAGCCCAGAAGACGTGGGCCAAAAGCCACACAAGGATCAGAACGTTGGCCGCCTGCAACCCGAGCCCCCAGAAGTCGATCGTCATGCCCCTAGCCCAGCAGCGGGTTGGCGAACAACAAAAGGAGCGCGATCACAAGGCAATAGATCGCCGTCGTCTCGATCATGGCAAGCCCCACGAACAACGTCCGCGAGATGCCGTTCACCGCTTCGGGCTGTCGGGCAATGGCATCCATCGCCGCCGCCACCGCGCGCCCTTCGGCAATCGCAGGTCCGATCGCTCCGAAAGCCACCACAAAAGCGGCGCAGATAATACTGGCAAGACCAAGGTAATCCATCAGATGTCCTTTTGTTTTTCACTGGAAACAGGCGGCGCGGGCGTTGCACTTTCGATTGTCGAGGTGATAAAAACCATCGCCAGCACCGCAAAAATATAGGCCTGAACAAGACCCGTCAGCAGATCGAGCGCCATCAACGGGATCGGCACAAGCAGCCCCGCCAGCGACGCGACAATCGCAATGACAAAAACCCCGCTCATCACATTCCCGAACAGCCGCACAAACATCGAGAACACACGCGTCAGGCTCGACAACATGTTCAACGGGATCATCACCGGATTGGGCGCTGCAAATGATCGCAGATACCCCCCCACACCGGCATTGCGCACCCCGAACCAGATCACCGAAAAAAACACCAGCACCGCAAGCGCCGCGTCTGTTTCAAGCTGGGCGGTTGGCGGCGTGACGCCGGGGATCAGGGACGACCAGTTGGCCACAAGGATGAACACAAACAGCGTGCCGATAAAACTGCGGTAGCAGGCGGGTTCGGCCGCGGTCGTTTCCCTGATCTGCGTATCGAGCGTGCTGACGAACAACTCCAGCGCACTTTGCAACCTGCCGGGGCGCAACGCGAGCCTTCGGGTCGCTGCGGCGGCGGCCATGACAAGCACCACCATAATTCCCCATGTCGTCACAACCGCCTGCGTGATCGGAACCGGCCCCAGATAAAAATAGACAACAGAGTCCAGCGGAGAGGTCATCATTCCGGCACCCCGACACGGCGCAGCATCAGCGTTCTGGCCACCAGCACACCTGTCAGGGCCGCCAAAAGCGCACCCCCCCCTGTCCAGACAGCAAGGCCAAGACCGGCGGCCATAAAACCGGCACGCCCCACCAAAAGCCCGAGCCCGAACTGCAGGCGGCCTTCGCCCAAAAAGACCGCAACACTGCGCCGCAGCGCGTAAAAGTAACCGACCCCCAACACAAGTCCGGCGGCAAAACACACCCCCAAAGACCCGAGAAAGACTACCGTTTCTGCGTCAATCACCTGCATTCATCCACCTCCATCCCGTCCAGCCCCCGACGCACAGCCCCAAAACCAGACACGGCGCTGTCCAGAAAATACCCGTCTCGAAATGTGCATCCAGCGCACGCCCCAGAAACATACCAACCAAAGTCGGCGCCACGAATATCCACCCCAGCACGCCGATCTGGGCCAGCCTGCGCCCCACTGACATCTCTCCCTCGCGCAGCCACCGCGCCCGTCGTTTCTGGTGACGCCGGATTTCATGGACCAGCGGATCTTCGCGGGGGGGCTCGGGGGTCATCGGAATGACTCCGCGCCTCTGGTTGCATGAAGCCGGTTGATCATCTGCCGGATCGCGCTCATCTGAAGGCGCATCGCCTCCACGTGCTCGACACGCTCTTGTTCCTCGTCCTGGCGAAACCGCGTCAGAACCTGCGCATCAAGCGTGGCAAGGTCGCGCGACATCACAGCCTCCCGGCTGGCGATGTCAACATGCTGGCCGTCCATGACCGTCAGAACACCGCCGCGCACCGCGCAAAACGTCTCTGCTCCGGCGGTGTGCCAACTGACGATCGAAACACTTACCGCCGTCACAAAGGGCACATGCCCGGGCAGAATTCCAAACGCGCCACTTGCATCTTGTGCGCGCAGCCCGTCGACCGGTGTGTCCACAACGATCGCCAGCGGGGTCAGAATGCGTAACTTCATGGCGCGGCCTCTCCTTGGGCAGAAGAGCCGCGCAATTCCTCGTTTTTGCGCCGCGCCTGCTCGAATGTGCCAACCATGTAAAGCGCGCTTTCGGCCCAATCATCAGCTTCGCCGTCCAGAATGGCGCGGCATCCGGCCAGCGTGTCGGCCAATGCGACGCTGGTGCCGGGCATGCCGGTGAAGGGTTCTGTGACCATGAAGGGCTGCGTGAGAAACCGTTGCAATCGGCGCGCCCGTTTGACCACCAAACGGTCTGCCGCGCCCAGCTCCCCGGTTCCCAGCAACGAAATGATGTCGGCCAGATCCCGGAACCTTGCAAGCGCCTGCCGGACATCCTCGGCTATCCGGTAATGCGCCTGTCCGACGATCAGCGGGTCCAGCAACATCGACGAAGACGCCAGCGGGTCGATCGCCGGATAGAAACCCTCCGAGGCTTGCGCGCGTGACAAGACCACGACGCAATCCATATGCCCCGAAATCGTGGTCACGGCAGGGTCGGTAAAATCATCCGCCGGTACATAAACCGCCTGAATTGCCGTGATCGCCGCCCCCTCGACAGAGGCAATACGCTCTTGCAGGCCCGCCACCTCACTGGCCAGTGTCGGTTGATAGCCAACCCGCGACGGCATCCGCCCCAACAGGCTAGAGACTTCGGCCCCTGCCTGCACAAACCGGAAGACATTATCCATTAACAACAGAACGTTGCGCTTGTCATGATCGCGAAAATACTCTGACACGGTCAGGGCCGTCATCGCCACCCGCCACCGTGCGCCAGGGGGCTCGTTCATCTGGCCGTAAACCAGAACCGTGCGGTCAAGCACACCCGACCCCTGCATTTCGGTCAACAATTCATGCCCCTCGCGGGAGCGTTCTCCGATGCCGGCAAAAACCGAAATACCGCTGTATTTCTCAACCATGGCGCGGATCAACTCCATGACCAGTACCGTCTTGCCAACGCCCGCGCCACCAAACATCGCGGCCTTCCCGCCCTGCGCCATCGGGGTCAACAGGTCGATAACCTTGATGCCGGTCTCGAACATTTCCGTGGCAGTGGATTGATCGCGCAACAAGGGCGGGCGGGCATGAATGGGGCGTCGCGGAACATCCGCCCCGAACGGAGCACCGTTGTCTTTCGGGGTGCCCACCACATCCATCAGCCGCCCCAGCGTGGCCTCCCCCACCGGCACGCTCAGGCCCTCTTCGGCGCGTGTTTGCACCGGCGTGCCCCGCGCAAGGCCCGCTGTCGCCTGAAAGGCTACGGCCTGAACTGTGGTGCGGTCCAGATGACTGTGGACCTCCAGATCAAGCCGGCCGGGTCGGTCCCATGCCACACTCAACGCGGCGTTTATCGCGGGAAGCAGCGCAGCAGGGTAGCGAACCTCGACAACCGCGCCGCGCACGGCGTGGACAGTTCCAACAAACTGAGACTGATCCACAGAACGGTTTTGTACTGTCACAGGCTTGCCCTTTTCAGACCCGAAGGTGCGGGCCTTGCCCGCCGCGCAGGGCGCAACAGGCTTGGCCCGATCTGGCCACTTGATACCCCTTCGGGAGACAGCACGCCTTGATCTGGATCAGACCTGCCTGCGCGGCTCAACGCAAAAGTGGCACAGCCGGACGAAAACCGCCGAAGCAGGTGCTCGCTTCGACCGTGACCCTCGCTCAGAACACTGGAACGGCACACTCAAGTTCCGCAACCTATAGAAATGGCAATGACACGCTCGGGTCAGAGGCCGCAATCCGTGTGACAAGGGGCGCTATACCTGCCTGACGCGTCCGGACCGACCGCAGGCAACACACTGCTTGAACTGCTAACGTCAACCTTTAACCGCCTTTGCCTGCATCAGCAGACTGCAATCCTCATTGCCCCTGTCCATGCTACGTTCAGCCTCCTTGCCGGCAGTACGGAAGAGTATCCTGTCAACAATGGGTTAGCCGGTCGGGCTTGTCTGCATTTTTGGGACGCCAAAAGAGGCACGACCAATGCCGGATGTTGTACGCAAGGTTGGGATCAATTCTTTACGATGGCGCTAATCACGACAACTGCGGTGCCGTTGCCTGCAACATTTCCGCTCCTTTTGGTCGCCGTCGGCGGGCCGGGCCTTATGGCCTGCCAACGAACGGTCACCTGACAGAACACACTCCTCACGGGGGTCAGCGGGCGGCGTTCGGTCGCCGCAGCAGCTTTAAACCAGTCTGATAAATTCCGTCACTTTGTCACTCTCGTGACCATTCGTTCGGGTTGGATACATCTAGGCTCGCTGTTCGAATTTGCCGGACCGCTTCAATCGGGCGTAAACCAAAAGACCAAGCAAGATTGCAGTAACCGAGATCAGGGTCATGATTGTTCCCGGCACGAAATGGACGAAACCACCGAGGTCCAGAAACAAGAAGTAGCCAACGTCAGCCAACCCGCCCGTAAGGCCCGCAATGAACATTGCTGTATGATTGCCGCGCCAAATAAAAGCGGCGCAGATCGTCGTCGTCAAGCCAATCCAAAGCAGTTTGAACCCATGTTGATTTATAACAGCGCCAACTGCGTCGTGATAGGATCCCGCCAACATGTCCCGATCAACCGCGTCTGCAATCCCTGCGATGGCTCCGACCGTATCTTGCGACATGGTCATGACACCGGCAAGAATATGAACAAGCCCCCAGACGACCCAAAGAACAGCGACTATTTTCAAGATTGTGTTCGACTGCATAGCCCTATTTCTTTTCTACTGCGTTTGGCGACAATGCCGAAAGAGCGTGACCAAGGGCTGTTACATCTTCAGGGCGGGTCAACGTTTGTGTGTCAGCGTCCCAAGCTTTGCCCCACGAACCAATTCCAAGCGTGGCCACAATTTCGGCTCCGAAATGCGGAAGGATCGTTTGCTGCCCCCCTAGAACGCCGGCACCTGCGCGCCCTCCGGGCGATGCTGCGAGCATAACCATCGGCTTGCCTTGAAAAACTTTCATCTCGATCCGGCTCATCCAGTCAAAAACGTTCTTCCAAGCGGCGGTCGTGGACCCGTTATGTTCGGCAAAAGAAATCAGTACCCCATCAACAGCGCCAATTTTTGTGAACAGATCCTGCGCCGGACCGGGAATGCCGGTCTCTCTCTCTCGGTCGATAGAATAGATCGGCATCTCATAGTCATTCAAATCAACGAAAGTGACCTCAGCCGTTGGTGTGATGTCTTGTTGGAGCAGCTTCGCCGCATAGCTAACAAAAACCTGATTGATAGAGCCTCGACTGATGGTGGCAGCAAGGGCAAGAATTTTCATTTTCAGAGTACTTCCAATTTCGCGTTCAGTGTTTGGAGGTGAGATAACACGGTACCAAGTTGCACATAATGGTGCGAACTGCGCAGGTTATGCGCGTTGAAGCGACACAAGAAATGAAGTACCCTTGGACCATGGATCACTGGCTTGAACTTCGCACCGCTTACCGACTGGCCAAACTCGGAACCGTGAGTGCTGCGGCGCAAGACCTTGGCGTCCACCGAGCAACGGTGAACCGGCACGTGGACATCGTCGAGCAGGCATTGGGGGCAAAGCTGTTTCAACGCCATGCCCGCGGCTACACGTTAACAGAAACGGGGCACGATCTTTTGGATGTGGCACATCGCGCCGATGAGATGTTTTCCGATCTTGCTGGTCGTGGTCAGGCGCAGGCTGGTCAATTGTCCGGATCTTTGCTCATCACGTCGCTTTCTGGTCTGGCACCCATGATCATGCCAGCCATCCAGAAATTCAGAGCAACGCACCCTGAGATAGATCTGGTTTATAGTGCAGACGAAGCCCTCGCCCGTCTGGAATACGGCGAGGCTCATGTCGCAATTCGCGCAGGAGCGCGCCCCAAAGAGCCGGACTATGTCGCACTGCCGTTTCGCAAAATTTGCTTTGGCCTGTATGCCACACACTCTTATATCGACCGTTTTGGCATGCCAAACCCGAATAACCTGACTGCCCATCACTTTGTCGGTGCGATCGACGGGCAGTCACGTCTTCCCTATTCGCAGTGGATGAAAGAGCACGTCGAGCAAAGCCAGATCGCACTAAAGACGTCAGACCAGAATGTTATCAACTCTGCCGTGTCAACGGGTGTTGGGTTGGGGTTTATGGCCGAACACGATACGCAGGGTTTCATCGAAGTCTTTGCGCCTCGGAACACTTGGTCGGCCGATATCTGGATCGTGACCCATGTGGATCTACATCGCACACAAAAAGTTCAGGAGTTTTTGAAATTCCTTAAACACAGAAATGTTGGCCCTAAATCGTTTCCCTAAGTTCGACATCATAAAGCCGACGTTTATACCCGATGCAGCGTTGCTCGATACGGGTTCACTGCCGACCTTCGCGGCAGGTACGTGTCCGTAAAATAAACCTCCACCCTGAGCGTCGGCTTACTTCAAGCCGCTCGTGAGGGGTACTTGTGCGCAATAGGTCCGTTCTCCGCCCTCAGTTCCTCTTGCACTTCAGAAAACCGATGCTTCGCCTGTGCGGCTTCCGGTTTTCTACCAGCGCGGTAAGGGTCGTCTGTGAGGGCTTGGGTCATGCCGTTGACCAAACGCGCGAAGATCAGGGAAAAATGGCAGCGGCATCTTCCAGATGCTGCGCCATTTCCGCCCTATGTTCGACGGGGATTTCGAAAGCCTCTGCAAGGTTGCCCAGAGCAACAGCGGAATAGGTCTTGCGATAATGACGGGCCGGAGCGACGGGCATGGGGTTGTCCCCTGACCATGCATTGCAGCAAAAACCCCGTTATCCATTGTAAGCCCGCCACGATCGTTTGCAACATTGGTAAAGCCCGCGAACTCGACAACCACGATGTAATTGGTCCGGCGGAGCACCGGCACCGAAGAGGAATCTACCGCTGTTTTTGAGGGCTCGACCACCATTGTGCGCCCCTCAAGGCGTGTGTCAATCTTTGACAGCCCGCCCCGAGCAAGTTGAATACCGGCTTCCTTGACCGTTGGATACGTCTGCTTGTGCCATCCTGAAATACACATCAGTGGCACAAAGTGAGCCAGAATGCAGGATCGAAGTCCCCTGAAACAATGGACCAGCCGCATCGCCACCTGATCGCGCAAAAGCGGGTCATCTTCACCAAGCAGATTACCGCGCCCCTCGCCTGGAGAGATATATTTTACGATAGCAGAGGCTTGCGTCAGCCCCCGACCATCAACCGAACGGAAATCTGGCATAGCCCCGCTTGGGTTGATCTTTAAAAAGGTCAGGATCGTCGCGTTCAACCCATCGCAGATTATTGTCCAAGCTTTTCCGATAGAACAAGATGTGGAGGGTCAGCACGCAGGCACCGGAGCGGTAAAAAAGGGACGATCAATGGCCTTCGTTAGATTGATTTGTCTTCGGTTGCATCAATGCTTCTCTCGTTTTTTTGGATTGGCTTGACACCAATTCTCGTTTTTTCCGGGACGATGGCCTTATGACACGCTGGGACTGCGCCGCTCGATCACGGTGTTGTCAGGGTCCCTGACAAAGACGAAGCTGGCTCCTGCGGGAACCGTTATATGCCCTCCTGAAATCGGCAAGATGCCCTTGCACCGCGCCAAGGTTAGTGACCTCAAACGCAGAGTGTATAACCCGTGTGCTTTTCAGGAACGTCCATCGGTATGTTGGCGTCCGAAGCATTAAGGCCCGTATTGATGACCACCATCGCAAACGACACCATGAAACTCGTGTCGAGCGTAGTGAACAACTCCATCAAAACCGGCACAGAATTCGAAGGTAGCTGCATTTGTTTCGGGCCGCCAATATCGAACGGGCGTGGACCGGTGCTTTACAAGCTCGACCGGTATTGCGTTGACGCTTGTCAATCCAACGCCCGCCTGTTCCATTCTGCGTCATGCGGTTTCTTCGGCCATCTGTTGGGGCAATCCGCAGGCGTCGGCAACGGTTTCGTCGGCGATGCCTGCGTCCAAGGGGCTGATGGCCGTCGCCGCACCGCAGACCTGTGTCTCACCCCTGCCACTACGAAATTCGGGTGCTATGTGTGCCGGTATGCCGCTGCAGATGCCAGATTGCCCCCCGCGTTCACGATGCCCCGACGCTGAATGCGCGCGGCGTAGGCTTTGGGAAGCACGTTCTCGAATTCCGGCATCATCGGACCCTGAAATTCGCCCACTAGCTTAATGTCAGGACAACCGGAATGTTGGCCCCTTGCGCCAATGCAGCAAGCGCAATCACGTGGCGCGACAAAGTCTCGAGCGGCATCGTAACCGCCCATGTGCTGGCGCCAACCTGATGGCTATTCAGCACAAATGCCGTGTCATGAGTATTAAAAATTGCCACCGTGTCGCCATTTGTTGCGCGCTGCCGTGACATTGAATCACATCCAATGCCAGTTGGAGCTTGTCGCACCGCAGTAAATATTCATCTACTTTTATAATTGATAATTGTGTTTTGTGGCCTAACTTCCTAACTCAATCTTATTAAGTCGTGAGGAAACCGACGTGACGCTTGAACAGATCAGAATATTCATGGCCGTCGTGGAACAAGGTGGGGTGAATGCCGCCTCGAAAGTCTTGTCCAAAACCCAGCCCGCGATCAGCAACGCCATCGCCAAGCTGGAAGAGGACTTGAATGTCACGCTCTTTAGTCGCGAAGGCTACCGGTTGACACTCAATGCCCAAGGGCACGCGCTCGCGGCGCAAATGGTCTCTATTCTTGAGCAAACCGCACGGTTAAAAGCGGATGCATTATACCTGTCAGGCGGAAATGAGCCGGAAATCAGGATCAGCCTCGAGGGACTGGCCCCAATTGCGCCATTAGGCAATGTTCTTGGAAGTTTGACAGACGAATTCCCCCACACCCGCTTTCATCTTAGATCGGACATCATGGGGGGCGCGTTTGAGAAGCTGGCAGATGAGACCGTTGATTTCGCGGTTGGCTCCCTTCTGGATGGCAGACACGACTTTGAAAGCAAACGCATTGCCACCACCAAGCTTGTTGCGGTCGGCGCCCCCGACAGCGTGCCTTTTGCAACACCACACCAGCCTTTGACAAAAACGCATTTGGCCAAAGCCGTCCAGATTGTAGTGCAGGACACAACTCAGCAAGAACGTGGCAATAATCTGGCCATATCGAGCGAGGACCGACCGCTGTTTGTGGCCAATTCCGCCATGAAAAAGCAGCTGATCATCGAAGGTCTGGGATGGGGCTTCGTTCCGCTTCACCTTGTCCAGCGGGAACTTGACGATGGTGTTCTCAGCCGATTGGAGATCGAAGGCGTCGACGCGCGCGAGATTGATATTTTTGCGCTGCGAAAACGCTCTCGCCCACTCGGCCCCGCAGGACGACGACTTTGGCAGGCCTTTTGTGACCTGTCTCAGGGGGGCAGTCACGAACAACATGACCAAGGATTGTGACGCGGTAGCAACGGCGTGGACACAAACATAAAAGCACCAGTGGCTGCTTGAATGAAAAGTTGCTTTTCTCACGCCAATGGCTTCGCTGCCGGTCGATCGTACCCCGGCATCGTCGCCCTTCACGGCCCACAGCCACCGTTCGAGCGGGTTGCCGCAACACCAGATGTTCGATTATGGCTCTATGAGCCTATCGGACAAAACAGCCGGCTCACTCCAGCAGATCAAGTTCTTCGACAATTGCATCAAGCGTATCGGCACGTTGTTTCACGGCAACAGCGTTCTTTCCGACATATGCTATCGCAAGCAGCCGTAACATGGACACGACAGTCGCATGGGTATTGAGCATGCCATAACTTGCAACATGGCACGGCAACACCGTTTCAGAAAACCGCTCTGCCTGCGCCTGATAGCGATGATCGGTGATTGTGATGATCCGAAGCCGTGATGTGCGTGCATAGGCCAAAAGAGAGCGCAACAGCTTTGGACGTGTTTCCAAGGTGACAAGGACAAGCGCATCACGCGGGCCCATCATTGCCAAATCGCTGGCCCAATCTTGCCCGGCCCCATCAAGATAATGGACATCGTGACGCAATCGCGAAAACAGCGTTTTACCAATGCGTGCGACACCGTCTTCAGCGCCAAACCCCAAAAACCACACGCGCGGCGCTGTTGACAGGATCCCGGCAACCTCTGGCAAACGATCCGAGCGCAGTTCCTCGAAGGTCCGGGTCAAATTGCGCAGCTCCAACTCAAGATGGTCACCAATCGAACGGCCCAAAACGATTTGGTCAGGTGCCTGTTCCTTTTGGGAATAGGGCTGGGTTTGGTCGCGTTCTTCGCGCGCCTGCAGACGGACTTCTTCAAAATCAACATATCCCAAACTGCGGAAAAAACGGGCAGTCGTCGCTTTGGACACCCCTGCCATATTTGCAAGTTCAGTCGCAGTATGGGTTTCTATAAGTCCCTGATTTTCAAGCAGTACCTTGGAGATTTTTTGCTCGCTGCTTGTCAGGCGCGCGTGCTTTTCATGGATGCGAAGGATGAGTCTTGAAGCCATAAAAAAGGAATATCCCGTGTCGCGTCCAGATTCAAGTTGACCTATGAAACAAAAGTTTCACTACTGTGAAACAGTGAAACGTAAAGGAATCGCAATGTCTACTTCAAAGGTTGTCCGAGAACGGATTTGGACAAAACTGCATGATGTTGCAAAGCCGGACACGCGGTTTCATCTGAATTTCGCTGAAGTAATCCCGGACTTTGAAGGGTCGGAAAAGGCAACCGACCACGTGGTTGCCCAGGAGGCTTACGCAGGCTCTTCGTTTGCGTTTATCACGCCGGACAATTGCCTTGCCGACTTGCGCCGCCGGATGATCGAAGATGGCAAGCCGTTCGTCATGTCCACGTATGGGATCTATCGCGGCTTTGTTTTGCTTGAACCGGAAAATGTTCCCGAAGGTGCAGCACTTTATGCGTCATGGCTTGACGGTATGGAGCATTTCGGCACGCCAATCACATTGGAAGAAATCGCAAGGCGCGGCCGGTTTGACCTGATGGTCACGGGGGCCTCTGCTGTTTCAAGGAACGGTGTCCGGTTTGGCAAAGGCCATGGATTCTTTGATCTGGAATGGGGCATGTTTACGGACCTTGGCCTTGTCGATGAGACAACACCCGTGATGGCCGTTGTCCATGACGTGCAGCTCGTGGAAGATCAGTTGCAGCCATCCGAAACTGACATCTTGGTCGATAAAATTGCGACCCCTACACAGATGTACACAGTTGAACGCCGCGCCAAACGCCCAAGTGGCGTGAAATGGCCGCTGCTCGACCCCAAACAAATTGCGCAAACACCACCGTTGCAGGAATTGCAGCGCATCCAAGGCCTAGCCTGACCCCATCCAACAGGAGATCAATGACATGACTTTAAGACTGAACCGCCGCCATTTTCTGGGCACTGCCGGTGCCGCTGCTGCTGCATCATCCCTTCCCATGCGGGCAATGGCTGCGACGCCACTGATCATGCAGGCCGCTTGGATCAACGACGCCGAATTTGCCGGTTACTTTCTGGCGATGGACAAGGGCTATTATACCGACGAAGGGCTGGATCTAACCTATCTGTCCGGCGGACCCGACGTGATCCCCGAAAGCACGATCATTGCTGGCCGGGCTGATCTGGCGCTCACCACACCCGACACAACACTCAAGGCGATCGTTGATCAGGGCGCCCCCTTTAAGATTATCGGTGCACAATACCAAAAGAACCCGATCGGGATCGTGTCACTGGTGGGCAGCGGCATCAACTCACCCGCTGATCTTGTCGGCAAAACCCTTGCCGTGCCACCGGTCAACGTGATCTCTGTCGAGGCGATGCTGAAACTGAACGACATTGATCCCGGCGACGTCAATATCGTACCATATGCTTATGATCCGACACCGCTGATCAAAGGTGAAATTGATGCCAGCCTCGATTTTACAACGAATGTACCTTATACAATCAGCCTGCAAGGGGTCGAGGCGACATCCTTCCTTCTCTATGATTTCGGCTATACGACCTACAACGACACCGTTGTTGTGACGGAAGAAACCTTGAAAACCAAACGCGCCGAACTGGTTTCATGGCTGCGTGCAAGTCGCAAAGGCTGGATCGAGAACAATGTCGATACAGCCCTTTGGCCGGCAAAGTGGGCAGATACCCATTTCGCAGGCACCGGCAGGTCGATCGACAATGAAGTCTTCTTCAACGAAGCGCAAAAGCCGCTTATGGAAAACCCGGCGGGCATTTTTGCGATGACCGAAGAAGGCATCGACGCCAATCTCAGCGCATTGGCCCAAGTCGGCATCAACGGGTCGCGCGATATGTTCGACACGACATTGCTAGAAGAAATCTGATGTCCAACCCGGACGGGATTTCCCTTTCCGGGGTCTACAAGACCTTTGAAGGACGCGGAAAGACGGTTGAAGCGCTGCACGATGTGGCGCTTTACTGTCCGCCTGCGTCCTTCACGGCTGTGATCGGTCCCTCGGGTTGCGGCAAGTCCACAGCACTGCGCATCGCTTTGGGGCTTGAGACAGCGGATGCCGGCGAGGTGTTGATCAACGGTGAAGCGCCAATGGTTGCGGCCAGATCCGGCAAGACGGGCGTTGCGTTTCAAGACTCGGCATTGCTTCCATGGCGCAGTGTCCGTCGCAACATCGAGGTACCGCTCGAAGTCATTGGCCTCAACCGCAAAGCGCACGCTCCCCGCGTGCAGGCGATGATCGAGCTTGTCGGGTTAAAGGGGTTCGAGAACTCCCTCCCCGCAGAGCTGTCAGGCGGTATGCGCCAGCGTGTGGCGATTGCCCGCGCGCTGGTCACCGAACCCTCGGTCTTGTTTATGGACGAACCGTTTGGCGCATTGGACCAGATTTTACGCCGTCAGATGAACGTCGAATTGCAGCGTATCTGGCAGAAAACCGGCGCGACGGCGCTTTTGGTCACGCACGGGATTGACGAGGCCATTTTTCTGGCTGACCGCGTTGCCGTGATGCACGCAAACCCCGGTCGGATTGTGGAAATTATCGATGTGCCTTTTGCGCGCCCCCGTCATCCAGACTTGTTCTCAGATCCGGCGTTCCATGCTTTGACAGATCGTATCGCTTCGGTGCTGCATGGCTAGAGTGCCAACAGGCCTGCGCAATATCGCGATCTTGCTTCTGATCTGGGAAATCGCGGGCCGCCTGGATCTGGTCGCCAGTGGCGCCTTGCCGGGGTTCAGCGAAATCCTGATCCGCCTGTGGGAAGACCGTGCAGATTATCCGCGCCACATCTGGGCGACGCTTTATGCCTCGGGCATGGGTTTTCTGATAGGCAATGTGATTGCGCTGATTGCGGGGGTGGCTTTCGCGATGTCGCCGACGCTGTTGCGCCTCTTTCGCGGCGTCAATATTGCTGTTTTTGCATTGCCGCCCATCGCGATTGCTCCGATCCTTGTGCTGACATTGTCCGGCATGGCACCGCGCATCGTCCTCGCCGCTTTGGCGGTCTACTTCGTGACCATGACAGCCACGGTCATCGGCATAAGCCAGTCGGACAGCAGGGCAAGTGATCTCGTCAAGGCCTATGGCGGTGGCCGCTGGCGTGTCCTTTGGCTGGTTCAATTGCGCAGCGCGTTGCCCACCATCATTACCGGCTTTCAGATTGCGGCCCCCAACGCGGTGCTGGGCGCCATTCTGGCCGAGTTTGGCGGTGGCGGGCGCTGGGGCCTTGGCACTTATCTGCTTGGATCGCTTGGTCGAGGAGAGCCCGACAGGCTTTGGGGTATCGGCCTGATCGCAACTGCAATTGCAGGATTGGGCTATTTGGTCTTTTCGTTGATGTCTCGGCGCTTGCTTGGGGCGACGCGTGCTGTGACTTTGAATACCGCCAGTCCCATCGGCGGCGCGGTATCTGCATCCATGCCGCAGCGTGCGATGATGCTGTTAGGCGCTGTCTCTCTCCCTTTCCTTCTCTGGTGGGGCTTCATCGTGCTAACCGGCGTGCCTGCAATGATCGCAAAGACGCCCTTTGGGGTGATCGATTATCTGTTTTTCGCAAAAACTGCCCCCGCTGCACAAGAAAAGCTCTTGCAGGCATTGTCCGAGACACTCCCCATCACGTTTGCCGGCATGGCGGCAGGCATCGGCTTTGCATTTCTGCTGGCAATTTCGACACGCCTTTTCCCGAACGCCATTCGCGCATTTATGCCGGTGGCGCTTGTCACGCAAACGATGCCTCTGGTGGCTCTCACTCCGCTTCTGGTGTTGATGTTCGGGCGCGGCACCTCTTTGACGTTATGGGTGACGATCTCTGTGACGTTCTTTCCCGCCTTTGTCACATTGGCACAAGGGATCGCATTGGTTCCGCGCAGCGCACAGGATTTGCCGCGCGCCTATGGCGCTTCTGCTTGGCAGGAAATGCGGATGGTGACGATCCCTGCGTCCCTTCCGTATCTGTTTGCGGCGACGCGCCTTACAGTCCCGCGCGCATTGCTCGGTGTGATGATCGCTGAGTGGCTGGCGACCGGTCGGGGGCTTGGAAATCTGTTGAACCAATCGCGCGGCTACCTCGACTTTGGTATGATCTGGACCGTTGCTTTTGTCTCGGTCCTCTTGTCAGTCGTCCTCTATCAGCTCGTCGTTGTAGTCGAACGAACCGTGCTACGACGTTTGGGCATGCAAACAGCAGAATGACACCGTTAAGCCGCCTTGATCGAAGAGACGCGGTGTTTTGCCGCATTCAAGACTAAAAATTGCATGGACGGGCTCGGATCGATCAAAGGACCCTCTTTGCTGACAGCATCGATTGGTGCGAAAACGCACTAACTCCCCCACAAAAAGCCGTGCCGCGCAGGATACCTAAGGTCAGGTTTGCGCCAACACCGGCGTCAAGTTTCAGGCCCCTACACGTTGCACGAAAAAGGGGCCCCCGAAGGGACCCCGTTAGTTTCCCGTTTCGGGTTCGATCTTTTACCGCTTGTCAGGCTTTTGGCTGTGGCCCGAAGCGAGCGCACCCGCCCCGGATCCCTGTTTCAGATGCGTTTCCCGCGCTTGGGTCAGCTACATCCCGACGTGCCACCGCAGGTGTTGCACTTCATGCAGGTGCCGTTCCGCACCAGCGTATAGTTGCCGCACTCGCCACACGCCTCGCCTTCGTAACCCTGCATCTTGGCCTTGACCCGCGCATCCATGCCGGTGGAAACCGCCGCACCGGACGTCGCCGGCGCGCTCAATGTGTTGATCATCGTCGCCGCATCCAATGAAGTGTCAAAGGCCACGGCCCCCTGCATCCCGCCTTGCAACACGACCAGAGATTGCGGCAGGCGCTTGCGCAGATACCCGCTGGAGCTGATCTGCTTGAGCACCTCGAGCGATTTTGACGCTGCCACCTCGGACACCGATTTGACGTTGCTCACGCCCTGTTGCTCACCCTGCCCCAGATCGTCAAACGCGTGACCCTCGGGTTTCACATGGGCAAGATCGGTCCGGTCAAGATACGACACAGCAAGCTCGCGGAAGATATAGTCAAGGATCGAGGTCGCGTTCTTGATCGAATCGTTGCCTTGAACCATGCCCGCAGGCTCGAATTTGGTGAAGGTAAACGCATCGACGAACTCTTCGAGCGGCACCCCGTATTGCAGGCCCACCGACACCGCGATGGCAAAGTTGTTCATCATCGCCCGAAAGCCGGCACCCTCTTTGTGCATGTCGATAAATATCTCGCCCAGCTTGCCGCCTTCGTATTCACCGGTGCGCAGATAGACCTTGTGACCACCGACATTCGCCTTTTGGGTATAGCCCTTGCGCCGCTGGGGCATTTTCTCGCGGTGGCTTTTCATCACCTCTTTGATGATCACTTTTTCAATGATCTTTTCGGCAAGAACGATGGCTTTTTCATGCGTGGATCCTGTCTCGAGGATCTCTGCGGCATCATCGTCATCCTCTACCAGCGAGGCCGCCAGCGGTTGGGACAGCTTGGAGCCGTCACGATAAAGCGCGTTCGCCTTGGTGCCCAGCGACCAGCTCAACTCATAGGCCTTCTGGCAATCTTCGATCGTGGCATCATTGGGCATGTTGATCGTCTTCGAGATCGCACCCGAGATGAACGACTGCGCCGCAGCCATCATATAGATGTGGCTTTCGACATTCAGGAAACGCTTGCCTTTTTTGCCACACGGGTTGGCACAATCGAACACGCTGTAATGGTGTTCTTGCAGGAACGGCGCCCCCTCAAGGGTCATCGTGCCGCAAACGTGGTCGTTGGCCGCGTCGATCTGTGCCTTGGTAAAACCCAGATGGCGCAGCATGTCGAAAGACGGATCCGAAAGGGTATCAACCGGAATGCCCAGCACATCTGTGCAAAACTCAAGGCCAAGGCTCCACTGGTTGAACACAAAACGGATGTCGAACGCGCTTGGCAGGGCGGCTTCGACCTTGGCGATCTCGGCCGGACCAAAACCGTGCCCGATCAGCGCGGTGTGGTTGATGCCCGGTGCATTGCCGATGCTGCCGTGACCCACGGCATAGCTGACGATCTCTTCGACCTCGCTTGAGCGGTAGCCCAGCTTTTCAAGGGCTGCCGGCACCGACTGGTTGATGATCTTGAAATATCCGCCACCTGCCAGCTTTTTGAACTTCACCAGCGCAAAATCCGGCTCGATGCCTGTAGTGTCACAATCCATCACCAGCCCGATTGTGCCCGTGGGCGCGATCACCGTAGCTTGCGCGTTGCGATAACCGTGAAGCTGCCCCAGCGAAAGTGCTTCGTCCCAAGCCGTCTTTGCCAGCTCTGACAACAACTTGTCAGGGCAATTGGCATGATCAAGGGGCAGCGGCTTGACTGCCAGCTGCTCGTACCCGTCGGTCGCGCCGTACGCCGCACGCCGGTGGTTGCGGATGACGCGCAACATGTTGTCGGCGTTGCGCTTGTAGCCGCTGAACGGTCCAAGCTCGCTGGCGATCTCGGCGCTGGTGGCATAAGAAACACCCGTCATGACAGCGGTCAATGCCCCGCACAACGCCCGCCCCTCGTCGCTGTCATAGCTGTGGCCCATGTTCATCAGCAAACCGCCGATGTTGGCATACCCCAAGCCCAGCGTGCGGAAATCATATGACCGCTGTGCAATCTCTTTTGACGGGAATTGCGCCATCGTCACGCTGACCTCAAGCGTCAAGGTCCAAAGACGGGTCGCATGCATGTAATCGTCGGCTTGAAACTGGCCGTTCTCATAGAATTTCAGCAGGTTCATGGACGCAAGATTACAAGCCGTATCATCAAGGAACATGTATTCCGAACACGGGTTCGACCCGCGGATCGCGCCGTCTTCGGGGCAGGTGTGCCAATCGTTCACCGTGTCGTGGAACTGAATGCCGGGATCGGCACAGGCCCACGCGGCATGGCCCACCTGCTCCCACAAATCGCGCGCTTTGATGGTTTTGGCCACCTTTCCGTCGCGCCGGTTCAACAATGCCCAGTCCGCATCATCCTTTACCGCCTGCAAAAAGGCATTCGTCACCCGGATGGAGTTGTTGGAGTTCTGGCCCGAAACGCTTGCGTACGCTTCGCTATCCCAGTCGGTGTCGTAGCTCGGGAATTCGATGCTGCTATATCCCTGCCGGGCGTATTGCAGCACACGGTTCACGTATGTCTCTGGAATTGCGACCTTCTTGGCGTCTTTCACGGCCGCCTTGAGGGCGGTGTTGACCTTGGGGTCTGTCGCCCCTTCGATCGTTCCGTCAAAGCCCTGTATCGCCTTGAAGATCAGGTTCAGCTTCTGCTCGTGCATCTTGGAGCCGGCCACGATCGAGGCGACCTTCTGCTCTTCTTTCACTTTCCAGTTGATGAATTCTTCGATGTCGGGGTGGTCGGCATCACAGATTACCATTTTGGCTGCACGCCGCGTTGTGCCGCCCGATTTGATGGCCCCCGCCGCGCGGTCGCCGATCTTGAGAAACCCCATCAAACCACTGGAGCGCCCCCCACCCGAAAGGCTCTCTCCCGCAGCTCGCAGACTGGAAAAGTTCGTGCCCGTGCCAGAGCCGTATTTGAACAGGCGTGCCTCGCGGACCCAAAGATCCATGATGCCACCCTCGTTCACCAGATCGTCACTGACCGACTGGATAAAACAGGCGTGGGGCTGCGGGTGCTCGTAGCTGCTGGTAGACTTTGTCAGCTTGCCGGATTTGTAATCGACATAATAATGCCCCTGCGCAGGCCCATCAATACCGTACGCCCAATGCAGGCCGGTGTTGAACCACTGCGGGCTGTTGGGGGCCGCACGCTGTGTTGCCAGCATATAGCGCATTTCGTCGAAATATGCGCGCGCGTCTTCCTCGGTCGTGAAATAGCCGCCCTTCCAACCCCAATAGGTCCACGCGCCTGCAAGACGGTCGAACACCTGCTTCGCCGACATCTCGCCGATGTAGCGTTGCGCGACGGGCAGCGCCTCAAGCGCCTCTTCATCAGGGACTGACCGCCAGAGAAACTCGGGGACCTTGTTTTCGCGCACCTTCTTGAGCTTTGCGGCAACGCCGGCTTTGCGGAAATATTTCTGGGCGATCACATCGGAAGCAACCTGGCTCCACTTGGCGGGAATGTCGATGCCTTCGAGTTTGAACACAACCGTGCCGTCCGGGTTGCGAATTTCCGACGTTGTTTTCGAAAATTTCAGCGCGTCATAGGCGTCGCTTCCGGCGGTGGTAAACTTGCGTTCAATTTTCATCTGTCTTGCCCCAAGTGGATTGCCGCACATCTGGCGGCGCTGGTTTTAGTCTGAGTTCCGGCAGCGCGTGCCGCGGCGAAAGTGTCTTTAGCTCTACAGCGCAGCGCCACGTGCCCCGGAATGTTCCGAAACGTCGGGGCCCCGCCCCGGTGCGCATTGCTCGTTTTAAGGTCTGGTCTATTCCGTTGACCGCGACACCACATCTAGTGGCATCAGCGCCAACACATACAATCTGACGCATAACCCCCTAAAGCGTCAACGCGCAAATTTCAAAAGAATTCAAAAATTCTTCTTGCTAATGGGAACGATAATCTTTGGCCCGACATAGCCACCGATTCATCCACAGCCTTGATCAAAGCACTACCCCTAGAGGATCAGAAAACTCTATATCTAAATATGGACTTAGCGCACAGCGTTCACCCTATGGTTGAAATTCACCCGTTTCTACCCACAGGCATAACCGCCCCGACACCTGTGAAACGATCGGTGTGTCTGCTGAACCACACTTTTGCAGCGCTTCGTCAAAGCGGCACAACAATAACCTTCAGGTACAAAAAAACGGCGCTCGAAGAACGCCGTTTTCCAGTCATGTGAGGATGAATCAGGCGGCGCGGCGTTGTCTGCGCCGCATAATCACGGCACTCCCCAAGACCGACGCCAAAAGCAGACCGCTCGCTGGCAACGGCACAACAGCAGGAAGTGGGCCGCCCCCGCCGCCGCCACCGGACGAATCGTAGCTGACAATCATTTGCCGAATCTTGAACGCCACGTCGTCATCAGACGCACCAATTCCGTGGAACATCGACGCGATATTGCTAAAGCCCGTGACCTCGTCCGTGACCGTTTCGCCGCCGCGATAGATCAATGCCGTGCCGTCAGCCACGTAATAGTCGAAATCATGGTTTCCACTGGTATAAGAATCAAAGGTCACAGACGTAATCACAACGTCTTGGCTGAACGAAAAGGTCAGCAGTTCATTCCAGTAACCGTCCACGCGATGATCATCGCATCTACGTTTGCAGTTATTGCTGGTGCTCTGGTTGCCAAGTCCCGTGTTCGCGAACAGGCCAAAATGCTCTTGTCGCTGAACATCGAACGGATCGGTTAAATAAACCTCCTCGCCCACGGATCCCGGCGTGTAATACCCCGATCCACCAACTGATAGGACGATATCGTCTTTGGAAAAGGTTAACGGGTCGCCGCTTTCAAAACCGGGCACCGATGCAAAATCAAACGTCGTATAGCCGGCAAGCGCCTGTACTCCGCTAAAAACTGAAAAAAAGGCCGCAAAAAGGGCTCCGTGACGTTTGCGCATACTCATTACCACACTCTGAACTACAGGGTTCCAGAACGCGAACCCCTACGGGGGCCGCCTAACAGCCGTTCACAAGTTTTGTCAATAAAAATAAACTTTAAGGTAAACGCCGTGCACGCCCGGAATATGGCCATGACAGGCCGGCCACGGCAGCGCCTTGTACCAAAAGCCCACCCTTAACCGCCACGGAATAAATCAGGGATTTACGGGTTTCAATAACGGTGCCTGCTCATGACAGTGCATCTACAGGGCGGCACCGAGCAAATCGGGAGCAGAACCACCGCCACAAAGCAAACACCTATTCACCGACAGACCTTTGCAAAAAGCCCTAAGTCATCTGGGGTTCCGGAGAGTTTCTGATGTGGTGTGAAGTGGTCGGGGCGATAGGATTCGAACCTACGACCTACGGTTCCCAAAACCGCCGCGCTACCAGACTGCGCTACGCCCCGACTAAGGGTTCTCTAGTGTGTCGCGCAGGTATTGGAAAGAGGCTGAATGCGTTTTTCGTACCTTGCAGCAAGAATAATCGAAATTAGCAGGGCCAGAGCGCGGTTGCACCAAAAACAGGGTGTCTCATCTGGTCGCCCGGGGTCAGGCCCATGGACTTGCTCAGGCCGGCATTGACCTCCAGCACGGCTTTTATGTCAAAGCCCCCGTCAATGGAGGTCAGATCACCGGGAATCGCGTTTTCATGGATCGAGCGGATTTCGCCGAAGGCGTCCACAAAGATCAGATCCAATGCCAGAAGGGTGTTCTTCATCCAAAAGCTCACCCGTTGGGGTGCCGGATACACAAACAGCATCCCCGCTGCCTTCGGCATGCTTTCGCGAAACATCAGCCCGCGCGCCCGCTCTTCGGCGTCATCGGCGATTTCAACGCTAAAGCGCGCAGATCCCCAATCACCACGGATATTCACGGAATTCTCGCGGCAGGCTTGCGCAAGAACCGGCCCACAGGCCAGCCCCAGCACCAGCACAATGCCGGCGAAAACCCCCGTCAGTCGTCTTTTGAGATTACAGCTGCTTCCCATGACATCACCTGTCTTGCCATTCGCCCACGGCGTCCGTCAGTAATTCGCAAACAGACAGCCTCTCCCGGTTGCAGATCGGAAAGCCCGCACCGCCGCAGAACATCCAGATGCACGAACACATCTTCAATGCTGCCAAAGACATTTGCAAACCCGAAACCTTTGGATTTGTCGAACCATTTGACGCGGGCAGGCTCGAAGGGCAGGCTTTCGACATCTGCCAGGTCATACGGGTCGTCTTCCTCGTACCCAGTGCAAACAACAACCGGCGGCTCGATGAGCAGCACCTCGATGGCTTGCATCCCGCGCAAGGTCTGTTGAACGACGATCTCGATTGTAGCCCCGTCAGCGACAGAACTCTGGCCGAAATTGCGCAAAACATTTGCGTGCAAAAGAATGTCCGGCCCACCTTCGTCGGTCACAACAAAACCGAACCCTTTTACCGGGTCGAACCATTTGACTTGTCCTTTGAGCGTCAATTGTGTCACGCATTCGTCCCTCATGAGATCGGGCTCGCGTTTTGTAAGGTTGATAACAGGAAACAGAACATGGGCATTTACCAGTTTTTAAGCACATTCAACTCAGGGTTGAGTTGAATACTACAACATTCAAAGAGTTTTTACAATTAAGATTTCGACATCAAGGGTTAAGGCGGGTGACTTTCCAGTCGCTATTCTGGTCACGTTGCCATCGGAAACGATCATGCAGACGGAACGGACCATCGGCCCAGAACTCTATCTCGACGGGTTTGATTCGGATGCCCCCCCAGAATGGCGGACGATTGGGAGCGGTTCCCTTGGCGGCGGTCACTTTCGCGACTTCGGCCATCAACGCCCCGCGCGATGACAACGGCTTGCTCTGGTCAGAGGCCCACGCGCCCAGCCGGCTTTTCAAGGACCGCGACGCATAATAGGTATCCGCCGCCTGCCCTTCCTCACGCTCGGTCACACCGCGCACCCGGATCTGTCGACCAAGGCTTTTCCAGTGCAGCACGAACGCAGCCTTGCCACTGGCGTCGATCTCGACGCCCTTGCGGCTTGTATAATTGGTATAAAAGACAAAGGCGTCAGGTTCGACATCCTTGAGCAGAACCATGCGCACATTCGGCAGTCCCTCATGGTCCACGGTAGCAAGTGCTATCGCATTGGGGTCCGACGGCTCCGTGGCCTCGGCCTCGGTCAACCATGCTTTCGCAAGCACGAACGGGTCCTCTCCCGCGAAAATTCCCGATCTATCCGACAAACTGGCACCACTTCATAAACTTCACCTAAAACTAGTCGCTACTGGCATTCAATATTAACTGTCAGCAATTGGCAAGCATTTTGGGCACACTTGATCAAAGTTACCTGCTTGCCCTAAAGGAACAGTAACACTGAAACAGGCAAAAAAGGGGGATGCGTCATGGCGACACAATTGATGGCGGGCAAACGCGGACTGATTATGGGGCTCGCGAATGACAAATCGATTGCGTGGGGCATCGCAAAGGCCTGCGCCGATGCCGGCGCAGAACTGGCGCTGACGTATCAGGGCGAGGCGTTCAAGAAGCGCGCCATTCCACTTGCCGAGAAACTCGGGGTGACCCAGCTTGCCGATTGCGATGTCTCTGACGAGGCGTCGATCGATGCGGTCTTTGCGCAGCTGGAGCGTGAATGGGGCCAACTCGACTTTTTCGTACATGCCATCGGCTTTTCGGATAAAAACGAGCTGCGCGGCCGGTACGTTGACACCAGCCGGCAGAATTTCGCGATGTCGATGGATATTTCTGTCTATTCGTTCACATCTTGCGTACGGCGCGCCGAAAAGCTGATGACCAAGGGCGGCTCTTGCCTGACCCTGAGCTATTACGGCGCGGAGAAAGTTATGCCGCATTACAACGTTATGGGCGTAGCAAAAGCAGCCCTCGAAGCCAGTGTTCGGTATCTGGCCGAAGACCTTGGCAAAGACGGCATTCGCGTCAATGCCATTTCGGCAGGCCCGATCAAGACGCTTGCCGCGTCCGGTATCGGAGACTTCCGGTATATTCTGAAATGGAACGAGCTGAACGCGCCGATGCGGCGGACCGTGACACAGGACGACGTTGGCAGCTCTGCGGTTTATCTTTTGTCGGATATGGGGTCGGGTGTGACCGGCGAGATCCATCACGTCGATTCCGGCTACCACGTCGTCGGCATGAAAGCCGTGGACGCGCCCGACATCGATGCCACCAGTAAATGACGCGGATAGCGGATTAAAAGGAACCTGCGAATGTCAGACCGCCTACCTCATGAAAAAGGCTTCCACATCAGTTGGGACCAGATCCACCGCGATTCGCGTGCGCTTGCGTGGCGGCTCGACAAACACGGCCCGCTGGAAGGCGGGGCGTGGCGCGCCGTGGTCGCCGTGACCCGTGGCGGCATGGCGCCTGCGATGATTCTCGCCCGCGAACTCGACATCCGCACGGTCGATACCATCAGCATCAGATCTTATGACAACCAGACACAGGCCGCGGCCAGTGTCCTCAAAAAGCCCGATGCGGCGCTGATGGGGGACGGTGAAGGGATCTTGGTCATTGATGATCTGGTGGACAGCGGCAAGACGCTGGAACTGATCCGCAACATGTACCCCAAGGCCCATTTTGCCACTGTCTATGCAAAACCCAAAGGCCGGCCCATGGTGGACACGTTTATCACCGAGGTCAGTCAGGACACATGGATCTTCTTTCCGTGGGACATGGCGCTGCAATATGTCGAGCCCTACCGCGGCTCGTGACACCACGCGACGGCCGCGCAGATGGCGGTCTGCCGGATAGCATGCCGACCGGACGCGGCGCTATTTGCTATTGTAGCGCCGCCACCAATTCCTAAAGTGCGGGCAAGGGTGGCGTTGATTGATCCGGCGCGCGCCTCTCTTTTTGCTGCAAGGGACTGCTGACGATGACTTTCACGCTCAACCCCAACATGGCCGCAACCACACCGCCTCCGGTGATGGAGGCGCGTCGCTGGTTGCAAGACCGGACTTTCACCGAGCAGCGCCCGTTGCTGAATGTCAGTCAGGCCGCCCCCGTTGATCCGCCCCCGCCGCAGATGTTGCAGGCAATGGCCGACATCGTGCTGACGGACCCTGCCGCGCATCTTTACGGCCCCGTTCTGGGATTGCCCGACCTGCGCGCCGAAATCGCCACCACGTGGAGCAAAGATTACAACGGTCGCGTCACCCCCGCACAGGTGGCCATCACGTCGGGGTGCAATCAGGCCTTTACCGCTATCATGTCCGCTCTTGCGGGGCCGGACGACGAAGTCATCCTCCCGACCCCTTGGTATTTCAATCACAAAATGTGGCTCGACATGGCCGGCATCCGCACGGTGCCACTGGCTTGTGGAGCAGGGATGATCCCCGATGCGGCGGATGTTGTCATCACGCACCGCACGCGGGCCATTGTGCTTGTGACCCCCAACAACCCCGCAGGCGCCGAATATCCGCCGCAGACCCTTCAGGCATTTTACGACCTTGCAAAGGCGCACGGCTTGCCGCTGATCGTCGACGAGACCTACCGCGATTTCCATTCCGCCCCGGGCGACACCCCCCTGCATGCTTTGTTCGAGAACCCCGACTGGGACCAGACGCTGATCTGCCTGTATTCGTTCTCGAAGGCCTATCGGTTGACAGGACACAGGGTCGGCGCCGCAATCGCCTCTCCGGCGGTTCTGGCAGAGGTCGAGAAATTTCTCGATACCGTTGCGATCTGCCCCAACCAGCTGGGACAGCGCGCGGCGCTTTGGGGAATGCGCAACCTTGGCGCGTGGCTGGCCGGCGAGCGGGCCGAGATCCTTGACCGGCGCGCTGCGATCGAGGATGGTTTTGCGCCCCTTGCGGCAAATGGCTGGCAATTGTTGGGGGCCGGTGCCTATTTTGCCTATGTGCAGCATCCGTTCGACATGGCCTCTGATGCGCTGGCACAGCGGCTTGTCGAGGTGGCGGGGATATTGTGCCTGCCCGGCACGATGTTCATGCCCGACGACGACCCCGAAGGGGCACGACAATTGCGCATCGCGTTTGCAAATATCGACACGACCGAGATCACTGAATTGTTCGCCCGCCTCGCATTGGTGACCCCTGCCTCCCTTGCTCCTTGAAGGCCGCTGTCATAGACAGCGCCCAAGCGTCGCAAACCTGTCTGTAAAAAGGAACTCTCATGGCCACAAGTATTGGTAAGAAATCCGCCAATGTCTTTGTCTGGATCCTGCTGTTGCTACTGATTATCGGCCTTGCCGGTTTCGGGGCAACCAGCTTTGGCGGCGGCACGACCGCCGTTGCAACCGTGGGCGAGCGTGAAATTTCGACCTCTCGTTATTTCCGTGCCGCCCAGCAGACCCTGCGCAACTACCAACAACAGACCGGCACCGCGATCAGCGTGACACAGCCCGAAGGGCAACAATTGCTCGAGGCACTGCGCGCGCAACTGATCCGCGCCGCCGCTGTCGAGAACGAGGCCGACCAGATCGGCCTGTCGGTCGGTGACGGCGAGGTGGCCAAACAGATCCGCGCCATTCCCAATTTTGCCGCGATAGACGGCAGTTTTGACCGGACCGCCTATGAACTTGCCCTGCGCCAGACCGGCATGAGCGTGTCAGACTTCGAAGACGGTATCCGCCGCGACCGCGCCAGCGGTATCCTGCGCGGTGCGGTTGCCGGCGCAGCAAAGCATCCCGCCGTGTTTGCCGATCAGGTCCTGACCTATCTGGCCGAAAGCCGCGATTTCAGGGTCGTGCGGTTTGACACCGATGTCTTGGGCGAGGACCCCGTACCGACCCCTGACGCGGCGGCGCAGCGCGCCTTTTACGACACCAACCCCGAGGTCTTTACTTTGCCAGCGCGCAAATCCATCACTTATGTCTGGGTCACACCCGACATGATGCTGGACAACATCTCGGTGTCCGACGACGATCTCAGACCACTTTACGAGGAACGGATCGAAAGCTACCGCATGCCCGAGCGGCGTCTGGTAGAACGCTTGATATACTCCGGTGCGCAAGCCGCACAAGAGGCGTCTGCCCGGCTCACATCCGGCGAGGCCGATTTTGACACGCTGGTCGCAGAGCGCAATCTGACACTTGAGGATGTGGATCTCGGGGAAGCCACCCGTGCCTCGCTCGGGCGATCGGCCGATGCTGTGTTCGCGCTGACCCAACCGGGCGTGACCGCGCCGGTCGAGACCGACCTTGGTCCCGCCTTGTTCCGGATCAACGCTGTTTTGTCGGCTCAGGAGGTCAGCTTCGAGCAGGCCCGCGAAGACCTGCGCAACGAGCTTGCACTTGACCGTGCGCGCCGGCGTATCGACGCATCAATCGATGAAATCAACGACTTACTTGCGGCTGGCGGAACGCTCGAAGAGGCGGCACGCGACACCGACCTTGTTCTGGAAACGGTTGAGTATTTCGCCGGCAGCCCGGAGATCGTGACCGCCTACCCTGCCTTTCGGAATGCCGCCAACCGCGTTACCGGTGCCGACTTTCCAGAGGTCATGACGCTTGAGGACGGCGGCATTTTTGCCCTGCGCCTCGACGACGAACTGCCCCCCTCGTTGCAACCCATCGACGACGTCCGCGAAGCCGTGATCGAGGGTGCCGCACGCGCAGCAGACACAGCACGCCTGCTGGAGTTGGCAAACGAGCTGGTCGCACAGATGACCGTTGGTGCCGAAATTGGCGCGGCCGGACTTGAGGTCGAGAATTACACCCGCCAAGCCCGACGCAATGCCGTTGTCGAGGACGCACCACAAAGCCTGATGGAAGCGATATTTGAGATGAACGTCGGGGATGTCGAGACAGTCGAAGGCATTGACACTGTTTACGTGATTGCCCTTGATGCGATCACGGCGCCTGACCAGACAAACGAAGAGCTGACCGGCTTGCGCACAGCCATTGACCTGCAGTTGGCCCAAAGCCTGAGCGCGGATATCTTTCAGTTCTATTCCGAGGCCCTGACCGCACAGACGGGTATTTCGCTGAACGTGCAGGCCATCAACTCTGTCAACGCAGAATTGCGGTAAGTCATGAATGTGCTCTCGCCCAGCTTCGAAGACTTCGAAAAAGCATTCTCGAACGGCGCCAGTCAGGTCGTCTACACCCGGCTGGCGGCCGATCTTGATACGCCGGTGTCCCTGATGCTCAAACTTGCCGGTGCGCGCACCGACAGCTTTATGCTCGAATCAGTGACCGGCGGCGAAGTACGAGGCCGCTATTCGGTGGTTGGGCTGAAGCCGGACCTGATCTGGCAATGCCACGGCGACACTGCGCGGATCAACCGGGAGGCCCGTTTCGACCCGACAGCATTTGTCGATCAAGAGGCCGCACCGCTTGATGCCTTGCGCGCGCTGATCGCCGAAAGCAGGATCACGCTGCCCGTCGGGCTGCCTCCGATTGCGGCAGGATTGTTCGGCTATCTTGGATACGACATGATCCGGCTGGTCGAACATTTGCCCGATGTGAACCCTGATCCGTTGGGGTTGCCGGATGCGACCTTGCTCAGGCCATCGGTGATTGCCGTGCTCGACGGGGTCAAGGGCGAGGTCATTCTTGTCTCGCCTGCTTTCGCAAACAGCGGGCTGTCGGCACGCGCGGCCTATTCCCAAGCCGCCGAACGGGTGATGGACGCCCTGCGCGACCTTGAACGCGGCGTGCCCGACGAGACCCGTGCGCTTGGCGATTGCGCCCCTTCTGTTGGTGCGGGACAGTCCAATTTCACCAAGCAAGCCTATAAAGAGGCGGTTGAAAAGGCCAAGGACTACATTCGTGCCGGTGATATTTTTCAGGTCGTGCCCTCGCAACGCTGGACCCACAGCTTTGCACAGCCGCCCTTTGCGCTTTATCGGTCGCTGCGCCGAACCAACCCGTCGCCGTTCATGTTCTTTTTCAACTTCGGCGGTTTTCAAGTCATCGGGGCCAGCCCCGAGATCCTTGTGCGGTTGCGCGAGGGCGAGGTCACCGTGCGCCCGATTGCAGGCACCCGCATGCGCGGCCAGACCGAGGAAGAGGATCGCGCGCTGGAGGCCGATCTCTTGGGTGACCCCAAAGAAATGGCCGAGCACCTGATGCTTCTGGATTTGGGGCGCAACGACGTGGGGCGGGTCGCACAAATCGGTACGGTTCATCCGACAGAGAAGTTCATCATCGAACGCTACAGTCACGTCATGCATATCGTCTCGAATGTGGTGGGCCAGATCAAACCCGAGGCCGACGCGCTGGCGGCGTTGTTGGCCGGAATGCCGGCGGGCACGGTTTCAGGCGCCCCGAAAGTGCGTGCGATGCAAATTATTGATGAGCTGGAACCCGAAAAGCGCGGTGTTTATGGCGGAGGTGTCGGTTACTTTTCGGCCGATGGTGATATGGACATGTGCATTGCGCTGCGTACAGCGGTGCTCAAGGACGAGCAGTTGTACATTCAGGCAGGCGGCGGTGTTGTCTATGACAGTGATCCAGAAGCCGAATGGATGGAGACCGTCAACAAGGCCAAGGCAATTCGGACTGCGGCAGAGAATGCGGGACGATTTGCGCCGCGCGGCAACTAGACTGTTCCGAGGGATATTTCACGCGCCGCTCCCGCCAGGGGTTCCCCTGTTGGGCATGGCGGCGCAGCCGCGGCCCTTTGGGCCGGTGCCTGCGCCGCGGTGGTGCATCAGGACCGGTGGTCGCGCAACCTGTGAGCCGGCCTTTGTCCTCCGCCCTTTTCAACGGTTACCGAGAAGTGCCGACACAGGTGCAAGAACCACCTGCCCCGACTGGTCGCCAGCGGCCCATTCGAACAATGCGGCCACAGTTTCGACGTAAGAATGCGCGACGACAACGGCCGCGCCTTGCTGCGCTGCTCGCAGCACTGCCTTGTTGAGCGTGGTATTGACGGACGCGGCACCATCCTTCGGATCATCAAGCACGCGGAAGACAATGGTCGAGGCAAGGCCTGCTGTGTCGGCCAACTGCTTTGCCGGATTAAGCCCCGTGTCATAGACCACCATGGCATGACCGTTTTCCTTTAAAGCGGTGACGGCGTATCTGGCAAGGTCACGGCCCTGCGCAAAGCCGTTTTCGACAACATCCAAGACACCGATCACTGTCCCGAAGCGGGAGAGGTCTGCTGCAAGCGCGATTTGCACGTCAAGGGGCGTGGGGATTTCCGGCAATCCCGTAGCCAGCAGCAACACTTCAAATCCTGCGCCACGATAGAATTCGACCGCTGCAAGCGCGTCGGGATCGCGCGGATCAACAGCAAATGTGACAGGAAAGGGCAATGTACCCAGAGTTGCACGGTCGATCCCGTTTGCGGCGACATCGATCATGATGATCGACAAAAGCGGGCGTGACAGGCCCTGCGCAAACACGGCCGCGTTTCGGCTCAGGGCCGATAGCTCGGCAACCGGCACCGCTGATGCCCCCATCGCCCCATCGCCTTGGGGCAGGGATATGCGCGGGATCGAAGAGACAAGACGTTCGGTCGACGGCTGCATCCGTTCTGGCAGACTGGCCTCCGCCGGTAGACGGGGAGGAAGTGTCCCACCTTGTTCCGGCCCCTCGGCCTGTGGCCGCGACGGGGACAGCGATGGAGATTGCGTCGGGGATGGCGCAAAAGCCGGTTGCGTATCGTGCACCAGCGGAGGAACCGCACGGATAAGTGGTTGTGGCATTTGTGTGGCACCGGATGCCGGCAGTTGCGGATTTTGCGCTTGCGGTGTCAGGGCGGACGGATCAACGGGCTGCACCATCGCACGCGGCGCGACCAACGCAGACGACAGCGGAGCCGCAGGCAAAGGCTGCGGCTCAGGCGACCGCACAGAGGAGGTTACAATCGGCAGGGTCGGCGCGCCCGTCCCGGGCAGCAAGGACGAAGTGCCCCCAGGCGAATTGGAGACAGCCGAATTGGAAACAGGAGCCTTGGAAACAGAAGCTTTGACACCACTTGTGTTATTGTCAGGCAGATCAGCTATCAACGGTTCACGCGGGGCGTCAGGGGCCACGCCGGACATCACAATTTGCCCCAAAGGAGCACGCGGTGCTGCAATATCCGCCCTTGGCGTGCTTTCTGCCGAAGGTGCGGTCAGGCTTTCGGGCGATGCAGCAATACCGTGTTCCTGCTCCGTGCCGGTCTCGGATGCAGGCGCGGCACCGATCACAAAGGGGGTGCGTCCGGCCTCATCAAACACCGGAGAAATCCGACCCGCCGCCAAAGAGGACGACAGGCTGGGCGCCGCCAGCGGGGCCGTATCGGGCTGCGGGGGGGCAACCGCAATAATCGCTTCGGGGGCAGAAACACCCGGCACGACAGGAGCAGTATCCGTTTCCGGTAGCGCCGGCGTCATATCCGGGCGCGCTCTTCGAAACTCGGACCCTGCCGGCACCGAGAGCACCGATAGCCCTGCGTCGGACGCCATCTTGTCGAGGGGTGGGCTGGTCGGAACACTTTGCCGAAAGCCGTCCGACGTCGCATCAGGCCCGCGCAAAGCCGACAAGTCAGGCAAGGCATCAGGAAGCAGGTCAACGCCCGGTCCCGGACGCGCGCCCGGCAACACGTCAGCCGCGCCGCCCTCGGGCTGCCACGCCTTTTCGAGCGGCATCAACAACGACAGGTTCACAACCACGACCGCCGATACCAGCCCGCCCCAGAACATCCCTGAAAGGAACCTGCCGCCCATGGTGCAATCCTTATTGCTCGTAACCGCTCGTTTGAACTTAAGACTTTTTGAATGGCCCTGCGGGGACTTGACCCCGACCAGCGCCTTGGCCCATGTATAGCCCGAGTTTCAACAAGGTTCACCCCATTTTGACGAAAGCGCGCCAAATGCTGCTGTTAATCGACAACTATGACAGTTTCACCTATAATCTCGTGCATTATCTTGGCGAGTTGGGAGCCGATGTACAGGTCTGGCGCAACGATGCGTTGGATGTGGATCAGGCGATGGGGCTGAAGCCTGCGGGGATTCTGCTGTCTCCGGGGCCGTGTGACCCTGCGCAGGCCGGAATTTGCCTTGCTTTGACCGGGGCTGCCGCCCGAACAGCCATGCCCTTGCTGGGTGTTTGCCTTGGTCACCAGACCATCGGCGAGGCCTTTGGCGGCAAAGTGGTCCGGTGCCACGAAATCGTTCACGGCAAGATGGCGACGGTGCATCATGACGGGCGCGGGCTTTTTGCCGGGCTGGACGGCCCGTTTCAGGCGACCCGCTATCATTCTTTGGTGGTTGAACGCGAAAGCCTGCCCGAGTGTCTGGAGATTTCAGCATGGCTGGAGGATGGCACGATCATGGGTTTGCGCCATAAAACGCTGCCGGTCGAAGGGGTTCAGTTTCATCCCGAAAGCATCGCCTCCGAGCATGGCCATCACATGCTTGCCAACTTCCTCAAGACCCTGAAGGTGCCTGCATGAGTGATGATCTCAAACCGCTGATCGGTCTGGCTGCCGATCGTCCGCTGACCCGCGCCGAGGCGGAAACCGCATTCGAGGCCCTGTTCGCGGGGGCTGCAACCCCGAGCCAGATCGGTGGTTTGCTGATGGCGCTGCGGACGCGGGGCGAAACGGTCGCAGAAATTTCTGCCGCCGCCGCCGTGATGCGCGCCAAATGCCGCCCCGTGCACGCCCCCGACGGAGCGATGGACATTGTCGGCACCGGCGGCGACGGAAAGGGCACGTTGAATATCTCGACAGCGACCGCGTTTGTGGTTGCAGGAGCCGGCGTCGTGGTGGCCAAACACGGCAACCGGAACCTGAGTTCGAAATCGGGTGCTGCCGATGCGCTCACCCAGATGGGCATCAACGTGATGGTCGGCAGCGAGATCGCGGAAAGGGCTTTGAAGAGCGTCGGCATCTGCTTTATGATGGCCCCGATGCACCACCCCGCGATCGCCCAAGTCATGCCGACACGGGCCGAATTGGGAACACGCACGATATTCAATATCCTCGGCCCGCTCACCAACCCTGCCGGTGTCAAACGCCAACTTACAGGGGCCTTTTCACGGGCGTTGATCCGGCCGATGGCCGAAACGCTCGCGGCTTTGGGCTCTGACAGGGCATGGCTTGTGCATGGCGGGGACGGGACGGATGAATTGTCGATTGCCGGCGTCTCGTTCGTGGCCGCGCTGGAAGACGGGCGGGTCACTGAATTCGAGGTCCACCCCGAAGACGCAGGACTGCCTGTTCATCCGTTCGAGGCGATCATCGGTGGCACACCTCTGGAAAACGGCGTGGCCTTCGACGCCCTTCTGGATGGCCAGACGGGGGCCTACCGCGATGCTGTTCTTTTGAACGCAGCGGCGGCGTTATTGATTGCCGAAAAGGCCGGATCGCTGCAACAAGGCGTTGAAATGGCGCGCGAAAGTATTGACAGTGGTGCCGCGCGGGCAAAAATTGTCGGGTTGGCCAACGCCACACAGGGCGCCTGATGGGGTTGGATGTCTCACGGCTCGGGGCTTGGCGCAACTTGCCGTTCTTTCAGAACGACAGCGGCGGGTTGGCCCGGATCGAGACAGCTCTTGCCGCCGAGCGTCGCGCCGTTCTTCCCCCCAAAGAGATGATTTTTGCCGCACTGGAGCGTACGCAACCCGCAGCCGTGCGGGTGGTCATTCTGGGTCAGGACCCCTACCCGACCCCCGGACACGCCCACGGGTTTGCCTTTTCTGCCGATGCACACACGCGCCCCTTGCCACGCTCGCTGGCCAATATTTTCAAGGAGATGGAGAGTGATATCGGCGCGGCACCCGCCGGTGCGGACCTGCGGTTCTGGGCCGATCAGGGCGTTTTGCTGCTCAACACCGCGCTGACGGTGCCTGCGGGTGCTGCGGGCGGGCACAGCAAGATCGGCTGGCGGTCGCTGGTGACGGATATTCTGGATCATCTACAGCCCACCCCGCGCGCCTTTGTGCTGTGGGGGCGAGCGGCGCAAACACTGGGTGCATCGGTCACGGGGCCCGCGCATCTTAAACTGGAAACAGCCCATCCCTCGCCACTTTCGGCGGCGCGGGGATTCTTTGGCTCAAGGCCCTTCTCCAGCGTCAATCGCTGGTTGGAAAGCCGCGCGGAACCGCCCATAAACTGGGTTCAGGAGGCAACATGACCCATACCATTCTCGACAAGATCAAAGCTTACAAACTTGAAGAAATCGCAAGCCGCAAGGCCGCGCATCCGTTTTCGCAGATCGAGGCCGCCGCAAAAGACGCCCCCCCGGTGCGCGGATTTTACGAGGCCCTGCTTGGTGCCAGCCGAAACGGCTATGGCCTGATCGCCGAGATCAAAAAGGCCAGCCCGTCCAAGGGGTTGATCCGGGCCGATTTCAATCCGCCCGAGCTGGCACGCGCCTATGAACAGGGCGGGGCCACCTGCTTGTCCGTGCTGACCGACGGCCCCTCGTTTCAAGGCGACGACACATATCTGACGGCTGCCCGCAACGCGGTCACGCTACCTGCGCTGCGCAAGGATTTCATGTACGACCCCTATCAGGTTGCCGAGGCGCGGGCGCTGCATGCCGATTGCATTTTGATCATCATGGCGTCTGTGTCCGATGCGCAGGCCGCCGAGCTTGA
>JBLHUT010000005.1:0-35578 GCA_047629975.1 Paracoccaceae bacterium
CCGCGCCCAGCGGATGCACCCCGTGGGTGATCCGTGCCAGAAACGCGGCGTCTTTGGGGTCAAGCCCTTCGGCGCGCGCCCCGGGCACAGCGCGCACAAACCGCCCGTCATGCTCGCCCGGCAACGGGCTGCGCAGTTGGGATTCCAGCGCAGCAATCACCGCCTCCGGAGCATCCATCGCAATCAGGCTGACCGGCACCAGTCGCCGTGGACCAAGCCGCACGCCGCCCTCCAGCCCCTCGGACAAGAAATGCACCTCGCTATCGCCGCCCAAGCCGTGGGTGCGCATGGCCACCGCCTCGACCATCGTGCGGTACGGGCCAACCTGTGCGCCCATCGGGTCGATCTCGGGGCGACCGTTGCGCAAAACGGCAATGTCTGTGGTTGTGCCGCCGATGTCGGACACCAACGCGTCGTCGGCCTGTGTCAGCCAGCGTGCGCCCACCAAAGACGCCGCCGGACCGCTGAGGATTGTTTCGATCGGGCGGGCACGGGCCATCTGCGCCCCGATCAGCGCACCGTCGCCGCGCACCACCATCAACGGCGCCGTGACACCCAACGCCGCAAGCCGCGACTGCGCCGAGGCAATCAGACGGTCAATCATCCCGATCAGGCGGGCGTTCAACACAGCCGTCATGGCGCGTTTGGGGCCATTCAACTTGGCCGACAATTGATGCGAGCAACTGACCGGAACACCGGTGATCTGTGCGATCATCGCGGCGGCCTGTACCTCGTGAGCCGGATTACGGGTGGCAAATTGTGCCGCCACAGCAAAGGCCTGCACGTCGCCGTGCTGTTGCAAAAACTGCTCAAGCGCGGCCGCATCGAAGGCCGCCGCCTCTGCGCCGGCGTGATTGTGGCCCCCTTGCATCACCAACCAAGGGTCGCCCTTAAGCGCATCGCGCAGCCCGTGGGTCTCAAGGTCACGTTCCTGAAATCCGATGTATACCAGCCCGACCCGCTCGCCCTGCCCTTCGACAAGGGCATTCGTGGCAAGCGTCGTCGACAGCGAGGCCATCGCGATCTGTGCCGGATCGGCACCAGAGGCCACCAGCACCGCCGCCACCGCCTCGCCAATCCCGACAGACAGGTCGTGCCGGGTCGTCAGCGCCTTGGCACTTGCAATCACGCGGGTCTCATCCTCGATCAGAACGGCATCCGAATAGGTGCCACCGGTGTCGATTCCCAAAAGCAACGCCATATTTTCCTCCGTCAGATCCTGACCGAGGTAGTAGCGCCCTTTGCACCGTGGTCCAGCAGATTTGATGCCGCGATGTCGATTTTGAAACACCCGTGGCGGGCTGATGTCAGATCAGTTGATCCGGCGCGCAATACAGCCGGTGCAACACTGCGATCACGGCTTCGACCTCTGGCGAGCAGATCGAATAATAGACCGTTTGCCCCGCGCGGCGGGTCTCGACCACACCGGCAAGGCGCAATTTGCGCAAGTGGTGCGACATGGCAGGCTGGGACAAGCCGCACACATCAGCAAGCGACTGAACGCTTTGCGGCCCCTCAAGCAAGCCGCACAAAACCTGAAGCCGCATGGGTTGCGACAACAGCAACATCAGGCCGGCGGCCTGTTCGATTTTGGGATCAAATGCCGCCATATCCGTCGTGAGGGCCGTATCCGTCGTCGAAATTTGCCCATTGTCATCTTGTGTCATGGTACTTTTTACATCCGGTCTCTTGTATATCTGTAAATGCTTATATATAAATTATGGAATACGATCAAGCCGCCAAATCATACCGCAAAATTACACAGAGTCGGAACACGCCATGGAAACCAGCTTTACACCTGTCCTGTCCCTTTTGGGCGGAGGCCTTATCGGCGTGTCAGCCGTCTTGCTGATGGGATTGAACGGAAAGATTGCCGGGATCAGCGGTATCTTGTCCCGCTTGTTGACCAAAGACATCGGCGGCGCCGCCGAACGGCCGGGCTTGTTCTTTGTTCTCGGGTTGCTGCTTGCGGCACCGGTCTGGATGCTGGTCACGGGACAATGGCCGCAACAAACGATTTCGGCAGGCCCTGTTGCCCTGATCATTGCCGGGCTGGCCGTGGGCTATGGCTCGGTTACCGGAAACGGCTGCACATCGGGGCATGGTGTCTGCGGATTGTCGCGCCTGTCGGGCCGCTCGATGGTGGCAACGGCCACATTCATGAGCACCGCCGCAATCACTGTCTTTGTCATGCGTCATGTCATTTAAAGGAGCGATATCATGAAAAATGCAAGTGGACTTATCGCCGGTTTCATCTTTGGCCTCGGATTGCTGGTTTCGGGCATGTCCGATCCGGCAAAAGTGCAAAACTTTCTTGATATCTTCGGCACATGGGACCCAAGCCTTGCGTTTGTGATGGGCGGTGCGATCCTTGTGACGCTGCCGGGTTTCCGGCTGTTGACCCGCAGGCCCGCGCCAATGTTCGGGCCGAACTTCCATCTGCCGACGCGCAACGATATCGACCGCCCGCTTGTGCAGGGTGCCGCCGCATTCGGCATCGGCTGGGGTTTGGGAGGGTTTTGCCCCGGGCCTGCGCTGACGTCGCTGCCGATCGGGGCTTCGGGAACGGTCTATTTCGTGCTCTCGATGTTGCTTGGCATGTGGTTTGCACGCTGGTTGAGCACACGCCCGAGCGGAAAAATATTAGCCTGATCCAACAATCCTGCCTAAGCTGTCCCACTATATCATAACGGAGGTACAATGCCACATTTTCCCACCGACCTATCTGTCGCTCCCCAAATCACCGCGTTTTTCGATGAGGACAGCAATACCTTCAGCTATGTGGTCAAAGACCCGCAAAGCCCGTCCTGTGCAGTGATCGACTCGGTCATGGACATTGATCTGGCCGCCGGCCGCATCACCTATACCCACGCCGATGCGATCATCGCCCACATCCGTGCGCATGACCTGACGCTGGAGTGGATTATCGAAACCCATGTCCATGCCGATCACCTTTCGGCAGCGCCCTATATCCAACAAGAGTTGGGCGGCAAAATCGGGATCGGTGAAAAGATCATGGTGGTTCAGGACACCTTTGGAAAGGTGTTCAACGAAGGAACCGAGTTTCAGCGCGACGGCTCGCAGTTCGATGCCTTGTTCAAGGACGGCGACACCTATTCGATCGGGACGATGCAGGCTTTTGTCATCGCCACCCCCGGGCACACGCCCGCGTGCATGGTGCATGTGATCGGCAATGCCGCCTTTACGGGCGACACCCTGTTCATGCCCGATGGCGGTTCGGCGCGGGCCGATTTTCCGGGCGGCGACGCAGGGGAGTTGTACGATTCGATCATGAAGGTCCTGTCGCTGCCCGACGAAACCCGCCTGTTCATGTGCCACGATTACGGCCCCAACGGTCGCGAAATCCGGTATGAAACTACGGTTGCAGATGAAAAATCCGACAACATCCACGTCGGTGGCGGCAAATCCAAAGAGGATTTTGTCGCGTTCCGCACCGCACGGGACAAACAGCTGGCCATGCCCCGCCTGATCATTCCCGCGTTGCAGATCAACATGCGCGCAGGCACGCTTCCCGCCGATTCTGACGGAAACCCGATGCTCAAGGTCCCTCTCAACAAGCTGTGATGCCTGAGAGTGCGGATTTCAAAGCGTTCCAACCGGTTGGTGCTCTCTTGCAACGTGGCGTTGCGGTTGATTGAAATGACCTGACCGGCGTATCAGCACAACACCGGCCTGCGGCCAGAGGTCCGGCACGGACCGGCCGGATTCAGCATCACCCTGGCGCAGGCTGGCGAACCCCGCCCGCCAGTCGGTTTCCAACAGGTGCATGTGCGCGCGCGTGATGCAAACGATCAACAGGGCAGTCTTTTTCAGACACCCCGTTTCTTCCCGACCGTCTGGTTCAAAAGCACGAAGCGACGGCCCTTGCTGTAAACGACTGCCTGTTTGCAGGCGCACCGCCCTTGTGCAACAGATGAAAATGCCAAAAGAATAAGCAGGTGTTCATTTTTGGGAGGTTCAAGATGGACTTTGGATTAAGCGACGAGCAAAACGCGATTTTCGAAATGGCGCAGGCGTTCGGGGCCGATGTGATCGCCCCGAATGCGCGCCAATGGGAAGCCGAAGGCTGCATTCCCAAAACGCTTTGGCCCGAGTTGGGCGCATTGGGCTTTGCAGGACTTTATGTCAGCGAACAAAGCGGCGGCGCAGGCTTGTCGCGGCTCGATGCGACGCTGGTATTCGAGGCATTGTCCCAGTCCTGTGCCTCGGTGGCGGCTTTTCTGTCGATCCACAACATGTGCGCCCGCATGATCGACAGCTATGGCTCGGACGAGTTGAAAGCCCGCCTGTTGCCCGGTGCCCTGAGCATGGACACGGTGCTGAGCTATTGCCTGACGGAACCGGGATCGGGGTCGGACGCCGCCGCGTTGAAAACCCGCGCCTTGCGCACAAACGACGGCTACGCACTGACGGGGACCAAGGCGTTTATCTCGGGGGGGGGCTATTCAGACGCCTACATCGTGATGGCGCGCACCGGTGATGACGGCACAAAAGGGATCTCGGCCCTGATCGTCGAGGCCGATGCCGCGGGGCTGTCTTTCGGCGGGCTCGAGGACAAGATGGGCTGGCGCAGTCAACCAACCCGTGCGGTGCAGCTTGATGCGTGCAAAACCCCTGCCGCGAACCTTTTGGGCGACGAGGGCGCCGGTTTTCGCTATGCCATGGCCGGGCTGGACGGGGGGCGATTGAACATCGCGGCCTGTTCGTTGGGGGCGGCACAATCGGCGCTCGACAAAACGCTGGCTTATATGGCCCAGCGAGAGGCATTCGGCAAACCGATCAACCAGTTTCAGGGTCTTCAATTCCGTCTGGCCGACATGGAAATCGAACTTCAGGCCGCGCGCACATTCTTGCGACAGGCGGCATGGAAGCTGGATACCGGCGCGCACGATGCGCCGCAATTCTGCGCCATGGCCAAGAAGTTCGTAACCGAAACCGGATCAAAAGTGGCCGATCAATGCCTGCAATTGCATGGCGGTTACGGCTATCTGGCGGATTACGGGATCGAAAAGATTGTCCGCGACTTGCGGGTGCACCAGATCCTTGAAGGGACCAACGAAATCATGCGTGTGATCACAGCCCGTGCGCTGTTGGCAAAATCATGAGTACCGATATCGAGATCCGGAAAAACGGCGCCGTCGGCCACATCACCCTGAACCGTCCCGACGCACTGAACGCGCTGACCTACGAGATGTGCCTTCAAATCGATGCCGCCCTGATTGCATGGGCGACAGACGACGCGGTTTTGATGGTTGTGATCGACGCCACAGGCCCACGAGCGTTTTGCGCAGGGGGCGACATTGCCCGGATGTACGCCACTGGCATGGCAGGTGATTACGACTACGGGCGGCGGTTCTGGGCTGACGAGTACCGGATGAACGCCCGCATAGCCGCCTATCCCAAACCGGTGGTCAGCTTTTTACACGGGTTCACGATGGGCGGCGGTGTGGGCGCGGGGTGCCACGGCGCGCACCGGATCGTTTGCGAAACCTCGAAGATCGCGATGCCGGAATGCGGTATCGGGCTGGTGCCGGATGTGGGCGGCTCGTTGCTGTTGACGCGCGCGCCGGGGCGGCTGGGGGCGTATCTTGGCACAACCGGCGCACGGATGGGTCCGGCCGATGCGATCCATGCCGGTTTTGCCGACGTGTTCATCCCCCAAGCCGACTGGCCCGCCCTCAAGGAAACCCTGTTCAAAACCGCCGACACACGCGCCATCATTCCCGCCACTCCCGGTGCGTCAGAGCTTGCTGCACAACAGCCCGTCATCGACCGGCTCTTTGCAAGTGACACCATGGCCGGCATCATGAACGCGCTTGCAAACGACCGCTCGGAATTTGCCGCCGCCACGCAGGCCACGCTTGCCAAGCCCTCACCACTGGCCATGGCCTGCCTGCTGGAGATGATCCGCCGCCTGAAACAGACGCCGACGATGCGCGCCGCTCTCGAGCTTGAATACCGTTTCACCTATCGCGCGATGGAGCACAGCGCGTTTCTGGAAGGGATCCGCGCGGCGATCATCGACAAGGACAGATCACCGAAATGGCGTTATAATTCGCCAGTGGATGTCCCCGCACAAGATATCGAACAGATGCTCGCCCCCTTGGGCGCCGCCACGCTTACGTTTTAAGGAGACCACGTTATGAAGATCGGATTTATCGGACTGGGAAACATGGGCGCGCCAATGGCCGCCAATCTGGTTGCCGCCGGACACGAGGTCACAGGCTTTGATACCGCCGCCCCGATGCCCGCTGGCGTGCACACAGCTACAACCGCCGCTGCCGCCGCAACAGGGGCGCAAGTGGTAATCACGATGCTGCCGAACGGCGCAATCCTGCGTGCGGTCGCCGAACAGATCCATTCCGTAATGGCAAAGGGCGCGGTGCATCTGGATTGCTCGACAGTCGATGTGGAAAGCGCCCGCGCCACAGCCAAATCGGCCAGCGCGCAGGGCTTTGCAGCCGTTGACGCGCCTGTGTCGGGCGGCATCGGCGGGGCGGCTGCCGGAACACTGACATTCATGGCGGGCGGAACCACACAGGCCTTTGCCGTGGTTGCGCCCCTGTTCGACATCATGGGCCAAAAGGCCGTGCATTGCGGCGACGCAGGCGCAGGACAGGCGGCCAAAATCTGTAACAACATGATCCTTGGTGTGACGATGATCGCCACCTGCGAGGCCTTTGCGCTCGCTGACAAACTGGGGCTTGACCGTCAAAAGATGTTCGACGTGGTTAGCACCTCGTCCGGGTACAGCTGGTCGATGAACGCGTATTGCCCCGCCCCCGGCATTGGCCCCAAAAGCCCCGCCGACAACGATTACAAACCCGGTTTCGCCGCCGAACTGATGCTCAAAGACCTGCGGCTAAGCCAGCAAGCCGCCGAAGGGGCCGACGCAGACACCCCCCTCGGAGAGGCCGCGACCGAGCTTTACCGCCGTTTCGTCGAAGACGAGGACGGTTTGGGCAAGGATTTCTCGGCGATGTTGCCGCGCTTTGAAAAGCGCGGCCACGATTAGCGCGCGCCCTATTCCGCCGCGACCTTGCGCGGTTTCAACATCGGCTTGAGATAATAGCCGGTGTGGCTTCCTTCGACTTCGGCGATCTGTTCGGGGGTGCCGGTGGCCACGACCTGTCCCCCGCCGTCGCCCCCTTCGGGACCGATATCGATAACCCAATCGGCGGTTTTCACCACATCCAGATTATGCTCGATCACGATGACCGTGTTTCCGGTTTCAACCAGTTCATGCAGCACTTCCAACAGCTTGCGCACGTCTTCGAAATGAAGCCCCGTGGTCGGCTCGTCCAGAATATAAAGCGTGCGACCGGTAGAGCGTTTGGCAAGCTCCTTTGACAACTTGACGCGCTGCGCCTCGCCGCCCGACAAGGTTGTGGCCTGTTGACCGACCTTGATATAGCCAAGCCCCACCCGTACCAAAGCATCCATTTTCTCGCGGATAGTCGGCACCGCCTTGAAAAAGGCCTGCGCGTCCTCGACCGTCATATCCAGCACATCGGCGATGCTTTTGCCCTTGAACCGCACCTCGAGGGTTTCGCGGTTATAACGCGCCCCGTGGCAGGTTTCGCAGGTCACATAGACATCCGGCAAAAAATGCATCTCGATCTTGATCAAGCCATCACCGTGGCAGGCCTCGCACCGCCCGCCCTTGACGTTGAAACTGAACCGGCCGGGCTTGTAACCGCGGGCCTTTGCCTCGGGAAGCCCCGCGAACCAGTCACGGATCGGCGTAAACGCCCCGGTATACGTCGCCGGATTGGAGCGCGGCGTACGCCCGATCGCGCGCTGGTCGATGTCGATCACCTTGTCCAGATGCTCCAGCCCGGTGATGGTTTCGCACGGGGCCGGTGTCTGTCGCGCCCCGTTCAACCGCATGCTGGCAGTTTTGAACAGCGTCTCGATGGTCAGCGTGGATTTGCCCCCCCCCGACACGCCGGTCACACAGACAAACTTGCCCAGCGGGAAATCGACCGTCACGTTTTGCAGGTTGTTTCCTGTGGCCTTTTTCACCGTCAGCTTCTTTTTGTTGCCCTTGCGGCGGGTCGCGGGCACCGCCACCTCGCGCCGCCCCGACAGGTACGCGCCGGTGATCGAGGTCGGGTGCGCCGTGACTTCGGCGGGCGTGCCTTGGGCAACGACATAGCCGCCGTGCACACCGGCCCCCGGACCGATGTCAAAGACATAATCGGCCTCGCGGATCGCCTCTTCGTCATGCTCCACGACGATCACAGTGTTGCCCTGATCGCGCAGGTTTTTGAGCGTCGTCAACAGCCGGTCATTGTCGCGCTGGTGCAGCCCGATGGACGGCTCGTCGAGCACATAAAGCACCCCCGTCAGGCCCGATCCGATCTGGCTGGCCAACCTGATCCGCTGGCTTTCGCCGCCCGACAAAGTACCGGAGTTGCGGCTGAGTGTCAGATATTCGAGCCCGACATTGTTCAAAAACCCCAATCGCTCGCGGATTTCCTTGAGGATGGCGCGGGCGATCTCGTTCTTTTGCGGGCTCAGATGTTCGGGCACCGACAAGGTCCAGTCAAAGGCATCCCGAATGGACATCTGCACGACCTGTCCGGCATGCAGCCCTGCGATCCTGACCGCCAAGGCCTCTGCGCGCAGGCGGAACCCTTGGCAGGTGCCACACGACCTGTTGTTCTGGTACCGCTCGAATTCTTCGCGGATCCAGTTGCTGTCGGTTTCGCGGTAGCGGCGCTCCATGTTCGGGATGACCCCTTCGAAGGTCCGGCTGACCTGATAGACACGCCCCCCCTCGTCGTAACGAAACGCGATTTCCTGCGTGCCGGAGCCGTACAGGAACACCTTTTGAACCTCGGGCGACAGGTCCTTCCAGCGTTCGTTCTTGTTAAAGCCGTAATGCGTGGCGATCGCCTCGATGGTTTGCAGGAAATACGGCGATTTCCCCTTGCGCCAAGGCGCCAGCGCACCGTCATAAATCTTGAGCGTGGCATCAGGCACCACAAGGCGTTCGTCGAAAAACAGCTCGACCCCCAGCCCGTCACATTCAGGGCACGCCCCGAACGGCGCGTTGAACGAAAACAGGCGCGGCTCGATCTCGGGAATGGTGAAACCACTGACCGGACAGGCGAATTTTTCGCTAAAGGTCAACCGCTCTGGTTCTGGTGCAGGGCCGTCGTCCTGGGCGACAGGGGCGGTTTCCACATGCGCGATACCGTCGGCCAGATCAAGCGCAGTGCGCAGGCTGTCGGCCAGCCGCGTCTCGAGCCCGTCTTTTACGACCAGCCTGTCAACGACGACGTCGATGTCGTGGCGGTATTTTTTGTCCAGTGTCGGCGGATCGTCCAGCTCGTGAAAGATGCCGTCGACCTTGACCCGCTGGAAGCCTTGCTTGCGCAGTTCAAGAAACTCCTTGCGGTACTCTCCCTTGCGGTCGCGTACGATGGGCGCAAGCAGATACGCCCGCGTCCCTTCGGGCAGGGCCATGACCCGGTCGACCATATCCTGCACCTGCTGCGCCTCGATCGGCAATCCGGTCGTGGGCGAAAACGGCGTGCCCACGCGGGCGAACAGCAGCCGCATATAATCGTAAATCTCGGTCACGGTCCCCACCGTGGAGCGCGGGTTCTTGCTGGTGGTCTTTTGCTCGATCGAGATCGCGGGCGACAGGCCGCTGATGTGATCGACGTCGGGCTTTTCCATCATGTCAAGGAACTGGCGCGCATAAGCCGAAAGCGATTCGACATATCGCCGCTGCCCTTCGGCATAGATCGTGTCGAATGCCAGACTGGATTTACCCGAGCCGGAAAGCCCCGTAATCACAACAAGCTTGTCGCGCGGGATATCAACGTCGATGTTTTTGAGGTTGTGTTCGCGCGCGCCGCGCACTTCGATATTCTTCAACTCGGCCATGGCCCACCTCTTGCTTCGTCACGCACACATAGGGGGGCTGGCCTGACTCTCCAACAAATAATTGGAACGAAGGATGAACTTCCCGAATGAATTCGAACAGCCCTACCCGAATATGCGCCCCCGCGCCACCTCAACAGCACGATCAGGCATCAAACTGCCTGAATCGTGAACATCACAAGCGTGGCCCCGCCCCCTGCGCCTCCCCTGCGGCGAAAAGAGCCTAGACCGCTTCGGAAGGACCGCCCGACAACGCCTCCAACAGCGCAGAATATCCGTTACTCTCAAGATACGCCATTTCCGCACCGGAGGATTTGCGCCCCAACGCAACATTGCGCGCAGGGAACCGCCCGAATTTGCGGATCACCTCACGGTGGGCCCGCGCGTGCAGCAAATTGTCTGCGCCGGTCTCTGGCATGCGCTGAACAAACAAACGCACGGCGCGGTCCTGATCCTCAAGATATTCGGAATGGACCAGCGGCATGTAAAAGAACTGCCGCTGCGGTTCTGCGATCCGCCGGTCCCAGTCAAGCGCAATGGCCTGCTTGGCCGCCGCCCGCGCCAACGCATCCGACGCAAAGGCCTCGGCGGTGCCGCGATGGATGTTGCGCGACAACTGATCCGCCAGAAGCAGATAGGCCAGCGTGGTGTCCGGCGCACTGCGCCACGACTGAAGCAGGCCCGCCTTCAGATCCGCCAGCGCCGAGCCAAAGCGCGCCGAGCATTGTGCATCAAACTCGGGGTCCCCCCGATACCAATCCGACGGGCTGCATTCGGAGAGCCAGAAATCCGTCACCTGCGCGGCTGTGACTGCGGGGTCTTGTGCCATATCTTCTGCTCCCTGATTACGCCCCTAACATGGGAACGTTTCCGCCGCGTTCAAGCGATCATGTGGCTGATGCCTCGCGCTCTTGTGCATCCTTAAGCGCCAGATCATGCAAAGCCTCTTCCTCAGTATAGGCATTTTCGACGAATACCTCCTGTGCGTAGGAAAGGGCAACGACCGAAGACGTGTTGAGGATCGGGGCATATTTGCCCGTCGCCGCAACCGAAGGCGCCGAACGTTGCGTCATCCGGTAGGTCGCATAGGCCGAAAGGGCAATCATCAACACAGCAATAAAAAGAAAGAACCCCCACGGCCCGACAAGGCCCATCAACCACCCCGTGATTACAGGCCCCGCGATGGCGCCCATCCCGTTGACAAACAATAGCCCGCCAGAGGCTGCCGCCATATCGTCGTACTCGATATGATCGTTGGTATAGGCAATCAGCAATGCATAAAGCGGGTTGCTCATCCCGCCAAGCATAAATCCGGCAGCCAGCAGTGCATAGAAATTATCGCCGAAGATCACGCCAAAAATAGACGCCACCGCCGCCATCAGGGCACACAGCAAAATAAGTTTGCGCCGGTCGACACGATCCGAGGCCCAACCGATCGGGAATTGCCACAACAGACCACCCGTGTAGATCGCCGCGATAAAGGTCGCAATTCCGCCGACACTCAGCCCGGCATTCGAGCCATAAACAGCCGACATACCGAACATCGCCGAATAGACGCCCCCCATCAACGCCATGCCGACACAGCCCAGCGGAGAACTGTTCCAAAGCTGTTTCAGGGTCATCGGCTTGGTTGTCTCGAACGCGGGTGCCGGTGCCACACTCAGCAAAATCGGCGCAAACGCCATGGACACAAGAACAGACGGAATGATGAACAGGATAAAGCCCGACGGATCGCCCAACCCGACAAGCCCCTGCGCCGCGACAATACCTGCCATCTGCACGATCATGTACAGCGACAACGCCTTTCCGCGCACCGCATTCGTCACCGAATTATTGAGCCAGCTTTCGGCCGTCACATAAACGCCGGAAAAACAAAACCCGATAAGAACGCGACCCAAAGTCCAGCTGACCGGATCGGTAAGCGTCGGAAACAGAATCAAAATCGCCGAAATCATGGAGCCGAGCGCCGCAAACACGCGCACATGTCCGACCCGCCGGATCAACTCGGGCGCAATCCGCGACCCCCCGAGAAAACCAACAAAGTAAGCCGACATAACAATGGACATCTCAAAGGTGGAAAACCCTTCAATTCCGCCGCGAATACCCAAAAGGGTACCCTGCACACCGTTTCCAACCATCAAGAGCAACATGCCCAACAGCAATGCCCAGGTTCTTGTAAAAACTTCAATCATTCACCAGCTCCAAATCCATCGTCCGGCGTTATCAGCAAGTCGGGGGGGACAACTATCTTGAAAACGACATGTTCATGCACGATTTGACGAATCTGCAAATCGGTCAGTTTCCGTCAAAATTGTCGGATCCAACGGCTTGGTTCGAAGCTAACATCTTGAAAACGAACCGCGCTCGAATTCATGCCGCACCAGCTACAAAAGGCACCCGCAGCTGCGGCAACGCCGCAGCTGCCCGGCCCAACCGGTGCCGGCGCAGACTTGTCTGCCCCCGGTCACCGGGCGGGAGCGCACCGTGCCTGCGCACAGTCGCCCAACCTGCCCCGGCTCCATGCCTCAACAACCCGATTCACACATCAGCCCGCCAGCCCTATAAATCCGGTTCCGCAGGAAAGAGCAGCGAACCATCCCCGTAAGAAAAAAACCGGTATTTCTTCGCGATGGCATGATCGTACAGCGCCCGTATCTCCGCTCCGCCCAGCAACGCCGAAACCAGCATCATCAATGTTGACTTTGGCAAATGAAAATTGGTCATCAACCCGTCCGCAACCCGAAACCGGAATCCGGGCGTGATAAAGATATCCGTGTAGCCTTCCCACGGCGCAATCTCTCCACTGTCACGCGCAGCACTTTCAATCAGACGCAGTGCCGTCGTCCCCACCGCAATAACCCGCCCGCCCTGCGCGCGTGTCTGCGCGATCTCGGCGGCCGCTTGCGCAGGGACCTGTCCCCATTCAGCGTGCATTTTGTGGTCGCTGATGTCATCCACCTTGACCGGCAAAAAGGTGCCCGCCCCGACATGAAGCGTCACCTGCGTCATCTCCACGCCCAGCGCGCGCAGCCGCTCCAACAGCGCCTCGTCGAAATGCAGGCTCGCGGTCGGCGCGGCAACCGCTCCGGCATGGCGCGCAAAGACGGTCTGATAATCCGAGCGGTCCTGCGCATCGGCCGCCCGTTTCGACGCGATATAGGGCGGCAACGGCATCATACCGACCGCATCAAGGGCTGCGTCAAAATCTTCGCCGGACAGCGAAAACCGCAAAACGGCCTGTCCGTCGCGCCGCCCGACAACGGTTGCGGACAACTCCGGGGTAAAGTCGATCTGCTCTCCGTCGCGCACCTTTTTGAGCGGTTTCACCAATGCCGACCACGTCCCGTCGCCTTGCGGCTCCAGCAGGGTCACATCCATCTTGGCCTCGGTCGCAGCCCCCTCTGGCGCGACCCGCGCACGGGTGCCGAACAGGCGGGCGGGAATGACCTTGGTGTTGTTGAGGACAAGACGGTCACCGGGGCGCAGGAAATCGGGTAAATCCCCCACATGCGCATCGGTAAGCTGTGCCCCGTGCGCCACCAGCAAACGCGCCGCGCTGCGGGGTCGCACGGGACGGGTTGCTATCAATTCCTCGGGCAGTTCGAAATCAAAATCGGAAAGCTTCATGTCATCCAGCCATTGTTTCACGGACGCATGCACCGCAGGCATGCATCCTTTCTCCTGTCTCCTAATTCCCGGCGAGGGGTTTCTCAAGCGTTGGCGGGGTGCGGCGGAACAATTCGCGGAACATTCCCGGCGTCAGAACCGACAATGGGTTCACAGATACGTTCGGCGCCTGCGCAGATCCGGTCATCCGGTAGGTCACGCCAAAAAGCCCCTCGCCACGGCGACCAAAAAGCTGCCCGACGCCGTTGAGCACATAAAGCGGCGACAGAACGCCCTGAAAATCCAACAGGTTGCGGCTCATGTCATAAACTCCCGCCATCGTGATACCCAAAGACGGCCCCGCCCCCGAGGCCCCCGTCACCTCGACGGCCTCGGGGGTCAGGCGAAAATCAGCCGCAATCGTGTTGAACAGCAAGCCCGGCCCGTTCAGCTGATCCAACAGTCCGATGACACTGATCGTGTTGAGGATCGCCGCCAGCCCGGGGGCGCTTTGCACTCTTGTATTCCTGACCGTGAGGGTGCCGTCGTACTGCCCCGGCTCGGCGCGGGATGTCAGCACGATCTCGGCGGTGCCACCGCTCCCTTTGCGGAACAAACCGGCCTCGCGAAACAGGGCACCTGCATCCTGCGAGGTGATGCGTATCCGGCTGCCACCAGACGCGCCCGGGGCGAGTTGCCCCAGAATTGGCGCCGCACCATTTACGCTGCCGCTAAACGGGCCGGTCAGCGTCGCCGCTTTTGTAAGATCGGCGCGAAAATTGCGCAAGGTGATGCCTTTGGTCAAAACAAGCCTGTCCAACGCCAGCTTGACAGGCTGGGTTACCGCCCCGCCACCGCCGCCGCGCCCTGTGCCCTTTGCCAGATCGGTCTTGCGCAGGTCGACCCACCCCGCCCCCACCGATACCGCCGGTGGCAGCCCGCTGCCCCGTCCGGTCAGGGTTACGGGCGCGTTCATCCAGTCGCCAACCGACACCTGCGACAGGGCGGCCACCTCAAGCCCGCCCCCCGGGCGCAACCGCACATCGCCGCGCACCGCAAGCCCGGGTGCCTCAAGCAAAACATCCTCCAGCCGCGGCACAGGCCCCAGCGTGCCCGAAATCTGCAAACGCCCCGTCGCCGATTGCGGCTTGCGCCACGCCAGCGCCGGAATGCGCAGCCCGATCCGGTTCAGGTCACTGTCCAACGCAAAAGCCGCCGGTTCCCCGCGGCGCAAGTCCACACGGATGCGGGCCTGTCCGACCCCCGACACCATTCCCTCGGGCAAGGCGATATCGAACCCGTCAAGGAAGGGTTTGCCCAACTCGAACGTGCCCTCGACGTGTGACGCCGAAGTCCGTTCCGGCGTGCCCAGCGGCTGTACCCAGGTCGCCCGAAACGGCACCCCGCTCAACGTACCGGCACCGCCGACCGTGACTTGTGTGTTGCGCGCGGCCACGTCAAGTTGCGCGGCCTGAAACACCCGCCCCGGCACAAGCGCGTCCGCCCCCACCCCGCCGGACACCACATCATGCAGCGTCGCGCTTGCCTCGAATTGGATATCGTCCGGTTTCAGGCCCCGCCTTTGGGCAAAGACCACACGGGCGCGGCCCTCGGCCCGTCCCTCGAACAGATCGACACCGCGTCCGGCTTTTGTCATCACCTTGAGCGGTGCGGCATCAAGCAGCGACAAGCCCGCGGTGATCGATCCGTTTGTGCGCAACATCACTTCGGCTTGTGACGGCTTCTGCTTCACATCCAGAACCCGGTAACTGGAGCCCGCGATAGAGACCGCACCGCCGGAAGGAGCCTCGACCCACCCTTCGTCAACGCTCACCGTAAAGCTGCCATCGCGCAAGGCCGCATGCCCGCGCGCACCCGCAACGACAGGAAAGGTTTTCAGGTATTTGACGGCTGCATCCTCGAAGTCGAACACAACCGCATTCGTGATCCGCTCCCCGGGTCGCTTGCGCAAGGCCGCATTGGCGTTCAAGACGCTGCCTGCGATCAGGTTCTTGTCAAGCCATTCACGCGCCTTGACGGCTTTGGTCAACGGCCACAATGCGATGACGTCGCGGCCATCGATCCGGTTAACATGCGCATCAAGCGCCACATGCCAGCCCGGGATCGGGGCTGCTTCGCCTGTGTCAGCCTCCGTATCAACCTCCGTGTCAGCATCTGTAGCAACCTCTGTGTCAGGAGCACCGGCATCACCCGCCACATTAACCCCAAGGGTTCCCCGCACACTTGCGCGGCTGACGACCGCGCCCTGCGCGTCAAGGCGCAACAACGACAACTGCCCGATTTCAACACGAAACGGGTCAAACTGCAGGCGCATCGCGGCCGCTCCTTGCTCGAACGTCACGGGGGTTGCAAAAACGCCCTCGGGGTTCAAAACAACGCGGTCCAATTGCAACTGGGTCACAAGCGCCACGGGCCACGCGGCAAAGCCTTTTGCATTTTCACCTGACGCGGACAAGGCCAACTCTGGCTCTGGCCCGGGCTCTTCCACCTCCAGATAGGCATGGCCCGTGGCCTCAATGTTTGCCTGCGGCGCGCGCACCGAAATCTCGTCAAAGCTGAGTTTGTTCTGGCTGGCATCAAAACGGAAGTAAGCCCGCGCGGTATCAAAGCGCAGCGGCGCAAGCGCCTCTTGGGGCACAAAGGCTCCGGCCCCGATTTCAAGCTTTCCGTTGATATCGCCCAATGCCCCCTGTTCATCCACCGACGCCCGCAGCGCCCCCGAAACAGGAGCTTCCAGAGGGCGCAACCACGCAAGCACCGGGCTTTGAACGGCGATATCGCCCGCCGCGACACCGGACAGGCGCGCACCCAATGTCGCCTCAAGCGACCCTTTGCGGGAGGTGAACGTCATCTCCACCTTGCCCGGTTCGCGGTCTTGTGGGGTGTCGGCGCGCGCGTTGGGCAACGTCAGGGCCACGCGCACCTCCACCTGCACGGCGTCTTGCAACAGTTCAAGCTGACCCTGCTCGATGTACCAGACCCGCCCGGTGCGGGCATCCTCGAAGGTCAGTTGCAAACCGGTCGCGGCAATCCGTTCGATGGGGGCGAACCCGGGCTGCGCAAACAGCGTATCCATCCGGTCAAGGACCGCCACCAACGACCCGCCGCCCCCCAGCATCTGGGCCGTACCAAACCCAAGATCAAACCGCCCGTCCGCCTCGCGGCGCACCCGCAAGGCCGCGCCCTCGAGCGCAAGACTGGTCGGTTGCACAGTCCCCTCAAGCAACGCCTGCCGGTCCAACCCGACCCGCAACACAGGCATCGCGAAAATCTCGCGGCCATCGGCACGCCGCAGCGAAACATCGCGGAACGACACCAGCGGCGCCTTGAGTTTCTGAAACATCAAGGTCACTTGCCCGATATCGATCTGTGCCCCGTCAAGACCCGTCTCAAGCCGCGCGCCGGCGCGTTCAGCCACCCAGTGGGGCACCTGTACCTCGCGCCCGGCCAGCCCGAACACGGCTATCCCCACAAGAACAACCGCAATCGCGACAATATCGAAAATCCAGATGCTGATGCGTGTCGCCAACGAGCGCCGGTGCAGCCGCAGCGCAATCCGGCGGACCGGCGGCACACGCTGCACGGCGCGGCTTACGCCGCCCGACACGTGCTGTCCTGACCCGTCCTGTCCCGACACGTCCGGTCCTGCCGCGTCCGGTGTTTGCCGGTCAGGCGCACCGTCCTCCCATGCCGCATCCGCTTGCGCGTCTTTGCGGGCAACAGTGACGCCCTTTGGTGTGTCTTGCGATCCGATTGCTCTTGCCCTGCCGTCTTGTTGTTGCCTGTCTGCCAAACGCACCTGCGCGCCGCCCCGTGTGCCGCGCCGTCTGCCGCCCCTGCGCCGGTATCTTTCCCACAGCATCCGGCGAAGGACACGCTTGGGCTTTATCTTCGCGCGTCCCGCTCTAGAATTGAAGTAGAGAAAGTTTTCAAAGGATCAATGCTCATGACCGACGCCCCGCTTCTTCAGGAAGGTGCTGCTGCGCCCGATTTCACCTTGCCGCGCGACGGCGGCACAACTGTCAGCCTTTCGGACCTGAAAGGGCAAAAGGTCGTCCTGTTCTTCTACCCCAAGGATGACACGTCGGGCTGCACAAAAGAAGCCATCGGATTTACCGAACACCTTGAGGCCTTTGCCGCGGCAGACACCGTGGTCATGGGCCTGTCCAAGGACAGCGTGAAAAAGCACGACAAATTCCGCGACAAACACGGGCTGGGCGTGGCGCTGTTGTCGGACGAGGAAAGCGACGTTTGCGAACGCTATGGCACGTGGAAAGAAAAAAGCATGTACGGCAAAACCTATATGGGCATCGAACGCACAACCATTTTGATCGGGACAGACGGCACTATCGCGAAGCTGTGGTCAAAGGTAAAAGTGCCCGGTCACGTCGAAGCGGTGCTTGAAGCAGTTCAGGCGATGTGACACCCAACGCGCACACGTCAACAGGGGCGCGCCTTGTGCCTGCCCCTGCCCCCCCACACACGTCAAACTGATCGGACCCAGCCTGATGCGCCCTCTTGCCGAGCTTGCCACCGACGTCCTCACCACAGCGGACGGGCGCGAGAAAACAGCCCTGTCGCGCCGCTATGCAGCACAGTGGTTTGCCGCGCGCGCCGCCGGCGAGACTTTGCTGACCGGCACCGCCAACCCGCCAATGAAACCTGCCCGCCCCGCGTCACCCGCCCTGCTAGATCCGCGCGATGTGCCGCGCCGCAAGCCCGGCTCTCCCGAAGGGCGGATCGCGATCCTGCACGCGGTGGCGCATATCGAACTGAATGCCGTGGATCTGCACTGGGATATCATTGCGCGCTTCGGGCATGTGCCCATGCCTGACGGCTTTTATGATGACTGGGTCAAGGCGGCCGACGAGGAATCCAAGCATTTCAACCTTGTGGCCGATTGCCTTGAGGCGCTGGGCAGTCATTACGGTGCCTTGCCCGCACATGCCGGAATGTGGCGCGCCGCCGAAGACACCGCCGAAGACCTGATGGGGCGGCTGGCTGTTGTTCCTATGGTTCTCGAGGCGCGCGGCCTTGACGTGACACCCGGAATGATCAAGATTTTCCGACAGGCCAAGAACCAACAGGCAATCGACGCCCTTGAGGTGATTTACGGCGAAGAAGTCGCGCATGTGGCTTACGGCAGCAAATGGTTTCATTTTCTGTGTGGCCGCGAAAACCTCGACCCCAAGGTTGTGTTTCACAGCCTTGTGCGTAAATATTTTCACTCGACCCTGCGCCCGCCCTTTAACGAGGAAAAGCGCGCCGAGGCTGGAATTCCGCCCGATTTCTACTGGCCCCTGACCGAAACCCTGCCGCAATAACATTTGACAGCCCGGATGGACTTCGGGCTGTGACCGCGCAGAAATGCCCGCAATTTAGGCAGAATTTTGCTGGTTTCGGCCCTCCGGTCGTGACGCGCCCCCGAATGGCTCTGCCAAGCTTGCGTCGATCAGACCGTATCGCTAGGCACGTGGGGCGCATGTACGCCGTCACAGCATACGCAATCAAAAGGCGTGTCAGGGCATCAAGGGAGCGTCCTTAAGTGAAATCAGGAGTGAGCCATCGCTGGAAGTCCTTGTTGGAGCGGACCTTCCCCGAGCAACGTCTTTTCTTGCGCTCTGATACCGAAACACGGTTTGTCCGGCTCAAACCCGGCACTCAGGCAGTTGCGTTATCGGGTGGTGCGATCATCGTGGGCTGGGCCATCGTGGCCACGGCAATCCTTTTGATGGATAGTATCGGCTCGGGAAACGCCCGTGATCAGGCGCTGCGCGATCAGGAGAATTACGAGTTGCGGCTCGACGAGCTGGCACAGGCGCGCGACAGCCGCGCCGCCGAGGCTATGGCCGCGCAACAACGCTTCAATGCGGCCCTTGCCACGATCTCGCAGATGCAATCCAACCTGTTGACCGCCGAAGACCACCGGCGCGAACTTGAAACCGGCATCGATGCAGTCCAGCGGACGCTTCGCCAGATGGTTGCCGCCCGCGACACCGCGAAGGCAGAGATCGCACAACTCGAAGCCCGCATCGCCGGCGAGTTGCCACTTCAAGAACGCGTGACCGCCTCGCCGGCAGATGTGTCCGGCACGCTCGATTTCATGACTGCGGCTCTGAACCACACCGCCACAGAGCGCGACACGATGTTGAACGAGGCCCTCGCGGCACGTGCCGAACTGGACGCTGTCGCCTTTGAACGCGAACTGATTCTCGATCGGAACGACCGGATTTTCAGCCAGCTCGAAGAGGCGCTGACCGTGTCGGTGGCGCCGTTGGACAAGATGTTCCGCGATGCCGGTTTGCCACCCGATCAACTTATCGAAACAGTGCGGCGCGGGTACTCCGGACAAGGTGGGCCACTCATGCCGATGACCTTTTCGAGCAGCAATTCCGCCTCGGGAACAGGGAACGACCACGATCCCGACACCCTGCGTGCGAATGCCATTCTCAACGGGCTCGACAAGATGAACCTTTACCGGCTGGCCGCCGAAAAGGCGCCTTTTGCGCTGCCGGTGAAGCGGAATTTCCGGTATACGTCCGGTTTCGGGCCGCGTTGGGGGCGCATGCACAACGGCACAGATTTCGCAGGGCCCACCGGCACACCGATTTACGCCACCGCTGATGGCGTGGTCACGCATGCCGGATGGCAGTCGGGTTATGGCCGCCTTGTAAAGATAAAACACGCCTTCGGGATCGAAACCCGCTACGCCCATCAATCCAGAATTCGAGTCAAAGTTGGCGATAGGGTCTCGCGTGGAGACCGGATCGGTGATATGGGGAATTCTGGCCGCTCAACCGGCACCCACCTGCACTATGAGGTGCGCGTCGGAGGCAAACCCGTCAATCCGATGATATACATCAAGGCAGCAAGAGATGTTTTCTAAGAGCAGAATTAACGAACCCGGTCCCGCCAAATCAGGCGCCACCGACACTCCAAAAACGCCCGACGCCCCTGCTTCCGGCGTGAAAAACCCTTTGGATCCAAAGTCCAGCGCGCCCAAGGCAAAGCCGCCGGCGTCGATGCTTTCGTCCGATCTGACGGTTGTCGGAAACCTCAAGACGACGGGTGATATCCAGGTCGAAGGCACCGTCGAAGGTGACGTGCGTGCGCATCTGCTGACTGTGGGCGAAGGCGCCACGGTAAAGGGCGAAATCGTCGCTGACGACGTGGTTGTGAATGGCCGAATCGTCGGACGCGTGCGCGGCCTGAAGGTGCGTCTGACCTCGACCGCACGGGTCGAAGGCGACATTATCCACAAGACCATCGCGATCGAAAGTGGTGCTCATTTTGAAGGGTCCGTCCAACGACAGGAAGATCCGCTCAATGGCACAGCAAAGGCCGCCAAGCCGACAGCGCCCGGTGGTGCCGGCAAGCCCGAGAACGGCTGATAGCACGCTTCCAGCCTGTCACAGACTTGAATTTCAAAACGGCCAAGCCCCGCGCTTTGGCCGTTTTTTTTGCGCCTGCCGAATGACGGAGCTATCCGCAGGCATCAGCGTCAATAATCGCTGAACAGTCGACCTCCGATGCGGTCCTTTTTTCAACCAGATTTTAACTAAATCCGCCGCAGACTGCCCGCATTGAAACCACTCATCAGAGATCAGGATCAGCGTGCACAATCACTACCGACTTTCCTATTTCTCCAAAAGGGCCACATGTCCGGCCCCCGAGCTCGACAGAATTCTGTCGTCGTCAAAAAGGAACAACACACAGAACAAACTGACCGGAATATTGCTTTACGATGATAAATCCTTCCTGCAACTGCTGGAGGGAGATCACAACGATGTCGCAAAGTGCTTTTTACGGCTCGCCGCAGACCCGCGCCACAAGGAAATCGACGTCATTTTTGCCATGCCCACGCAGATCAGGCTTTTTGCGGGATGGGAGTTATGCGCCCTTGATGTGTCTGACAAACGGCTCGATCTTTTGAAAATATGGTCGCGCCTGAAGCGACAGGACAAGACACACCAACACGGTGCTATTGAACGTCTCTTTCTCGAGGCAAAGCCGAAATAAGCTGTTATTGGCACAGCCGCCTTATGGCATTCGATATCTTGGCAAGTGGCAATTCATCTTCGACGCCCCCTGCTTTCAACGCTTCCTTTGGCATCCCGTAGACGACACAGCTTTGTTCGTCCTGCCCAAGCGTGCGTGCCCCTGCCTCGCGCATTTCAAGCAGGCCTTTGGCCCCGTCATCTCCCATGCCCGTCATGATCACGCCCACCGCGTTCTTTCCCGCCGTGCGCGCAACCGAACGGAACATCACGTCAACCGATGGCCTATGGCGCGACACCAACGGGCCGTCGCGCACCTCGACCGCATAATTGGCCCCGCTGCGTGTCAAAAGCGTATGCTTGTTGCCCGGCGCAATCAGCACATGCCCACGCAACATCCGGTCTCCGTTTTGGGCCTCTTTGACGGTCACGTCGCAAATGCTGTCCAGACGGCGGGCAAAGGCGGCGGTAAATGTCTCGGGCATGTGTTGAACAACCAGCACAGGCGGACAGTCGAGGGGCAATTCCTCAAGCACGACACGCAATGCCTCTGTCCCCCCCGTCGAGGCCCCCAAAGCGATAATTTTCTCGGTCGTGCGTGCCATCGCCCTTGCCGAAGGTGGCGCCAGAACGGCATCAGCCGACAGCTTCTTTTCAATGCGACGGGGCCGTTGCGAGCCTAACTTGGCTTGCGCGGCTGCCTTTACCGCGTCGCGGATCGTCATGCAGGCATCCTCGAAAAACTCCTTTACTCCCAACTCCGGCTTGCACACGATGTCGACCGCGCCCGCCTCCAATGCCTGGCTCAAGGTTTCGGATTCCGCCGACACCAAGGACGAGCAAATTACCACCGGAATAGGTTTTTGCGCCATCAACCGGCGTAAAAACGTGATGCCGTCCATACGCGGCATTTCAACGTCCAGCGTGATGACATCCGGAACCTGACGCTTGATCCGCTCGGCGGCGACAAACGGGTCAGAGGCCACTCCGATAACTTCCAGATCGGGATCTTCATCCAGGATCTGCTGCATGATCTGGCGCACCACGGCGCTGTCGTCGATGACAAGAACCTTGAACGGCTTTGGAGAGACGCGAAGCAGCATGCTGTCAGACCTTTTGATACGTGGACGGCCCGATGGACCTGAGGGTTGACCGTTTTGCAACTGCCTCGGCATGGCCGGTCAGCAAAACGCCACCGGGCCGGAGTCTTTCGATGACACTATCGAGCACCGATTGCTGCGCCTCGTGATCGAAATAGATCAGCACATTGCGCAAGAACACCAGATCCGCCTGAAAGGGCCTGAGTGCCGGTACTTCCTGTAAGTTGCAGTATTCAAAGGCGGCTTTCTGGCGCAATTCGGGAACAATCCGGTACAGCGGCCGACAGCGTTGATCCAGATTCTGCTTTGACTTCATTAAAAACCGCGACCGGCGACCGGCGTCAATTCCGGTGATTTCGTCCTGCGTATAGGTCGCACTTTTTGCCTTAACGAGAATCTTGCGCGAGATATCAGTACCGATAAGCTGAAATTTGCTGTGGGCCGAGCTTTTCAGCGCCGCCTCTGCCAGCAACATCCCCGCCGACCAAAGTTCGACCCCCGTCGAGCTGGCCGCGCTCCACAGGACAAGCGGGCGATCAAGCCCGCCTCCGTCTTGCGCCAGCATCGCAAGACCCTCTTTTTCAAACCAGTCGTATTGATGCTTTTCGCGAAAAAAACTTGTTGTGTGGGTTGCCAAAGCCTCCACGACATACCGCATCTCGGCACCGCTGGCGTCGGCCTTCAGGCGGGTGATGTATTCATCGAAGCCCAACATGCCCAGTTCGCGAACGCGTTTGCTGAGCCTGAGCCGGATGAAATCCGTTTTGTCAGCGTCGATCTGTATGCCCGACACGACCTTTGCACGCTCGACAATCGCCCGCGACTGCCGTTCCGTAATATCCAGCTGAGACAGCATTCCGTCCATATCGGTTGCCTTTATTTTTCGGGTAAATCTTTGAATATCGGGTTTATTGTGGCGGTCCGAACCCGAACCGCCACACGCTCTCAACCAAAGTCGAACGCCCCGGGCACATCGGTTTTGCACAAGATACTTTCGATCCCGAGCACCATCGCGATGCCGTCATCTGTGCGCACCATCCCCTCGACGGCATCACACCGCCATCCGGAGAGTGTATCGGGCACCGGCTCCAAGGTTTCCTTGGCCAGATCACGCACCCGCAGAACCTTTTCGGCGACAACCCCCAAAGACGTTGTGACGCCGTCGCGGACGAACTCGAACACGATGATCCGCGCATCCGGGCTGCTTTGGGCATGTGTGCCCAGCTTTCCGGCAAGATCAATGATCGCAATCCCCTGCCCGCGCAGGTCAATCATACCCAGAACGTCGTGAGGCGCGTTCGGGAACTGGGAAATCTCTGACATATCAAGAATTTCCCGCACGAACCCCACATCCACCGCAAAGACTTGCCGACCAAGGGTAAAGGTTAGCATCACAACCTGTGATGCCTCCTCCGTTTCGTCCTGGTCGCCGAATTCATCAAGGGCGAAAGCAGTATCGGTTGAAAGGGCTTCAGCCTTCATGGCGCATACCTCCGGTCACGGCTCAGGACGCCTGCTTGAAACGTTCGAATTCCGAATCCGGGATTTCACCGCCATCAAGGTCAAGCTCGAAGCCTCCGTGCTTGCTGGCCGCGGGCGCCTGTGCCGGGGTGTTGCGCGGGCTGGACGGGGTGGGTTTTTTGACCGACGGTGCAGAGGGTCTGGAGCCACCCGTTGCGCGCCCCAAAGTGGTAGCACCCGGCGCATCGATGCGGAAATAACTGATCATCGCCCGCAATTGGTCCGACTGCGCCGCCAGTGATTGGGACACAGAGGCCGCCTCGGTCGAGGAAGAGGCATTCTGCTGGATCACCGCGTCAAGTTCGCGAATGGCCTGATTGATCTGGTCCGCCCCGATATTCTGTTCACGGGTTGCCGCAGAAATTTCCTGCACCAGATCCGAGGTGCGCTGAATGCTGGGCAACAGCGATTCCAGCATCCCGCCTGCACGTTCGCTGACATCAACCGTCTTGGTGGACAACTCGCCGATCTCGGCGGCAGCCTGTTGACTGCGTTCCGCCAGTTTGCGCACCTCCGAAGCCACAACCGCGAACCCCTTGCCGTGGCTTCCCGCGCGTGCGGCCTCGACAGCGGCATTCAGCGCCAACAGATCGGTCTGACGTGCGATTTCCTGAATGATGTTGATCTTCTTGGCGATTGTTTTCATGGCCTCCACGGCCTCGGAAACTGCTGCACCGCTTTCACTGGCTTCCTTGGAGGCCTGCAACGCGATCTTTTCGGTCTGGGCTGCATTATCTGCGGATTGACGGATGTTGGCCGACATCTGCTCCATTGCGGCACTGGCTTCTTCGGCGGCCGCGGCCTGTTGGGTCGAACCCTGGCTCAACTGCTCCGATGTGGCACTCATGGCCTGACTGCCGTCTGCAACACCGCCCGCGCTGATAGAGGCGCCACTCATGATTTCGCGCAGCTTTTCGAGCATCTTCTCGAGCGACCGGCCAAGCTGGTCCTTGTCAGAGCGGCGCGTGGCCTCGACCGTCAAATCCCCCTTGGCAATGCTGTCGGCGACATCCGCCATCACATTCAGCGATGCGTTCATTTCGCCCAGCGCAATCAACAGATCGCCGATTTCATCGCGGGTGCGCGGCGTGGTGTCGACACTTGTGTCGCCCACCGCAACCATGCGCGCAACATTCACAGCCCGTGCCAAACCCCGCCCGATCGACGTTGCCAGTATAAAGGCCGCAATAACCCCGAAGCTGACAGCAAAGGCCGAAACGCCCAGAATTGTCATGCGCGAACTATCATACAGCGCGGATGTCAGGTGCTTTTCGGCCTCCATCGATTCCAGATTGCTGACCACAACCTTGTGCAGGACCTCCTTGGAGCTGTTGATAATCTCGGCCCCCGGACCCGCCATCAGGGCCATCGCCAGAACATGCGTGTTCTCCAGCGCCAATTTCTCTGACACTTCGGCTGCGTGAATGGCCTCCTCCATGGCGGTCCGCAATTCGGCAATCCGGGCCCCCGCACTGGCCCCCATGGCGCTACTCAGGTTGGAAAAGGCTGCCTGTGCTGCTCTGATCTCACTGGCAAGCACGTCAGCAAGCTCTTCCTGTGCTTCTTTTTCGGTCTCCAGTAGTGTGTTTTTCTCGGCGATCTTTGCCCGGTGCAATGCCAGAACAAGAGCATTCAACGCCTCGTTGGCACTTTCCTGTCCACCGTTGAACATGCCCGCAATGTCGGCCTCGATAGCCTGCGCGGCCTGTTCGAACTGCACAAATGTCGCGTGCCCTTCGGTTCGGGAATGCGTGCGCGCCCTGAGGTTGCTGTTAGCGGTCGCCAATGCGGCGATCTCAGCCTCCAGCGCGGAGTATGGGGCAAAGTTCGCATCGAAACTTGCGAGCAACGTTTCATCGCCACCCTCTGCCAATGTCCCTATCTCTTCGCGGTAGACCGCAAGGTTAGCGACATGCTGCTTGATTTCCTGATGCAGTTGCTCGACTTCGCTGGTTTGTTCGGCCAACAGCATTTCTGCCTGCGCGGCCTTGATGGCAAGGAACTCTGCTTCCATCAACGAGGCAATCTGTGCCCTTTTGGCAGTGATATCAACGATGTGATGCAGGCCCTCGTTGAACCCTGCCAATCGGGTTATCGACACATACGACAACCCGCACATCAGGATCAGAACGGCGGCAAATGCCCCGATCAGCTTCTTTTTGATCGTAAATCCCATCGATCTCGCTCCTTATGGCTTAAGTGTTGGCTGCGTCAGAAAACGGCGCAAAAAGTGTTTCGGTATCAAGCAGAACGACCAATTCGCCGTTATTTCGTATCGCACCCTTCAGATACTCGGGCGGCCAGATGGCCCCCAGTTCAGGGATCTTGCGAATGTTCATCATGTCGTTTTCCAAAACGTCCTCGACGCTGTCGGCGGAAAACGCCAACTTGGTCGGCACGCCGTCAACAGGGTGCTCGAACACGATCATCCGCGTCGTTTCCAACCGCTTTGCAGGACCCATCGCCAACCGGTGACGGACATTGATTACCGGCACGACAACACCGCGCACGTTGATCAACCCGGGCGAAAACGGACCCGCATTCGGGACCGGCGTCGGGTCTTGTGGATCAAGGATTTCGTGAACCCACGACACCGAGATCGCAAACGCCTCACCTTCGAGGCGGAAGATCAGCAACATATCGGCGCTTGAAGCGGCAAGTACGTCGGCCGGCGGCGCATTTCCGGCGGCTGTTTCAGCATTCGGCATCGGATTACGCAGCCTTTTTTCTGTTTCGGGGATATGTCGCCTCGGCCCAGCGAACGAGGGTGGCGACATCGATAATCAGGGCAACACGCCCGTCGCCCAGAATCGTCGCCCCCCCGAGGCCAGGAATATCGCGGTGAAACACGCTGAGGCTTTTGATGACTGTCTGGCTCTGGCCAAGGATGTCATCGACCACAAGTCCAACCCGCTCGCCGTCAACCTTGACCACGACAACGCGGCGGCGCGCATCGGGCGCACCCGCTTGCCCGAACAAATCGTCAAGCGCCAGATACGGCACAAGGTGTTCGCGGATCTGCAGCACCGAGCGGCCACTCTTGCGTCCGCATTCGCTCAGGTCCATCTCGACGCATTCCTCCACGACCGACAGGGGCACGACATAAATCGACTCCCCCAACCGCACGCGCAGCCCGTCGATAATCGCCATCGTCACCGGCAGGCGCAGGGTGATGCGCGTGCCCTGCCCCGTGCGCGAGGCCACGTTGATGCTGCCGCCAAGCGCGTCGATGGTCGTTTTGACCGCGTCCATCCCCACACCGCGCCCCGATACCGACGAAATCGTTTGCGCCGTTGAAAACCCCGGCTCGAAAATCAACTGGTGAAGCTCGCGTTCTGACAAATCGTCGCTTTCCGAAATCAGTCCGCGCTCCAACGCTTTTTCCTTGATGGCTTGCGCGTTCAGTCCCGCGCCGTTGTCCTCGATCGAGATCAGGATCTCTCCACCCTCCTGACGCGCCGAGAGCGACACAGTGCCTTGTTCGGGTTTGCCAGCCGCAGTGCGCACGGCGGCCGTTTCCAGCCCGTGATCCACCGAATTGCGGATCATGTGCACCAAAGGATCACCGATACGGTCAATTACATTCTTGTCGACCTCGGTTTCGCCGCCCGCCGTGATCAGACGCACGTCCTTGTTCAGGTCCGACGACAAATCCCGCACAACGCGGCGGAACTTCCCAAAAACCGTCTCGATCGGAAGCATCCGGATCGACAGCGTCGCATCGCGCAGCCCCACAACAAGGCGTTGCACTTCTTCCACCACGGATTCCAGCGTCGCATCCCCGATCGTCTCGGCCACCGCATCAAGCCGCGCCTGTGCGATGACCAACTCGCCCAGCGAATCCATCATGTCATCCAACCGCGAAGACGCGACGCGGATGTTTTCGGATTTGTTGTCGGCGGGGCGATCGGATTTACCGGTCTGGCCTTTTGCCGCCTTTGGGGCTGGCACCTTTGGCGATTGCGCCCTGGCGCGCGGCGTATCGGCGTCTTTTGCCTGCGCGACCGGGTCTTTGTGGGCCGGTTGCGTCGTGGTGCGCGCATCAGTGATCGAAATATCGGCATCATCGGCAAAGATGAAAACATCATCAATCGCCGCTCGAGGCTGTTCGGTGACAAGATCCACCACCCACACCAGACACGAATTGCTGGCGTCCAGCATGCTTAACCGCGGAACCCCCGAGATATCGACCCCGACCGACCCTGCCCCCAGATCCACCAGCTCGCGGACCAGAAGATCAGGGCGCATACCGTTGCGCAGCGCGTTTTCCAACGGTCTGAACCGGATCTGGACATGCAATAGAGCACCATCGTCATCTGGTGCGTCCGGCGCGGCGGGAGGAGCCTCGGCGGCACTTGCTTGTGCCTCACCGGTCAACGCCCTGAGACGGTCGATAATCGAACACGCATCCCCGGACACCAGCAAAGCCTCGGCCGGTGCGCCGTCGCCGCCAAGGTCCAGAAACCGGACCATCAAATCCTGCGCCTGAAGGGACAGATCGACCAGTTCCTTACCAACAACAAGATCGCCCGAACGCACACGTTCATACGCATTCTCGAAATGGTGCGTAAACCGCGCAAGCGCCGTATACCCGAACATCGACCCCGACCCTTTGACGGTATGCAGCGCGCGGAAAATTTCGTCGATCTGGGCTGGCGTGCTGCTGTCTTCCAGCTCCAGAAGCTGACCTTCAAGGTCGGTCAGAATTTCGGTGGCCTCAAGTACGAAGGCCTCGATTGCCTGTTCGATCATGCTGCTACCCCAAAAGCTTTCTGGTCACCGCAATCAGCTTGTCAGCGTCGAACGGTTTGTTGATCCAACCGGTTGCCCCGGCGGCTTTGCCCTTTTCCTTCATCTCCGGCGAGGATTCCGTGGTCAGCATGACGATCGGAATACCGGTTCCGGCGGGTTCGGTACGTGCGTTGGTGATGAAGTCCAGCCCGTTCATCACCGGCATATTCAGGTCGGTAATCACCAGCGCAGGACATTCGGCCCGCATCACGTCAAGCCCTTCAGAGCCGTTTTCAGCCGCCACCACCCGGTATCCCTCGGGTTCCAGCGTGAACATGACCATGTCACGAACCGCTTTGCTGTCATCGATTGTCAGGATCGTTTTCGCCATTCTCAAGCCTCCTGTTCAAGTACATGGACGAGGTCCTGCACCGCTTCGGCATTTGGGCCCAGATCCAACTCTACGCCCAGCTCGCGGCACTCCAGCATGCCTGCGAACAAAAGTTGCATGCTGATTTGTGACGCACCGGTTCCGGCAACCTCAAGCCCGAGCCGCCCCTGTGCGACAGCCCCCTCGATCGCCTCCAGAAGCCCTGTTCGGGCCGTGTGCGCACCTGCCACATCAAGGTCGTGTGGGAGGATATAATTGAAAGCTTCACTCATGCCTGATCACCCGTCGCTAAGTATTCGAGGCCTACACTCCTCCTCATTCATGAATTAATTCCTAACCTGAACTTCAAACTCTAAGCATTTATAACTATGGAATTTACCTACTGTTTACCTCCCTCTGACATTCCCTTCACAGACTTATCGGGGAAACGAGATGACATGGCAGATCCAGCGCACGCAGTGATCACGACAGACCAGTTCGAAGCAGAAACCCGCGCGCCGGAGCTGTCGGCACCGATGAAACTTGCGCAGGACGGGGTAAACGCATTTTCCGATGTGACCGAAAGTCTGGGGCGGGTCCGGGCCTTGCAGATGCAGATGACGCAGGACCTTGCGACGTTTGCCGACCTTGCGGCTGTCGATCACGACGCCGACAGCGATCCACTGAACCTTGTGCTGGCCCGTCTTGTGGCGATGGACCGCGCGATTGCAGAATATTGCGCGCTGATCGGTGCCGGTGACACCCGCAACCACACGATGCACGCCGAAAAACACCTCACGACGATCATCCGCAACGGCAAAACACTGGCGGCTGTCTCGACCCTGACCCGCACCACGGCGGCGTCTTACGGCATTCAGACGTTGAACCTGTATCTGGAGAACCTGCGCCGGATTGCCGGCGTCATCCACGAAGCCTCGGACGGGGTGCTCGATCAACTCGACACGCTTCAAACGCGCGAGGTCGAAACGCTGAGCAGTTGTCTGGAGGGGGGCAAAAGCATCGGCACCCTGCTTCCGCAGGTGCAAGCGCGCAAAACGGCGTTGTCCGCATTGGTGACCGATGAACACAAGGCCGCGCAGACCATCTCGACGACGTCGCAGTCACTGGGGCACGACACCAAAACCGAATTGAAGACATTCATCTCGGCCATCCAGTTTTCAGATCGCATGGCACAGCGTCTGGATCATATGGCGCAGATGCTGTCGTTCGACGATCCGCATTTGCGCCAGCTGGCCGCCGCACAGGCGACCAGCATCTCGGTCGATATCACCGCCGTTGGCGCACAGGTGCGTGCAACGATCGCCGCGTTGTCACGCATCAGCAAACGTGGCGCAGAGCTGTTTTCGCAAGGTGCAATCGCCGCTACAATCGAGCACAGCCTGTCCACCCGCGCCGAAACGGTGCGCGTGATTACCGCCGATCTCTCCAAGGTCAGGCGCGCCCTCGATGCTGCCCGCAACGATGCCACCCTTTCACGCCAGACAATTGATGCCGCCGGCGAGGCGCTGCTTTTGTTGGAAAACGGGTCACAGGAGGTGGCAAATGCCTCTGTGAATTCCTCCCTGCTTGCGGCGCGCTCGGGCGAGGCACGCGGCGCACTGGCCACCCTGTCGAGCGAGGTCAGGGACACCGCGATGCAATGCCTGAAATCCGTGGAGGGCAGCAAACAGGCCCTGAATGCCCTGAGCGAGGTCTCTGCGCGCGCGCAGGATGGATTGATCAATGCCGGAAATGCCCTTGATGCCTCGGTGAGCGCCTATCAGGGGCAGATTGGTGCCGGACGCGACAGGCTCGACACTCTGAACACCCTGCGCAGCAGCGCCGGAAAAAGCACGCAGCGTCTACTGGCCCTGCTGGACGAGGTGGTCATCAGCATGGACGCCGTTGACGGCATTGCCCGAAATCTGGGGCACCTGTCCGGGGAGCTGTCGCAGCACGCACCGGACAAGGACCCGACCACAGGCACGGGTACAGGCACAGGCACAGGCACGGGTACAGGCACAGGCACAGGCACGGGCCCCCCCGACTTCGCGCTGCTCAAGCAGATATGGGACACCTACACAATGGACGAAGAGCGCAGCGTTCACGCCAGCCTCTTTCCAGACATGCCCGGGATCTCGGCGATTGCCGATAACGCCCCTGCCGATGACGACCTTGACGATCTGTTTTTCTGAGACCACTTGCTGACAAGGAACCCACAGCATGAGCCTTTATCAACTTATCTACTGCTCGCGCAGCACCGATTTGTCCGAACACGATATCACCCGCATTCTAGAAGCCTCGAAACGCAACAATCCCCAGAACTTCATCACCGGCATGCTGATGTTCGACAGCCGCCGGTTCCTGCAATTGCTCGAAGGGCCTCGTGGCAAGATCACACAGCGCTTCACGGCCATTTCCAAAGACACGCGCCATTCGGATGTCGAACTGATCCATGCCGGCCCCGCAGATTTCCGGCTGTTTTCCGATTGGGCCATGCATTATGCCGCCTCGCGCGGCGCCATGTCGGACATCACGACCCCGTTTTATGCTAGCGGTTCGTTTGATCCGGCCTCGATGACCATCTCTGCCATCAAGCAACTGTGCAAGGACCGTGCCGCATTCAACAACGCCCAAGCAGCCTGAAACAGGCCTGACGCACCAGCCCCGTTCGGGTCAGCCCGCGCTTTGAAGCCTTTCGACGACGCTTTGGGATGTGACCGATCCGATCAGGACGTCCCCCTCCACAACGCCAAGCGTGCCTTTGTCTGCGCTCAGGCGGGAGATAACCTCCCGCACGGGCGTTTCGGCAGGCAGCGTCGCGTGACTGCCATCAAGCTTCGGCCCCATGACATCGCGGGCCGTCAGCACCCCCAGCGGGTTCATATTGGCCACAAACTCTGCCACATAATCGGATGCGGGCGCCGAAAATATGTCGCGCGGCGTGCCGCATTGAACGATGCGCCCACCCTCCATGATGGCGATCCGCCCACCCAGCTTGAACGCCTCGTCCAGATCATGACTGACAAAAATGATGGTTCGTTTCAAATCGCGTTGCAGATCCAGCAACTCATCCTGAAGCCGGGTCCGGATCAACGGATCAAGCGCCGAAAAAGGCTCGTCCATCAGCAAAATCGGTGCATCCGTCGCAAAGGCCCGTGCCAACCCGACACGTTGCTGCATCCCACCCGACAATTCGGCCACCTTGCGGTCGGCCCAGTCCGACAACCCCACAAGCTCGAGTTGCGCGTCGATCTTTTTGGCTCGTGCGCGGCGTTCCATCCCCGCCAGCTCAAGCCCCAATCCGACATTCTCGCGCACTGTGCGCCACGGCAGCAACCCGAACTGCTGAAAAACCATCGCCACGCGGGTCTGGCGCATCTTGCGCAATGTGGCCGGAGCCGCGGTCGTGATGTTTACCATCTGCCCGCCGTCATTGACGCTGACATGGCCGCGCACAACAGGGTTCAACCCGTTGACCGCACGCAGCAATGTCGATTTGCCAGAGCCCGAAAGCCCCATCAGCACCAGAATTTCACCCTCGTTCACGCTGAGTGTGCAATCATGCACCCCAAGAACCTGTCCGGTGTCCTGTTGAATATCGCTCCGGCTCCCGCCGGCGTCCATCAAGGGCAGCGCCACATCCGGCGCGTTGCCAAAAACAATAGAAACATTATTAAACTCAACCGCTTTTGTCATTTCTGTGTCACCCTCAGCATCCGGTCGAGCATAATTGCAACAATCACGATCACAAATCCGCTTTCGAACCCGAGGCCGGTATTCACCTGATTGAGCGCGCGTACAACCGGCACCCCAAGGCCATCCGCCCCGACCAGCGCGGCAATCACAACCATCGACAAGGACAGCATGATCGTCTGGTTCAAACCAACCATGATCTGTGGCAGGGCATAGGGAAATTCGATCTTCCACAATGTCTGGCGCGGCGTCGAGCCAAAGGCCTCGGCCGCCTCCAGCAACGCTTTCGGAGTAGAGCTGATGCCCAGATGCGTCATGCGGATCGGCGCCGGCACCACGAAAATGACCGTCGCAATAAGTCCGGGCACCATGCCGATGCCGAAAAACACAATCGCCGGGATCAGATAGACAAAGGTCGGCAAGGTCTGCATCAAATCCAGAACAGGCCGCATCGCCTTGAACAGGCGGGGCCGGTGCGCGGTGGCAATGCCGATCGGCACGCCGACGCCCATGCACACCACACAAGCCGACAGCACCAACGTCAGGCTCTCTGTCGTTTCTTCCCAATAATCCTGATTGAGGATGAACAAGAACCCAAGCGCGATGAACACGCATGTCCTCCAGTTGCGCTGCATCAGATAGGTAAGCCCAACGAAAGCCGCGATAATAACCAGCGGATGCGGCGTTTGCAGCACCCACAGAATACGCTCGATCAGCCCTTCCATGATCAGCGACAGGCCGTCAAAAAACCAGCCCCCGTTCGATTGCAACCAGTCGAACACCGCACTTGCAGTCTTTCCAACCGGAATTTTCGTCTGTGTCAGCCAATCCATGAACGCTCTTTCTGTTCTGTCGATGTCGGCCCCTTACCCTGCACAGGCAAGGGGCCGGTTCGCTTACAGTCCCAGCGCGGACTTTACAGCAGCAGCGGCATCGCCCCCGTCTTGGGTCGTGACACCGTCAAGCCAGCCCATGACCACATCCCCGTTTGCGCTCATCCACGCGGTTGCGGCATCGTCGGGGTCGCGCCCGTCATCAAGGATCGCGCCCATGATCTCGTTCTCCATGGCCAGCGAAAACTTCAGATTGCCCAACAATGCGCCGACGTTCGGGCATTCCTCGGCAAATCCGGCACGCGTGTTTGTGAAAACACTCGCCCCCCCAAGGTCAGGCCCGAAGTAATCATCCCCCCCCGTCAGGTAGGTCAGCTCGAAGTTGGCATTCATCGGGTGCGGCTCCCAAGCAAGGAAGATGATCGGCTTGTCGCGTCCCGTGTTACGCTTGACCTGCGCCAGCATCCCTTGCTCCGAGCTTTCCTTGACCTCGAATTCCGACAGGCCAAAGGCATTCGCGGAAATCATATCCATGATCAACCGATTGCCATCGTTGCCCGGCTCGATGCCATAGATTGTCTCGTCAAGCGCCTCGGCATGGGTGGCAATATCGGCAAAATCCTTGATCCCCAACGCAGCGCCCACAGCATTCGCCGCCAGGGTGTACTTGGCTCCCTCAAGATTTTCGCGCAGTGTTACCACGGTGCCCGCCTCGCGGTAGGGGGCGATATCTGCCTCCATCGTCGGCATCCAGTTGCCAAGAAAGACATCGATGTCGCCTGCAGCCATCGACGTATAGGTCACAGGCACTGACAGCACCTTGATGTCGGTCTCGTAGCCAAGCGCGCCCAGCAGCACGGTTGTGGCGGCGGTCGTCGCGGTGATGTCCGTCCAACCGACATCCGAAAAGGTCACGCTGTCGCAATTTGCAGATGCAAATCCGGCCGTAAGTGCAAGTGCAAGCGCAGATGGGGCAATTCGCTGCATCATGGTTCGTCTCCCTCTAAAAGTTCTCAATTAGGCCGTGATTAAGGGACGACTGGCGGCGCAATGCAAGGGACTGGGCCGCTTTACCTGCAAATCCCCACGCAACGGCGGGCCTGTAGCTCAATTGGTTAGAGCAGAGCGCTCATAACGCTTTGGTTGGGGGTTCGAGTCCCTCCGGGCCTACCAAACCGCTTTTGCGGTTACCCTTTCCGCAATTCATTCAATCTGTTACTGTTTATCAATGGCCTTTTGGCACCCTGCACCCAGTCGATGTGGCAGACAGCGTGATACATTAAGCTTTCCAAAGCATATGAGTCGGTGCGGAAAATCTTGGCCGTTTGTCCGGCGTGTTCCAACCGAAATGGTGCCAATCATCGGATTTGTGTCATGGCGTTCATCTTTGGGAATCGACAGCCCGTCGAAAGCTGAACGCTGACTCCGGATCAAGCTGGTGGAAACCGACAAGTTCATCGAAGCTGCCCGCAACGGGACTTATCGCCGGATTGCCGAAGCCGTTCTGGAGGACCACGCGGTGAATTGGCCGCTCTGGTTTGAGGAGCGGGTAAGTTTCACAATGCCAGAAGCTGTCTTTGGATCGAGGTTTCCGACCGCCTTTGAAGCAATGGGAAAACCGATAGCCGATGAAATTCTGGAGCTCATCGTTCGGACCGCACAGCGGTCCTTGTTATCGCTATTTGGTTAGGGTCAGGACTCATAACCAGAAGATAACGGCTGCGGCGAGAGCGATTGCAGAGAGGAAGACGGTTGGGGATCTGTCGTAACGGGTTGAGATGCGCC
>JBLHUT010000006.1:0-35437 GCA_047629975.1 Paracoccaceae bacterium
CGCGCGTGGCAAAACATAGCCCTAAAAAGCCAAAAGCCCAGAACTGCAAAAGGCCTTTAACGTCGCCTTTGGCAAATATTTGATAGCATAGGCGAGCACAGGCCGAAACCCGACCGAGCGTCTTTGAAAGGACCACGATGAGCGGAAAAGATAGTGAGCGTGGTCGCAAGGAACTGCGCGACGCCAGAGCACTGGGGCGCGGCTTGTTCACGTCATCCTTTGTATTTTCGGTGTTCGTCAATCTTTTGATGCTGACGGGCCCTTTGTACATGCTTCAGGTGTACGATCGGGTGCTTGGGAGCCGATCTGAGGAAACCTTGCTGGCGCTGTCTGTGCTGGTGGCGTTTTTGTACCTTATGATGGGTATTCTGGATTATTCACGCGGGCGAATCATGGCGCGTGCGGCGGCGCGGTTCCAGTCGCTTCTGGACAAGCGGGTTTTCGCGGCCGTTCTGCGTGCCGAGGCAACCAAACCGGGCATGGAGGGCGCGTCGTCGGGCCTGAGTGATCTGGAAATTGTGCAACGGTTCATGGGCTCGCCTGTCTTGTTGGCGTTTTTTGACATGCCCTGGACGCCGATCTTTATCGGTGCGATTTTTATCTTTCATCCGTGGCTTGGTATCATGGCCATTATCGGCGGGCTTGTTTTGGTCACGGTCACGCTTTTGAACCAGTGGCTGACACGTGTTCCGTCGCTTGAGGCGGCAGGGCTGGGGCACAGGGCAAACCAGATGGCCGAACAGATGCGCACAGAGGCCGAGATGATCCAGTCTTTGGGAATGCGCGGAGCCACTTTTGCCCGCTGGCAAGAGGCCCGCGGCAAGGCGTTGACCACCGGGTTGGGTGCGGCCGATACAGCGGGCGGATTTACGGCATCAACCAAAACCCTGCGGCTTTTTCTGCAATCCGCGATGTTGGGGCTGGGGGCGTATCTTGTGCTCCAGAACGAGATGACAGCCGGCGCAATGATTGCCGGTTCGATCCTGTTGGGGCGTGCGCTTGCGCCGATCGAGCTGGCCATCGGGCAGTGGGAACTGACGCAGCGCGCCGCCAAGGGTTGGCGCAACCTGTCCAACCTTTTGACCGAAATCCCCGAAGAGGCTGTGCGCACCGAACTTCCCCGTCCCCGCGCGCTTCTGGATGTTCAGCAGGCCACCGTCATTCCTCCCGGAGAGACGCAGGCTTCGCTGCGGATGATCAGTTTCCGATTGGAGCCGGGAAAGGCTGTGGGCATCATCGGGCCGTCGGGGGCGGGAAAATCCACGCTTGCGCGCGCGCTGACCGGTGTCTGGCGGACTGCGGGGGGTAAGATCAGGCTCGATGGGGCGTCACTGGATCAATACGATCCCGATGTGCTGGGAGGATATATCGGCTATCTGCCACAACGTGTGACGCTGTTTGACGGCACGATCGCCGAAAATATTGCCCGTTTGAGCCCGAACCCCGACCCTGCCAAGATTGTGGATGCGGCAAACCGGGCGGCGGCGCATCAGATGATCGTCCAGCTTCCCGAAGGCTATGACACGCGCGTGTCAGGCTCGGGGGGGCGTCTTTCGGGCGGACAGATCCAGCGGATCGGGCTGGCGCGTGCGCTTTATGGCGACCCTGTTATTCTGGTCCTCGACGAGCCGAATTCGAACTTGGACAATGAGGGATCAGAGGCGCTTAATCAGGCGATCCGAAAGATGAAATCCGAAGGAAAATCAGTGCTTATCATGGCTCACCGCCCTGCTGCGATCAAGGAATGCGATTTGTTGCTGGTCCTTGATGGCGGGATGCGCAAAGCGTTCGGCCCCCGCGACGAGGTTCTTAAAGAGATGGTGCAGAATGCTGGTGCCATCACCAAAGCGGCCAACGCCGGCGGTGTGTCATGAGCGGGGGCGGCGCGTTCAGCGCACGCAAACCGTTGTTTTTCGGTTTCTTTGCCCTGTTGCTGCTTGTGGGTGGTTTCGGAACCTGGTCGGTTTTCGTGAACATCTCGGGGGCTGTTATCGCAAGCGGGCAGATCGAGGTCGATCAGAACCGTCAGGTTGTGCAGCATCCCGAGGGGGGCGTTGTCGAAGCCGTGCTGGTTCAGGAAGGCGATACCGTAAAGGCCGGAAGCCCGCTTATCCGGCTTGATCCGGAGGTTCTGCAATCGGAATTGTCCATCGTGGAGGGGCAGCTTTTCGAACTTATGGCGCGCAGCGGGCGACTCAAGGCAGAGCGCGACGGCACCACCGAGATCCGGTTCAGTTCCGAATTGCTGGAAATTGCAAAGGCAAACCCGGAGGTCGATGAGCTTATGGCAGGTCAGCAACGGCTCTTTGTGGCGCGGCTTGACAGTCAGGCCCGCGAGACCGACCAGCTTGCCCGCCGCACGGGCCAGATCATCAACCAGATCGAGGGCATCGACGCCCAGCAGGTTGCGTTGACGGCGCAACAGGATCTGATCGGACAGGAACTGAGAGATCAGCAATCCTTGCTCGACAAAGGGCTGGCACAGGCAAGCCGTGTTTTGTCATTGCAGCGGGAACAGGCCCGCCTGCTTGGTACGATCGGCGAACTGACTGCGAGCCGTGCGGAGGCCGAAGGACGCATTACCGAAATCGAGATCGAGCTGCTGAAACTGGGCACACGGCGGCGCGAAGAGGCCATTACGCGGCTGCGCGATCTTGAATACAATATGGCCGAGCTGACCGAGCGGCGGTTGTCGCTTATCGGTCGCAGGGACCGCTTGGTGATTACCGCGCCTGTGTCGGGGGTTGTCTATAATCTGGTGGTGAACACGCCCCGGTCCGTCCTACGCCCCGCCGAGGAGGTTCTTTTTATCGTGCCGCAGGATCGTCCTTTGGTCATTGCCGCCAAAATCGCGCCGATCCATATCGACGAAGTCTATGTCGGACAGGAGGTTATAGTGCGGTTTTCGGCCTTCGATGCACGAACGACACCGGAGCTGACGGGGCGGGTTATGCAGGTCTCGGCGGATGCCTTTCTCGAAGAACGGACACAAGCCCCTTTCTATCGTGCGGAAATTCGCCTGATCGAGGGGGAAATGGCCAAACTTGAAGGACAGACCATCATACCGGGGATGCCTGTCGAAACGTATATCCGCACGAATGACCGGACCCCTCTGGGCTATCTGGTCAAGCCGCTCGCGGACTACTTCAACAAGGCCTTCCGCGAGAACTAGCAAAACGCAAGAGCGGCGGACACTTTGGAGTTGAGGATTGCCATAATGAAAAGTTATGGCAATCATTAGAAAATGCAACTTATACCAATCGCAATGGTTTGATAGGGTTATAAACGAAGGTCAGGAGAGGCGCGGGAGCGTGTGATCGAATCGAACACTTTCGATGCCGCGTCATGTGCCGGAAACACGCGGCACCTCATGCCCATAGCGACCCGCGTAACTTGCTTATCAACCCATGAAAATGCCAGCATAATCGGAGAAAAAAATGGACGGAAATGACAGCGCAGATATCGGCAAATGTCCAGTAATGGGGGGCGTGGCCTTGAACACGACGTTCGGGGTCAGATCCAACCGTGACTGGTGGCCAAATCAGCTTAACCTCAAAATCCTGCATCAGAATTCGGCGTTGTCCGATCCGATGGGCACCGCGTTCAACTATACCGAGGCCTTCAAGACGCTTGATCTTGAAGCTCTCAAGAAAGACCTGTTTGCGTTGATGACCACGTCGCAAGACTGGTGGCCGGCCGACTACGGGCATTACGGCCCGTTCTTCATCCGCATGGCATGGCACAGTGCCGGCACCTATCGTACCGGCGATGGCCGCGGCGGGGCCTCCTCTGGCACACAGCGTTTCGCACCGTTGAACAGCTGGCCCGATAACGGCAACCTCGACAAGGCCCGTCGCCTTTTGTGGCCCGTCAAGCAGAAGTACGGAAACAAGATTTCCTGGGCCGACCTGATGATCCTTGCGGGCAATTGTGCGCTTGAATCGATGCAGTTTGAAACCTTCGGTTTCGGCGGTGGCCGTGCGGATGTGTGGGAACCAGAGGAAGACATTTACTGGGGAACCGAAGACACATGGCTTGGTGATACCCGTTACTCGGGTGAGCGTATGCTTGAAAACCCGCTGGCGGCTGTGCAAATGGGCCTGATCTATGTCAACCCCGAAGGGCCGAACGGCACCCCCGATCCGCTTGCGTCGGGCCACGATATCCGCGAGACATTCGCGCGCATGGCCATGAACGACGAAGAGACGGTCGCTCTTGTGGCGGGTGGTCACACCTTTGGTAAGGGCCACGGTGCCGGCGACCCCGAACTAGTCGGTCGGGAGCCTGAAGGTGCCCCCATAGAGCAGCAGGGCCTTGGCTGGAAAAACACATTCGGCAGCGGAAAAGGTGTGCACACAACCACCAGTGGCATCGAAGGCGCTTGGACTTCGACCCCGATCCAGTGGGACAACAGCTATTTCGACACGTTGTTCGGCTATGAGTGGGTGCTGACCAAAAGCCCCGCCGGTGCCCAGCAGTGGACGCCAAAAGACCCTGCGGCGGCCAACACTGTGCCCGACGCCCATGATCCTGCCGTGCGTCACGCGCCGATGATGACAACCGCCGATATGGCGATGCGCATGGACCCCGCCTATGAGGTAATTTCGCGCCGCTTCCACGCAAACCCGCAAGAATTCGCGGATGTGTTTGCACGCGCGTGGTTCAAGCTGACCCACCGCGATATGGGCCCTGTCGTGCGGTATCTCGGCTCCGAGGTTCCGTCCGAGGAGTTGATCTGGCAAGATCCTGTTCCTGCTGCTGATCATGACCTGATCACCGCAGCCGACATTGCGGATCTGAAGCAGCAGATACTTGCAACCGGTCTGTCCGTTTCGGCGTTGGTCGGTGCGGCATGGGCGTCTGCGTCCACCTTCCGTGGGTCCGATAAGCGGGGCGGGGCCAATGGCGCACGCGTTCGTTTGGCCCCCCAGAAAGATTGGGAGGTCAATCATCCTGCGCAACTGGCGACGGTTGTTTCGGCCCTCGAAGGCATTCAGACAGCGTTCAATGCCGCGCAAACCGGTAGTAAAAAGGTCTCTCTTGCGGATCTGATCGTTCTGGCGGGATCGGCGGCTGTCGAGCAGGCAGCAAAGGCGGCAGGGCACGACGTGGCCGTTCCGTTTACGCCGGGGCGCGGTGATGCCTCACAGGAACAAACCGATATCGAGAGTTTTTCGGTACTGGAGCCTGCGGCAGACGGTTTCCGCAATTATCTCAAGGCGGCCTATACGGTTTCCTCTGAGGAATTGCTGGTCGACCGGGCGCAGCTTCTGACGTTGACGGCCCCTGAAATGACCGTTCTGGTCGGTGGTCTGCGTGTGTTGAACATCAATACAGGCGGCGCACAGCACGGAGTGTTCACCGACGCACCAGAGACACTGACCAACGACTTCTTCACCAACCTTCTTGATATGGGCACGGAGTGGACGCCGGTATCTGATGCGGCTGACGTCTTTGAAGGGCGCGACCGTGACAGCGGTGCGTTGAAATGGACAGGAACCCGCGCGGATCTTGTGTTCGGGTCGCATTCGCAACTGCGCGCCATCGCAGAGGTGTACGCAAGCGACGACGCCAAAGGGGCGTTTGTCGAGGGCTTTGTGGCGGCTTGGACCAAGGTCATGAACCTTGACCGGTTCGATCTTGCCTGATCGGGTTTGATATGCTTCAGGGTGTGGCCGGTTCGCCGGCCACACCTGACCGTTTTGAGGCCTGTGTTGGTGACCCTAGACGCGCACGCCGCGCTTTTTGGTCCTGTGCCAGATAATCAATCCGGAGCCGACCACAATTGACGCTCCTGTAATGGTCCAGATGTCCGGCAGATCGCCAAACACCACAAAACTGGTAATCGTCAGATAGATCATGAACGAATAGGTATAGGGCATCAGGGTATGTGCCGGCGCATAGCCATGAGCCCGCGTCATCATTTCATGGCCACCCCAGCCCCAGACCCCTAAAGCGATCAACAATCCCCACTCCAGCGAACTTGCAGGAGGCTGCCAATTAAACCAGGCAACAGGCAGCAACAGCAACGTTCCGATCAGTCCCATGTAAAACTGCATGGTTTCCGTGGCCACAATGCCGGAAAGCTTGCGCGTCAAAATCGAATAAAGCGCGACCGCAACCGCGTTGTGGATCGACAAAAGCATGGCCCAGTGAAAATGCGCACCAAAGGGTCGGATCACCACCAGAACGCCGATAAACCCGAACAGAATTGCAAACCATCGCCACGGGCCGACCCGTTCGCCCAGCAGGGGCCATGACAGGGCGCAAACCACAATCGGAGCCGAGAACATGATCGACGAGGTCACCGTCAACGGCAGATACTTCAAGGAGTAGAAGTTGAAAACCGTCGAGACAACCAAAAGAGCAGCCCGCAAAAGCACCAGATGGGGCAGGGCTGTTGCGAACCTGTCCCGTGCGATGCCGTTGCGGGCGATCACGACCAAGCTGAGAACAAAGTGCCCCAGATAACGCATGAAGGCGAGTTGAAACGCCGACAGGCCGGATATCACCAACCATTTTACCGACGTATCAAGCAGTGAAAATACCAGATACGCCAAGAGCATCATCACGATGCCCAGCCCGGCTTTGTCCTCGTTGGCGCGGGCCAGAACGGCCATGTTACCCTTTCAGCGTCTCGGCGTAAAAGTCCACCATCTCGCACACCATCAGCTCGCCGCGCCCGTCCGACACCGCGTCTTTCAACGCATTTAGCGGGGCAGGGGCAATTCGGCTTGTGGCACCGGCCTGTTCAGCCATCTGGCTATAGTACCCGACGTCTTTTGCAGCGTTCTTGATCGCAAAGGCAAGTTTTGAGGTGTCGTTGTCAATTCCGTAAGCGGCCACGAAATCCATCATCCCCGAATGCAGTGGCCCTGCGGCCATTACATTATAAAGGTCCTGCCGACCGACCCCGGCGATATCGGCCATGGCGAGCGCCTCTGCCATAGCGTTGGCGACGGTCATCCCGAAGAAGTTGTTGATCAGCTTGATCGTGTGACCGGACCCTGACGCCCCGAGGTGAAAGACGTTCTCGCCGATATCCTTGAGAACAGGCTGTACCGCTTCAAAGGCAGCAGCATCGCCTGCGCACATGATATTGAGCAATCCGTCTTTGGCATGGGCGGGGGTGCGGCCAAGTGGTGCGTCAAGATACGCCGCCCCCATGGCCGATGCGGTCGCCGAAAGGCCCCGTGTCGAGGCGGGCAAAGACGTGCCAAAGTCGATCACTGTCGCGCCGGTCTTGAGCCCTGCGAACACACCGTCGGGGCCGTTCATCCGGCTTTCGACCGAAGCGGAGGTGTCCATACACAGCATAATGATATCACTTGCGGCAGCCACGTCGCGCGCGGTCGCGACTTCTGTTGCGCCGCGTGCCACGGCGGCATCAATTGCGGGTCGTGTACGGTTTGCGGTGATCGTCAGCGCATAGCCCTGATCCTGAAGCCGCCCGACAATTGCCGCGCCCATCAAACCTAGCCCGATAAATCCGATTGTTGGTTTTGTCATTTAGTGGGTCCTTGTGAACTGAGTGACAGCCGGAAGTGTGAACGCTGATGTGACAATGCCGACCACGCTACATTACTGCACCGATCTGCCACGGCACGAACTCGTGATCGCCAAGCCCCTGCGCTTGGGATTTTGTGACCTCGCCAGAGGCCACACGCAGGAACATGTCATAAATTTCGCGCCCCTTTTGCTCAAGCGATACGCCTTGGCCGAACATGGTGCCGGCATCGATATCCATGTCCTCGGACATCCGTTGTGCCATGTCGGAATTCGTTGCAATCTTGATCGTGGGGGCCGGTTTCGAGCCAAAGGCCGACCCACGCCCGGTGGTGAAGCACACAAGGTTGCAGCCGCCTGCGATCTGCCCCGTGACGCTCGCCGGATCATAGCCGGGGCTGTCCATAAAGGTGAAGCCCTTGGCCCGCACGGTTTCGGCATATTTATAGACGCCGTTCAGAGGGGTGGTGCCGCCCTTTGCAGCCGCCCCCAAGGATTTTTCGAGGATCGTGGTCAGCCCGCCTTGCTTGTTTCCGGGGCTTGGGTTGTTATCCATGCTGCCTTTGTTGCGCGCGGTATAGTCCTCCCACCAGCGGATCATGCCAACCAGCTTTTCGCCGATCTCGTCCGAGGCCGCGCGGCGGGTCAAAAGATGCTCGGCGCCGTAAATTTCAGGAGTTTCTGCCAAAACGCCAGTGCCACCCTGTGCGGTCAGCAGATCACAGGCGTAGCCGAGAGCAGGGTTGGCCGTGATCCCCGACCACGCGTCCGATCCGCCACATTGCAGGGCAACGGTCAATTCGGACGCAGGGCACGGGGTGCGCCGGGCTTGATTGGCGATGGGCAACATCTTGTGCACCTTATCGATGCCCAATTCGACCGTGCGGCGCAGCCCCGCGACAGTTTGAATGTTCATCGTCTGGAAAAGTGGTCCCTGTTTCAGGCCCCAAGCCTCAAGCAACCAGTCGATCTGGTTCATTTCGCACCCCAGACCAACCATCAACACACCGCCGTGGTTCGGATGCCGGGCATAACCCCACATGACGCGTTGCAGTGCCTCGAAGCCTTCGCCGTCGCCGGCCATTCCGCAGCCTGTGCCGTGTACAAAGGCCGCCACGCCGTCAACATTGGGGAATTGGGCCATAATTTCAGGGGTAAAGGCATCGGCGATGCGCCGTGCTGCCGTAGCAGAACAATTCACCGAGGTGATGATGGCGATGTAATTGCGTGTTCCGACGTGGCCGTTGTCGCGCCTGTACCCCATAAAGGTGTCTCGGTCGGCTTCGGGGACCATTGGTATCGGGCGCAGGTCGGTGCCGAACTGGTACTCGGCGTTTGTATTCCGGAACGCGACGTTGTGGGTATGCACATGATCGCCTGCTGCAATGTCATTGCTGGCATAACCGATCACCTGTGCATATTTCCGGATCGGTGCGCCTGTTGGTACGGGCTGAGTGGCAATTTTATGGCCTGACGGGATCAGGGCGCGGGTGGTAATCTGTTCGATCGCGACCCCCACGGCCAAAGGGCGGGTTGCGGTGACGACGTTATCTGAAGCGTCCAGGCGAATCGTATCCATCAAGTGTCCTTGGCTCGTTCGAGGGGCTCGTTTTTGGTATAAGGCTGCCCATACGCATCATTGCTGCATGGGCAATGATGCGTATGGGGAATGGCAGGGGCAATGATGCCCTATCTGAAGAACATCGTAAGTTCGGGGAAGAACAAAATCATCATCAAGACGACAAGCTGGATGGCGATAAACGGCATGAAGCCGCGAAAGATATCCGGCAGGGTGATGTGCGGTGGCGCCACGGATTTCAGATAGAATGCGGCCGGTCCAAAGGGAGGCGACAAAAAGCTGACCTGCATATTGACGCAGAACAAAATCCCGAACCAGACCGACACAAAACGCGGATCGGCAACCAGCGGGCTGAACACGCCGATCTCGTTGATGGGCAGTTTCAGCACAATCGGCAGGAATACCGGCATGACCAGCAAAACGATGCCGACCCAATCCATAAAGGCCCCGAGAAACAGGAAAATGACCATCATCACCATCAACACGCCCAATGTCGGCAGGTCGTAGCCAATGATCAGGTTTGCCACATAGGTCGGTCCACCCGCAATCGTATAAGCCCCGGCCAGTGCCGTAGCCCCGAACGTCACCCAGATGATGGTGCCGGTGGATTTGAACGTGCGCATCAATGCTTCGCGAACAAGCCGAAGGCTGAATTCGCGCCGCAGAATGATCATGATTATCACGGCAACGGTGCCCATGCCGGCGGCTTCGGTGATCCCGGTGATGCCACCATAGATCGAGCCAAGCACCACCCCGACCACGGTCATCGGCGCAAGTAACCCCTTGCCGATATGCCACGCCTTGATCATACGGTCCGGTTTTACGACAAATATGAGGTACAACAAAAGGGCCACGATAATGGTCGTGCGGGTGATCATCTGCCCCGAAGTCAGGAAAGACGTCCGTTCATCGATCCGGTCATAATAATGCAAGAACAGCGTCCGACCGATGGTGACTGCCATCACCACAATTCCGATCATCGACAGCAGTGCCGAACCGTAAACACGCTTTGTCGGGCTGTCCATGTCGCCGGGCGAAGGTTCTGGAAGCGGGGCAAGGGACGGATTTATGCGGGTCCGGACAATGATATACAGAATGTAGCAAGAGGCCAGAATCAAGCCTGGCACAAACGCCCCCTTGAACAAAGCATGGATCGAGGTTTCGGTGATCAACCCGTAGAAGATCAGCACGATCGAGGGCGGGATCATCGTGCCAAGCGACCCGGAAGCACAGATCGTACCGATCGCAAGATTCTGGTCATATCCCAGACGCAGCATCTGTGGCAGGGCGATCAACCCCAGCAGCACGACCTCTCCGCCGATAATACCCGACATTGCCGCCATGACCACGGCCATCAGCGAGGTGACGATCGCAATGCCGCCACGTGTGCGATTGAGCCAGACCGACATCGAGGTGTACATATCGCGTGCGATGCCGGATCGCTCCAGTAGGGTGGCCATGAGTATGAATAACGGCACTGATATGAGCACATAATCTGTCGTTAGCCCGTACATGCGTTGTGCGAGGATATTCATCGGGCCGGTGCCGAAGCTGCCGGTCAGGATACCGTCCCCGAAGCTGAAAGGGTTCCACAGCAATTCCGGCTCGAACTTCATGACCATCACGACGACGGCAAGAAACCCCGAGGCAAACCCCAAAGGCATGCCGATAGCCAGAAGCGTGAGCATGCCAAGCAGCACGACGAGCGAGATTGTTCCGATATCCATGGGTATTCCCTCAATGGGTCTGCGGTTGTGGGGAGGACAGGTTTATGTGACGGCTTTCGCGGCGGCCTTGGCTTCTTGAGCAGCCTGCGCGCGCTTGATCTCTTCGATGTTCAGATCGACCTCGTCTGTGATGTCCGTGGATTCAGACGGACGATTCCAGTCATAGATCAGGTTCGAAATAGCCTGAATCGTAACCACTGACAAAGTAAGCAGGATCAAGGGTTTCATCGTTGCGGGAATGGGGGGATCCCACGCAGTGCCGAAACGTTCCCACCGCATGAATTTGGCATAGGCTTCGCCGTAACCACCCCAGATCACCGAAAAACAGAAAATCACAAGGCATAGGACCGACAAGATATCAAAAAGCCGTCTTATGCTCAAAGGGGCGATGTCATACAGGATGAATATCCGGATGTGACTGCGCTGTTGCATTGCGTAAAGGCCGGAAAACAGATAGATCATTCCGCCCAGCCACAAGGACGCCTCGTTCACCCAAAGCGTGGGTCTTTCAAAGATATACCGCATGACGACTTCATAGAACATGATCGCCACGATCACTGCGGGAAGGATCATGGCAAGGTGACTGAACCGCCATGTAAAGGCATCGACCCAGCCGGTCCGTTCATGTTCAACCATGTTGTGTCCTTTTGCATGCGTTGCGTGCCGCGTAAAAAACGCAGGGCCGCATGCGGCCCTGCGTCAGAAACTATCAAGTGCGATTACTCGGAAACAAGCCCGAGCTGGGTCAGGTACGCGATATGCGACGCAACCAGTGCTTCTGCCTCGGGAGAGGTTGCAAACTCGGGCCATGTGGCCTGTGCTGCATTCCGGAATTCCTGAAGGTCTTCTGGAGCCCACTCGGACAAGGTGACGCCCTGAGCACGCAGTTCGGCGGCGGCTTCGGCATTCTTTTTCTCGAAGGTCAGTGCTGTGCGCAACGCAAGCGCTTCCATAGCGACGGTCATAATGCGCTGATGGGCTTCGGGCATCGCGTCCCAACGGGTCTTGTTGCACGCAAGGTGATCCGATGGCATCGAGTGGAAGCCGGGGAAGTTGGCATATTTTACAATGTCATACAGACCCAGACCAACGTTATTGGCCAGACCGGACGCATCCGCACCGTCAATGATGCCGGTTTCCAGCGCGGTAAAGATCTCGGTGAAGTCCATCACGATAGGCTTCGCGCCGAGCTTTTCGAAAATCTTTGTTTCCATGCCGGGGGGGGAGCGGAATTTCCAGTCTTTGAAATCGGCCACTTTGGTGATCGGCTTGCTGGAGGCAAAGCTCTCCTGACCGTAAACCCACCAACCAATCAGCTCCATGCCGTACTTGTTGTAAAGTGGCGCCGCAGCTTCGCGACCACCGCCAAAATAGAGCCAGCTAAGCTGCTGATAGGGGGTCGCATAGCCGCCCATGATATCGCCTACAAACTGGAATGCAGGGTTTTTACCGGTCTGATAGCCAGCACCGGTCATGTCGCAATCCAGAATGCCGGTTGCTGCGGCGTCGAATGTCTCAACCGATTTGACGACCGCGGCCGAATAGAACATCTCGATTTCGATGCTGCCACCGGACATCAGCTGCACATCTTCGATATACTGCGCCGCCAGCTTGCCGGAAACCGTTTCGGGAGCGTAATGGGTCTGAATGCGCAGTTTCGTGGTTTCGCTGTGCGACGCGGCGAATGCGGTCATTGCGGTGCCTGCTGTAAGCGCGGCAACGGCAGCCGCAGTAGCGGCTTTTCTTACAAACTTCATGAGTGTCCTCCCAGACATTTTAGTGTTCGCCAATCTTACAGTGGTTGAACCCACTGTCCTGCTAGCGCTGACACCGACGATAGCGATAGGAATTTTCGGGAGCAAGAAATTTCTGAAATCTAATAGATTTTAAAAAATATCCCTGCATGAATCGGGGCGTTGCGCTGAAAATTAACGCTCCAAGTGGGGCGTCGTTCGTGTGACGGGCGCGTACGAAACGTGGTGCCGAAGCTCGGAGGGTCATCCAGTGCCTATTCCGGCAATCCGTTTTGTCGTTTCAATTCAAGATAGAGGCCGGAATGGTCGCGGTCGCCGCCATTCATTTGCGTGCAAAAGGTTTCGAACCGGTCACGGATATGCTGTGTCACGGGCAGTTTCAGATCCAGATGGGCAGCCTCGTTCAGCACGTTGTCCAGGTCCTTGAGCTGGAATTTGCTGAGCCCGCCGGGGACGAAATCGCCGTCGGTCATGCGTGCACCGTGTTGTTGTAAAATTACACTGTCTGCAAAGCCGCCTTTCAGGGCGGCACGCACGGCGTGAGGATCGGCACCGCCTTTTTCGACCAGAAGCATGGCCTCGGCCACCGCGCCGATGGTCACCGCGACAATCGTCTGGTTGGCCAGTTTCGAAAGCTGTCCGGTACCGCTTGGCCCCACATGAACGGGCCGTCCCATCGCACAAAAGACATCGTGCGCGGTCTCGAACACGGCAGCAGAACCGCCGACCATAATGGCAAGCGAGGCGGCTTCGGCGCCTTTTGTGCCACCCGAAACAGGCGCGTCAAGATGTCCGAACCCTGCTTTGGCAAGAAAGGCCGATTGGGCGCGGGCCTCTTCGGGTTTGATGCTGGACATATCCAGCCAAACCGCGCCCGCAGGCAACGCGGCCAACACATCAGGGTTGGTGATCAGCGCCCCTGTCGCCTGTCCGTCACTCAGCATTGTCAGAACGAAGTCTGCACCGGCAACGGCGTCTTGGGGCGTTTGTGCGCCTGTAGCACCGGCCTCTATAAGGGCTGCGGCCTTTTCGGGGCTGCGGTTCCAGACAGTAAGGCTGTGCCCCGCTGCGATCAGGTTAAGGCCCATGCGTGCGCCCATCAGCCCGGTTCCCAAAAGTGCGATCTTGCGTGAAGTCACCATCTAGCCATCCTTTTTATGCGCGTCCCCGCAAGTCTATAGCCGAAAATGCGGTTCTGTCATGCGCTAACGTACGTGTGCGAAACCGTTCTTGACGCGTGACCCTTTGGCAAATCATAACGGTCAAGGGCGCGGGCTTTTGGCTGCGCAGAGGAAATCGAGGACATCAGAACATGAAACTGCTACGTTATGGCGCCATTGGCGCAGAGAAACCGGGGCTGTTGGACGACAGTGGAACGTTGCGCGACCTGAGCGGGTTGGTGGCGGATATCACGGGCGAAAGTCTGGGCGATGCGACCCTCGAAATGCTGCGTGGTGTCGATCCGAGGACCTTGCCAGAGGTGACAGGCACGCCGCGCATCGGGGCGTGCGTTGGAAATATCGGCAAGTTTTTGTGCATCGGGTTGAATTATTCCGATCACGCAGCGGAATCCGGTATGGCAATTCCCGAACATCCGATCCTGTTTTTCAAGGCGAGTTCGGCTGTGGTCGGGCCCAATGACGATGTGTCCATGCCGCGCGGCTCTACGGCGACGGATTGGGAAGTCGAGTTGGGGGTGGTCATCGGTTCGACCTGTAAATATGTCTCAGAGGACGCGGCATTGGCTCATGTGGCGGGCTATTGCGTGATCAACGACGTCTCGGAGCGGAACTTCCAGATGCACCTTTCGGGTCAGTGGACCAAGGGTAAGTCGTGTGACACCTTCGGGCCGACGGGGCCGTGGCTTGTCACCCGCGACGAGGTGCCTGACGTGCAGAACCTGAGCATGTCTCTGGATGTGAACGGCACGCGGATGCAGACCGGATCAACGCAGACAATGATCTTTAGCGTTGCAAAGATCGTCTCGCATTTATCGCAACTTATGACGTTGCATCCGGGCGATGTGATCAGCACCGGCACACCTCCGGGTGTGGGGATGGGCATGAAACCCGCGCCGGTCTATCTGAAAAAAGGCGATGTGATGGAGCTGACCATCGAGGGGCTGGGCCATCAGCGCCAAACCGTTACAGAGGATGTGTGAATGACTGATCTTTTGTTGGTCGGAGGGGCTACGGACTCCATGCTCGCGCGTTTGGAGGCCCGGTTCAAGGTGCACCGGATGTCTGCGATGTCCGACCCTGCGGCGTGGCTCCAAGAGCACGGCGCGGGCGTGGAATATGTGGCAACCAACGGGGCCGACGGGATAAAACCCGAAATCATGGCGGCCCTGCCGAACCTGAAAGTCATCAGTGGCTACGGCGTCGGTTACGATGCTGTCGACACGACAGAAGCGGTGCGGCGCGGGATCATCGTGACCCACACGCCAAATGTGCTCAATGCCGAGGTGGCAACCACTGCGGTAATGTTGATGCTGGCGTGTTACCGCAATCTGGTCACCGATGATGCCTATGTTCGGGCGGGCAAGTGGGAGGCGCAGGGCAATGCGCCGTTGACGCGTTCCGCCGACGCGCGCACGGTGGGTATTCTTGGTCTGGGGCGTATCGGGCAGGCGATTGCTGACAAGCTGGCCCCGTTCGATACGACCATCGTGTATCACTCCCGCAGCAAAAAGGACGTGACCTATCAGTATTACGACAGCCTTGTTGAGATGGCCGCGGCGGTGGATGTGCTTATTTGTATCACGCCGGGCGGGCCGTCTACCTACCGGATTGTCAATGACGAGGTGATGAACGCGCTGGGCCCCGAGGGGACTTTGATCAACGTTAGTCGCGGCTCGGTGGTTGACGAGACGGCACTGGTTGCGGCCCTTCAAGAGGGGCGGCTGGGCTATGCCGGACTGGATGTTTTCGAACACGAGCCAAAGGTGCCCGAGGCATTGTTCGGGATGCCGAATGTTGTGTTGCTGCCGCATGTCGGCAGTGCAACGGTGGAAACGCGTGCGGCAATGGGCGATCTGACGGTTGATAACCTGTTGCAGCATCTGGACAGCGGCACGGTTATCAGTGCGGTGCCGGAATGTGCGCATTTGTGAGACTTTGAAGACGTGTCCCGACGGCCAAACGGTCGTCGGGGTGTCAGACCGGTAACCTGCGGGCGATTTGTACCGTTGCGCGCAGGCCGGTGTCCTCGTTCGTAAGCTTGAGTGCGCCGCCATGAATGCCGATGATCTCGGTTGCGATTGCAAGGCCCAACCCAGCCCCACGAGAGGTATGGGCACGCTGGCCGCGCACAAAGGGCAACATGACCTGAGCAATCTGATCGGCCGGAATGCCCGGGCCGTCGTCCAGAATGGCAACGCGCAACATATCCGCACTGGACGGCAGAACGATCACACGTGCGCGGGTGCCATACTTCAACGCGTTATCGATCAGATTTGAAAAGGCCCGCCGCAGTTTATCAGGTTGGCCTTGCATCATGCTTTCCGCGCCTGATGGCACGCGGATGTTGCCGGTGCGCCCGAAAACCGACGCCGGAGTCTCGATCTCGATATCGGTTGGTACTTCGATCCGGACGTCTTTTCCGACGTCGGCATAATCATCCACAAGGCTTTCCAGAAGCGCGGTCAACGAAAACCGGTGGTGTTGTTCGGGGCGGGTCCGGATGCTCAACAGATCAAGCGCCCCGTCCACGATGCCCGAAATATCATCCAGATCGGCCGTGAATTTGGCCTGGAACTTAGGATCTTCAAGCAACTCGTTGCGCAGCCGCATGCGGGTGACGGGGGTGCGCAGGTCATGGGAGATGGCTGCAAGTCCGCGGATGCGCTCGTCCTGATCGGTTCGGAACTGCTCGTTGAGCTGCTCGATGTGATCGGCCACCAGAACGGCCTCGCTGGAGGCCAAAGGACCAAGCCGCAGGGGCAGGTCTTTTGGGGCGGCAAGCCGTTGAAACGGGGCGGCAAGGTTGACTGCCATCGGAATAATGGCCGCAAGAATAGCCAGAAAAATGCCAAGGCCGGCCAGCAATGTGCGTGTCTCGCCGGGGCGTGCGCGCCAGATGTCTGGCGCGGTGATGGTCACGACCCCGTCATCGCCGGTGAAAACAATCAGACTGGCGGCAAGGTCCTGACGGGCAATATTGCGGGCCAGCACGCCCAGTCGGGTGGCGGCATCCACATCGCCGGGCGGTTTTCCCAGCAAATCCGGCAAGGGAGGCGCAGAAGTAAATGCCGCCGCCGCGCGGTAGCGTACGCCGTTCAGGGTCAGGATGAACGGGCGGGTTTGCATCGCGGGTTGCGCGGCAAACGTATCGCTCAGGGCGACCTTGAATGGGGGGGCTGCGGGGGCCGGGTGATTGCTGGCCGCGGCCTCGATCAGGTAGAGCAGGCTGTGGCCCGAGTTTTCCGCAATTTTCAGGGCCGTGCGGCGCTCGAACAGTGTGGAGGCCGTCCATGCAGCGACCAACCCTCCTAACAAAAACGCCGCCAGCACAAGAAACGGCAGGCGCTGTGACAGCGCGCGCGGAAACCAGCCGACAATCCGTTCCGACAGCACCTGCAAACGGGTCAATCAAGCACCACGTAGTCCGCCGCAAAATGGTAGCCCTGATTGCGGATCGTGCGGATAAAATCGCCCGAAGGGTCGGTGTTCATTAGCTTTTTGCGTAAGCGGCTGACAAGGATGTCGACCCGCCTGTCTTCGGGGTCAAGGTCGATGCCGATGATGCTGCGGGCGATGTCCTCGCGGGCGACGGGGGCGGGGGCGACAGACACCAGCATCGTCATCAAACGGTATTCGGTTGAACTGAGCGGGACATGGATGGCGTTGGGGCCGTGCAATTTATGATTGGTGTGGTCCAGTATCCATCCTGAAAACCCGATCCGTCCAGAGGTGCGCGCCGTGGGCTTGGCCGCGCCATTCGCGCGGCGCAAAAGCGCGTTCATCCGTGCAAGCAGTTCGCGGGGATTGAAGGGTTTTTCAAGATAATCGTCAGCACCCAGTTCGATGCCGATAATGCGTTCCGTGTCGCCTTTGACCGCAGACAGGATAACAAGCGGTACATTCGACTGCTCCCGAACCCTTTTGCAATAGCTCAGGCCGCTGTCCCCGGGCAGCATGATGTCGACGACCATGATATCGAAGTCTTCGGGGGAAAGGTGCAGTGCCGCTTCGGCAGAGCCCGAGATAACGCAGGTGAAGCCGCGTGAGTGCAGATATGTCGACAAAAGTGCCGAAATCTCCGGGTCGTCTTCTACGATATGCACACGACTCAACGGGTCCGACTCCTTGTCCGAAGGGTGCCTTGAGCGCGCTGGCACGCGGCGCGCTGTCCCTTTGGTTACCAATTTTTGCGGGTTTTGGGAACACCGTGTGTGGCACGCAACAAAAAGCAACAATTCAATGGCTCGGCAATCGGGGTCCCTGCGGTAAGGTGGGAAACGGCTTTGAAACAAAGGCCTCCACATTTTGTGTGTATCTGGGAGGATATCATGACACGACATTTTAGTGCGCTTGTTGGCGCAGTGACCCTTGGTGCGTCTATCGCGGCGGCTCCTGTTTATGCGGAGCCAAAAGCAGAAGTTCTGCACTATTGGACATCCGGTGGCGAAGCCATGGCTGTAAAAGCACTGCAGGAGGCTTTTGCGGGCCGTGGCGGCACGTGGATCGACGCGCCTGTTGCTGGCGGCGGCGGTGATGCGCAAGCGGCTGTTTTGCGCGCACGGGTTCTGGCGGGTGATCCGCCGTCTGCGGTGCAGATCAAAGGCCCCAACATTCAGGAGTGGGCCGAAGCAGGCGCATTGGCCGATCTGAGCGAAGTCGCGACAGCACAGGGCTGGGACGCTGTTCTTCCTGCCGCCATTCAGGATATCGTAAAATACGAAGGTGCCTATGTTGCCGTGCCGGTAAACGTGCACCGCGTTGACTGGATCTGGGCCAACCCGGAGGTTCTGGCCAAGGTTGGTGCCGGTGTTCCGACGACTTGGGACGAGTTCAACGAGACAGCTGAAAAGCTGATTGCGGCAGGGATCATTCCGCTCGCACATGGCGGTCAGCCATGGCAGGACGCGACTGTTTTTGAAACGGTTGTTCTGGGCATCGGCGGCGTCGAATTCTATCGCAAGGCGCTTGTCGAGCTGGACATGGACGCGCTGGGCTCCGATACGATGGTTGCCGTGTTCGACCAGATGCGCAAAATGCGCGGCTACGTCGACCCCGACTTCCCTGGTCGTGACTGGAACCTTGCAACAGCGATGGTCATGCGCGGCGAAGCAGCCATGCAGATCATGGGTGACTGGGCCAAGGGCGAATTTGCTGCTGCTGGCAAAGTCCCCGGTGTTGACTATATCTGCGCCTCGACCCCGTCCGAGAACGGCTATCTGCTGAACTCCGACAGCTTTGCAATGTTCAACGTGTCCGGTGATGACAGTATCGCTGGTCAGGAAATTCTGGCCGAGTTGATTCTGGGCACGGAATTCCAGGAGACGTTCAACTTGCTCAAGGGGTCGATCCCGGCGCGGACCGACGTTCCACGTGACCAGTTCGACGATTGCGCGATCAAGTCCATGGATGATATGGTATCGGCTGCCGCAGGCAACACGCTGCTTGGTTCGATGGCCCATGAAATCGCACAGTCCGGTGCCGTGCGCGGTGCGTTCATCGACGTTGCGACATCTCACTTCAACTCCGACATGTCCTCTGCAGACGCTGTCAAGGAATTGGTCAGCGCGATCAATCTTGCCCAGTAACTGCTGAAAATGGGCGCGGCCTCACTTTTTTGAGGTCGCGCCTTTTCATTTCTCTCACCGAGGAGGCCTGTTGACGTGTCTGCTGCACCCAGAAAATTCACCGACCGGATCGCCCGCGCCTTGCCGCAGATCGTAGTGGCACCCAGCTTTACGGCCATCTTGTTTTTTGTTTATGGTTTCATCCTCTGGACGGGGTACATTTCGTTCACCAAGTCCAAGATGTTGCCGAATTATACCTTGCTTGGAACGCGCCCCTACGAGCGACTCTTCCAGATGGACCGCTGGTCAGTGGCCATCGAAAACCTGTTTGTTTTCGGCATCCTGTTTATTCTTGTGTCAATCGTTGTCGGCTGTCTGCTTGCCATTCTTCTGGATCAGAAGATCAGGGCCGAGGGTTTTATCCGCACGATATACCTCTATCCGATGGCAATTTCGTTCATCATCACCGGTACGGCGTGGAAGTGGATCATGAACCCCTCGCTGGGGCTTGAGACTGTGGTGCGCGGCTGGGGATGGGAATCGTTCTCGTTCGGCTGGACCAACGATCCGCAACTGGCGGTTTATGCACTGGTTATGGCGGCGGTCTGGCAGTCGTCCGGGTTTGTGATGGCGCTGTTTTTATCGGCGTTGCGCAGCGTGGATCAGGATATCATCAAGGCGGCAAGCCTTGACGGAGCCTCTCCGAGCCGGATCTATTTGCGGATCATCCTGCCGACCATGCGTCCGGTGTTCATGAGCGCGGTTGTGATCCTGTCGCACCTGGCGATCAAGAGCTTCGATCTTGTGGTCGCGCTTACGGGAGGCGGGCCGGGGTATTCCTCGACGTTGCCTGCGAATTTCATGTACGAAATGACCTTCCGACGTAACGAAATCGCACTGGGTGCCGCGTCTGCGATGGTGATGCTTGCCACGGTGGCGGCCATCATGGTGCCTTATCTTTATTCCGAATTGCGGGGGAAAAAGCATGTCTGATACGACCACCTTCAAGCCTGCACAAAATAAATCCACACTTCCGGCGCGGCTGCTTTTGTGGCTGATCCTTGGGGTCTTTGCGATCTGGTTTCTGCTGCCGGCCTATGTTGTCGTCGGCACGTCGCTCAAGGGGCTCGAAGAGATCCGCGGCGGCTCGCTTTTGTCGCTTCCTCACGAGTTGAACTTCTGGGCGTGGCGACATGCGTGGAGCGAGGCCTGCATCGGGGTGAAGTGCACCGGTCTTGAGCCCTATTTCTGGAACTCTGTTGCCATTGCGCTGCCGTCTGTTGCGTTGTCGACATTTCTGGGGGCGCTGACGGGGTATTCCCTGACCAAGTGGCAGTTTCCGGGCGCCAACCTTGTTTTTGCGCTGATCCTGTTTGGTTGCTTTGTACCGTTTCAGGTCGTGATCCTTCCGATGGCGCAAACGTTGGGCATTATTGGTATCACCAACACGGTTTACGGTCTGATCCTTGTTCATACCGTTTACGGGTTGGCATTTACCACGTTGTTTTTCCGGAACTATTACGTGACCATCCCAGACGAGCTGGTGCGGGCTGCAACCATTGACGGGGCGGGGTTCTTTACGATTTTCCGCCGGATCATTCTGCCGCTGTCCCCGCCGATCATCGTGGTGTCGGTCATCTGGCAGTTTACGCAGATCTGGAACGACTTCCTCTTCGGGGCCAGTTTCACCACCGGCGGCGCACAGCCGATCATGGTGGCGATGAACAATCTGGTAAACACCACCACCGGTGTCAAACAATACAATGTCGACATGGCTGCCGCGCTGATTACGGCCGCCCCAACCATCTTAGTTTATATCGTCGCGGGCCGCTATTTTGTGCGTGGTCTGACCGCCGGTTCCGTCAAGGGATGAGGAGAGTATCATGGCTTCACTGACAATCAAAAATGCCGTTAAGCGTTACGGCAATGTCGAGGTGCTCAAGGGCGTGTCGATCGACCTTCAGGATGGCGAATTTCTTGTGCTGCTCGGTGCTTCGGGCTGTGGGAAATCCACTTTGCTGAATATGATCGCGGGTCTTGAGACGCTGACCGAAGGGGACATCATGATCGGTGACCGGATCATCAACGATGTGCATCCCAAGGACCGCGATATCGCGATGGTGTTCCAGTCTTACGCGCTGTACCCCAACATGACCGTGGGCAAAAACATCGCCTTCGGGCTTGAAATGCGCGGCGTGCCGAAGGCCGAGCGTGACAAGGCCGTGCAAGAGGTCGCCAAGATGTTGCAGATGGACCATCTGCTGGATCGCAAGCCGGCGCAATTGTCCGGTGGACAGCGGCAGCGGGTTGCGATGGGGCGTGCTTTGGTGCGGCGTCCAAAGGTGTTTTTGTTCGACGAACCGCTGTCGAACCTTGATGCCAAGCTGCGGCTCGAGATGCGGACCGAGATCAAGCGCCTGCACAAGCGGCTGAACGCTACGATGGTTTATGTGACCCACGACCAGATCGAGGCGCTGACCCTTGCGGACCGGATCGCGATTCTGAAAGGCGGGGAGGTTCAACAACTTGCCAGCCCTGCCGAGATCTATGACGCACCGGTAAACATGTTTGTGGCCGGGCTTGTGGGATCGCCGCCCATGAACTTTGTGACCGCCACGGTGCAACGTACTGATCGCGGCATCGGGGCCGAGGTCCGTATGTTGGCCAATGGTGCCGATCAGGTGGTTCTGCTTGATCTGACGGGCAATGCGGCGGATCTGTCGCAACATATCGGGCGCGAGATTGTCATCGGCTTACGCCCCGAGATGATCACGCAGGTTGGCCAGACGGCCAACAGCAAGGCCCAGACCGTCACCAGCGACATTGACGTGACCGAAGCAACAGGGGCCGACACGCTGTGCGTGTTGACCTGGAACGACAAGGAAGTAATGGCGCGGGTCAGTTCAGGATACGCTCAGGTGCTTGAGGGAACGATGGACTTTGCGGTCGACATGACGCGTGCCTGTCTGTTCGATCCTGCAACAGAGATGAGAATCGCCTAGGGCTGGAAAGGTACCAGCTTCGGCAACGCATCAAATAGCGGGACTGCATCCAAACGGGTGCGGTCCCGATTTGTTCAATCTGTTTGCGCCTTTTCGAGTTTCGCTTTTCCAGCTTTGTTAAGCTTTGAAATCGCGTGTTCGCTCAGCCCGAGCCAGGCGAAACATTGCTGTTCGTCGCTAAACACTTCTGCATGGGCAACATCGCCCTGATTGAGCAGCGTCTCATACATGCGCGCCATGCCGAACGTCATGTCGGTAGGAGCAAAAAGAGTAATCTTCGGGAGTCTCTGTGAGCCTTTCGAGCGCGACTCGGTCAAAGAGCGCAGGGCGGTAACCTTGGCAAAATCAAGGTCGATTTCCGTCACCTTTTCGAGGGAAATATAAAAGTCGAGCCCGGGCACAAATTCGGGATGCTGTATCAGGGATTGGTGACAGGCCCGCGCAAGGCTAACCGTCAGCACATCCGAATAGAAGACCCAGCTAAGGGTGTCTTCTTTTTGAATGCCCGTTGCATACGGCATGGTTTTCCTACCTACCTACCTACGTTACGCTGTGATCAAATGTGTTGTAAGCTTTCTAATAAATCAACTTAAAATTGCACGCGGGCCTTTGCAACTGCCAATGGCAGTGTCGCAGACACTGCGACATCGGGTACCGATCACGCCGCTGTCCGTTGCCGTGGCCGCATTGCGCCCCTTGCGCCGTCCGGCGACAGCCCGGTTGATGCAGGCGGGATGTTTTGCAACGCGCCCGGGTTGTCGTGGCCGGCCATGATGTGCCAGTGTCCCGTCTATCGAATGGAAACCCGAACGAGGACGAGTGCACATCATGTCAAAACTGAAAGTCCCTGTTGCCGATCTGGTCAAAGCGGCACGCGCGCGAATCGAAGAAGTCGAGACAAAGGACGCGATTGCAATGATCGACGATCCCGAAGTTGTAATCGTTGACCTGCGCGATATCCGCGAACGCGAGCGGCTGGGGTACATTCCGGGCAGTTTCCACTGTCCGCGTGGCATGGCCGAATTCTGGGTCGACCCCGAAAGCCCCTATTTCAAGCCGGTCTTTGGTGAGGACAAGAAATTTGTCTTCCATTGTGCCTCTGGATGGCGCTCTGCGCTGACTGTTGCGGCTTTGAACGATATGGGGTTCGAGGCGGCGCATCTGCGGGAGGGGTTTTCAACCTGGGAGCAAAACGGTGGTCCGGTGACAAAGGACGACTAAACGTGTGTCGGCAATATCGCGCCTCGGGAGTGTGCAAACGCGCTTTGTGCCGCGATTTTTGCGCAGCCCGCTATAGACCTCGAAGGGGCGCTGTCGTACCACCGCCCCATGACCACAAGCAAAGATACTCCGGCCAGGCCATCGACCCGCGAGGATCGTTTGAAGCAGGCGCTTAAAGCCAATCTGCAACGGCGCAAGTCACAGGCCAAGGCGCGTGTTCATGGCGATGACGATGATGTGGCGCAGGGCGGAAAGGAAGAGAACAAAGATGGATAAGATCGTGGTGACCGGCGGCAAGGAGCTGAACGGCACAATCCGGATATCCGGTGCTAAAAACGCCTGTCTGACGCTGATGCCTGCGACGCTTTTGAGCGAAGAGCCACTGACGTTGACCAACGCACCCCGATTGAGCGACATCAAGACCATGACCGAGTTGCTGCGCTCTTTGGGGGCAGAGGTGTCGTCTTTGCAAGACGGACAGGTGTTGGCGATGTCGTCGCACGACATTCACAATCATACGGCCGACTACGACATCGTGCGCAAGATGCGTGCCTCGATCCTTGTTCTGGGGCCGATGCTGGCGCGCGATGGCCATGCGGTCGTGTCGTTGCCGGGGGGCTGTGCGATTGGTGCGCGGCCTGTTGACCTGCATCTCAGGGTGCTGGAGGCAATGGGCGCCGAACTTGACCTGCGGGACGGGTATGTGCACGCCAAGGCGATTGGCGGTCGGTTGACGGGGGCGGTGTTCGAATTTCCGCTGGTGTCGGTCGGGGCCACGGAAAATGCGCTTTTGGCGGCGACGCTGGCCAAGGGAACAAGTGTTCTGAAAAATGCGGCCCGCGAGCCCGAGATCGTCGATCTGGCGCGTTGTCTGCGTAAGATGGGCGCACAAATCGAGGGCGAAGGCACGTCCGAGATCACGATTCAGGGTGTTGACCGGCTGAACGGGGCGACACATCCGGTGGTGACCGACCGGATCGAGTTGGGAACCTACATGCTGGCTCCTGCCATCACGGGTGGCACGGTCGAGTTGCTGGGCGGACGGATGGAACTTGTTGCGGCCTTCGCTGAAAAACTGGATGAGGCAAATGTGTCGGTTACGCAGACAGAGCGCGGTCTGGTCGTGTCGCGCAAAGGCGGGCGCGCACAGGCGGTTGATGTGGTGACGCAGCCCTTTCCCGGATTTCCGACCGACCTGCAGGCGCAGATGATGGCGCTTTTGTGCACTGCCCAAGGCACGAGCGTGCTTGAGGAAACAATTTTCGAGAACCGGTTCATGCACGCCCCCGAATTGATCCGCATGGGAGCAAAAATCGACGTGCAGGGCGGGCGCGCCACAGTGACAGGCGTGGAACGTCTGAAGGGTGCGCCGGTGATGGCAACCGATTTGCGGGCCAGTGTTTCGCTGATCCTTGCGGGTTTGGCCGCCGAGGGGGAAACCACGGTCAGTCGCGTCTATCACCTTGATCGCGGCTATGAACATGTCGAGGAAAAACTCGGGGGCTGTGGTGCCAAAATCGAACGGATGCGTGAAAATGGCTGATGCTACCTTTGAAGAGGGCACAGAGAGCCCACTGTACCTTGCGGCGCTTGATGACAGCAGTCTCAAGGTGATTTCGGCGCTCTTGCAGGACGCGGTCTTTGTCAGTGCCGACATGCGGTACGATCCAAAAGACCGTAGTTTCGCGCTGCTGCTCAACCGGTTCCGTTGGGAAGACCGGGAAAATGCACAAAAACGCGGACGCGCCTACGAGCGTGTGCGCGCGATTGTCCGTTTTGCCGATGTTCTGAGGGTCGGATCCCAAGGGATCGACCGCGCAGACAAGGATCTTGTGCTGTCGCTTCTGGATATCGCCTTTGAAGCGGGTGAAGACGGCACTGGCCGGATCGTGCTCACGTTGGCCGGTGACGGGGCGATTGCGCTTGAGGTCGAATGTCTGGATGTGACTTTGCGGGATGTGACGCGTCCTTATGCTGCAATCTCGGGGAAATTGCCGGTACATCCCGAATTGTCGGACTAGGCACGTCTTTCAGTTGAAAAGGGGCGCGTTTGCTGGCAAGCGGGGTGCCATATTCCGATGCAAAAAGAACAGTTGAGCCATTGCTTAAAGACATCACAATCCGTCGACTGACCTCGGGAGATACCGACGGGTTTAGGTCACTGCGGCTGGAGGCGTTGAAGCTGTTTCCAAATTTCTACGGTACTGACTACGCCGAAGCGGTAAGTGCCACGTTATCATCGTTTGCGCAGCGGATTTCCTCGGGGCTGTTGCTGGGGGCATTCGACGGAAACCTTATGGTCGGATGCATGGCCTTTGACCATGAAGGCGGCTCCAAGATCGAGCATCGTGGCTGGGTCACCAGTTTTTATGTCCAGCCCGCGTATCAAAAGCGTGGCATCGGAGCACGGCTTGTCGAGCAAACGATCGAGCGGGCCTATCGGGCCAAGCTGTTGCAGGTGGAGCTTTATGTATCGCAAAGCAACGTGGTTGCGCGCCGGTTTTATGAAAGCCACGGATTCGCGGTGGTCGGGCGCAGTCCGCGGGCGCTGCGTGTAAACGACACGTTTTTCGACGAACTGCACATGGTGCGCTACCTCGACGCTTGAGGGGCGGGCGCATGGGCGCTATGTCAGCGGAAGAAGGAGACCCCGATGCCGCAATTCCTTGACCATGCCAGTGCCGATTTCGAAGCCCGTTTTGCCGATGTGCTGACAATGAAGCGTGAGGATTCGCCCGACGTCGATACCGTTGTGGCCGACATCATCGCGGATGTACGGGCGCGGGGCGACAAGGCCGTCATCGAGTTGACCGAGCGTTTTGACCGGTTTTCGCTGACACCAGAGACGATGGCGTTTTCCGAGGCCGAAATCGACGCGGAATGTGCAAAGGTATCGCCGCAAGATGCCGCGGCACTTACGTTGGCTGCCGACAGGATCCGCGCCTATCATGTTCGGCAATTGCCGTCAGATTTGCGTTGGACCGATGACACGGGGGCCGAGCTTGGCTGGCGCTGGGGGCCGGTTTCGGCGGCGGGGCTTTATGTTCCGGGCGGGCTTGCGTCTTATCCGTCGTCGGTTTTGATGAATGCGATCCCGGCACAGGTGGCAGGGGTCAAGCGGCTGGTCGTGACGGCGCCCACACCTGGGGGCGTTTGCAATCCGCTGGTGCTTTATGCCGCGCGGCTGGCGGGGGTTGATACGGTGTACCGGATCGGTGGTGCGCAGGCGATTGCGGCGCTGGCTTACGGCACAAAGACGATTGAACCTGTCGACAAGATCACGGGACCGGGAAATGCCTTTGTTGCGGCGGCCAAACGGCGGGTTTTCGGGCGTGTCGGCATCGATATGATCGCAGGGCCGTCCGAGATTCTGGTCATTGCGGATGGTCACAATGACCCGGACTGGATCGCGGTTGATTTGCTCAGTCAGGCAGAGCACGACGAAAGTGCGCAGTCCATTTTGATCACAACGGATCCGAAGTTTGCCGCGGCAGTTTCGGCGGCTGTCGACGCGCGCCTCGAAACGCTTGAGCGGCGGGTAATCGCGGGGGCGAGCTGGCGTGATTATGGTGTCATCATCACCGTCCCCGATCTTGAGACAGCGGCAGCCTTGTCAGACCGGATTGCGCCCGAGCATCTGGAATTGTGTGTTCAGGACCCTGACGCGCTGTGCGATCTGATCACCCATGCCGGAGCTATTTTTCTGGGCGCGTGGACTCCTGAGGCAATTGGCGACTACATCGGCGGGCCGAACCATGTTCTGCCCACGGCGCGCTCGGCACGGTTCTCGTCGGGCCTGTCGGTAATGGACTTTGTCAAACGCACCACGATTGCCCGCATGACACCGGCGGCATTGCGCGCGATCGGCCCTGCGGCAGAACGGCTTGCTATTTCCGAAAGCCTCGAGGCGCATGGCCTGTCCGTTCGTGCCCGCCTTGACCGATTGAACGAGGGATTTGAATGAATGCCCGGCTGATCGAGATCGACATTGACGATACCAATCTTGCGCTGCCGACGCCTGAAATCGAGCAGGAACGCAAAGTCGCAATTTTTGATTTGCTCGAAGAGAATTTTTTCGCGCTTCCAACGGGCGCGGATGCGGAACAAACGGCTGGCCCGTTCAGGCTGCAACTCGGTGTGCGCGACAGGCGGCTCATTTTTGATGTGGCCGATGAAGCAAACGTTAGGGTTGCAGCGGTTTTTGTGTCCCTCAGCCCGTTTCGTCAGGTGGTAAAGGATTACCATCAGATTTGTGAAAACTATTTCGACGCTGTAAAACGGCTTCCGGCCAGCCAGATCGAAGTGATCGATACGGCCCGTCGCGGCATTCATGACGAGGGCGGGCGGCTTTTGCATGAACGGCTTGAGGGGAAAATCGAGGTTGATCAACCCACCGCGCGTCGTCTGTTCACTTTGATCTGCGTGCTGCGCTTTGGGGGCTGAGCCGTGGCTGATTGCGAAACTGTCGAAAGCGGGCTAAACGACGACACTGACGTCCCTTTGGGGGGCACCATTCGGCGCAAACCCCCCGTGCACTGTACATAACGTCACATTTGCGCAACTGCCTTACGAATAGTCTTGAAAAGCAGGCAAGTCCCGCGCATTTAGTGGCACGCCCGCGCACATGCGGAAAACCAAACAAGGAGTGAACATGGCTAAGGAAGAAATGCTCGAATTTCCCGGTGTCGTTAAGGAACTCTTGCCGAACGCGACATTCAGGGTCGAGCTGGAAAACGGCCATGAGATCATCGCACATACGGCAGGGAAAATGCGTAAGAACCGGATTCGGGTTCTTGCCGGAGATAAGGTGCAGGTCGAGATGACCCCTTATGACCTGACCAAGGGCCGGATCAATTACCGGTTCAAGTAAGCTGTTGCGATTAATCGTGAAAAGAGTGGCTTCATGGCATTGATACTTGGCTCCGGAAGCCCGCGTCGCCGCGAACTTCTGGCCCAGATCGGTATCGTGGCTGATGACATCCGTCCGCCCGATATTGACGAGACGCCAATCAAGGGCGAGTTGGCCCGCCCGTATTGTCAACGCATGGCGCGGGAAAAGGCGCTTGCTGTGACGGCTACCGATGATGACATCGTGCTGTCTGCGGACACGACCGTCGGGGTCGGACGCCTGATTCTCGGCAAGCCTGCGGACCGCGCCGAGGCTGCAACCTTTCTGGCACTGTTGTCAGGGCGGCGACACCGTGTAATCACGGCGATCGCCGTGCGATGCGGTGCGCGGCTTTGGGAACGGGACGTGCTTAGCCAGGTCAAGGTCAAGGCATTGTCCGAAAAGGAAATCGCCTCTTATCTTGATACCGGCGACTGGGAAGGCAAGGCGGGGGGCTATTCTATTCAAGGCCCCGCCGGCGCGTTCATTCCTTGGATCAGCGGCTCTTATCCGGCGATTGTGGGGTTGCCACTAACCGAGACGGCAGGGTTGCTTCAAGCGGCCGGATACCCGCTTTATGACACGCAGGGGACGCTATGAAGGGTGATACAGTTCTTCTTGATACACTCGATGGGCGCCGCGCGGCCGCATGGATGCGGGACGGTCGGCTTGAGGATCTGTTGATTGACAACCGAACCGATGACGGCCACCCGCCTGTGGGCTCGCTGTTTCGGGGCCGCGTCGACCGCCCCATGAAGGGGCAGGGCGGGGTGTTCTTGAGCTTGCCAGGGGGGGCGACCGCGTTTTTGCGCGACACCCGCGGGTTGGCTCAGGGACAAAGCCTGTTGGTGCAGGTGACCGGCTTTGCCGAAGCTGGTAAAGCAATTCCAGTCACGAACCGGATTCTTTTCAAAAGCAAATATGCGATTGTGACACCGGGTGTGCCGGGGGTGAATATCTCGCGTTCTATCCGGGACGAAGACTTGCGGATGCGGCTGCGTGCCATTGCTGAAACAAGTGATCTGGATGTGGGGACGGGGCTTATTCTTCGCTCTGCGGCGGCCGAAGGTGATGACGAGGCGGTGGCCGAAGATGTTGCTGAAATGGTGGCGCTGTGTGCCGCCATCATGTCAGAGATTGATGGCGCTCCGGAGTTGCTGCTTGAGGGGCCTGACGCGCATCACATGGCGTGGCGGGAGTGGGGGGACCCAACGGATATCGACACGACGGCAGGTTGCTTTGCTGCGCGCGGTGTTCTGGATGAAATCGACACTTTGCGCAGCGACAAGGTCTCTTTGACTGCGGGTGGCTCGATGTGGGTCGAGCCGACGCGCGCGCTGGTTGCAATTGATGTGAATACCGGCCCCGATACCTCGCTTGCGGCGGCCTTGAAGGTAAACCTTGCGGCAGCCCGAGAGTTGCCGCGGCAGTTGCGACTGCGTGGGCTTGGTGGACAGATCACGATGGATTTGGCCCCTGTGGTCAAAAAAGACCGAAAGACAATCGAGCAGACCTTGCGCAATGCCTTTCGGGCCGATGCAATCGAGACCGCGCTGGTGGGTTGGACGCCACTTGGGCATTTCGAGCTTCAGCGCAAACGCGAGCGGCGGCCCCTTTCGGAGGTGCTGGTGTGAGCTGTCCGATTTGCTCCAGACCGACTGAAAAGCCGTATCGCCCGTTTTGTTCGAGACGCTGTGCGGACGAGGATCTGGGGCGCTGGTTAACAGGAAGCTATGCCATTCCAGCGGCCGATGACGAGGACGATCAACCGGACTTTGATGCAGAACAGAACCGCCCCCACTGAGGGTTAGAAAACTTATCGTAAATTTCGTGAAACGTGCTGGACTTACCTGATTCCGCAAGCTAAACCGCCCACACCCAATGACGAAAGTCGTTCCCGTGCCCGGGTAGCTCAGGGGTAGAGCAGTGGATTGAAAATCCTCGTGTCGGTGGTTCGATTCCGCCCCTGGGCACCATTTAAATCAACAAGTTAGCGCGATTTTTATTACGTTTTTCCAAGGGCGCGTGTAATTCGTGTGCAATCAGGCCGACTTTTTTGGCTTTGGTTTGAGAGCAGCTTCGGGCTGCATCCTGCTGACACTCCCTTCCAGCCGGTCCATCGCCGCCTCGATGTGTGACCCACTTTGATGTGCATAGCGCGCGACCATCGACAATGTCTTGTGCCCGGAAATGCGTTGTACCGTCGGAAGGTCTACGCCCGCTTGCACAAGGTGTGTGACTGCCGTGTGACGAAGGGTGTGTGGCGTGATTTGATCGGGATCAAGTCCAGCGCGTTCCGCTGATCGTCGGAATGCCTTGCGGATTGTATGTACGTGGCCTGTGGCGCTTCCGACGGAGGGGAACAGCCACTCGCAACCTTGTGGCAGCATGTCCATTCGTTTATTCAAGTACACGGCCAATTCTCTGGTAATCGGTTGCTCGCGCGAACCTGATTTCGCTTGGGGCACCCAAATGGCGCGCTTTCCCAGATCGACATCATCGCGACGAATCGAGAGAATTTCAGTGTGACGCATTCCAGTGTGGAGGCCGACCATCACAAACGCATGAACATTTTCATTGGAATCGGATGCCGCAGCTTCTAGCAGTGCAGCGCATTGGTCATCCATCAAATAGACGATCCGTTGGTTGTCTTCTTTGAAGCGCACAATCTTTACGGTTTTGCTTCTGATCCATTTCCATTCCACGGCTTGGTTCAGCAGGTGAGACAGTGTTGCCAATTCCCTGTTCACCGTCGCCGTTGCTGCACCAGCGGATCGACGGGCCTTTTTGTAGCGTTCGATATCAAAGGATTCGACAGCGCTTAACGGCTTCGATCCTAGAAAGGGTAGTAAGTGCTGCTTTAACTGGCGTTCCTTGATCGTAATGTTTTTTCCATCGCCGTCACGGAGCCGTTGAATATACCGCGAAGCCGCTTCTTCAAAGCCCAAGGGCGTCTTTCTTCCCTCGGGAAGCTCCAGACGCTGATGCCTTGCATCGGTTCTGGCTTGGGCAATAAAGTCTTCAGCTTGCTGGCGCGTGACACCGTCTGACTCCCTGCCGATCACACGGTGGATGCGCTGTCGGTCAACCATGATGTTGACGGAATAGACACCATTGCCATTGGCGTCCCGACGAAACGTGATGCCATGTTCAGTGATCATACTGCCCGGTTTCAAGGAGCGGATTGTGGGACGCGTCAGTTTGGAAAATCGGATCGCCATAGCTTTCCACCTTTAGAGAGAGAATGCTTCGTAATCGTCTGGGTGCATTGGAGGTTCTGAGGGCGGCAACACACTGGCGTGCTTTTCACCCGCTGCTACAGCCAATAAATCTTCCCAATACTCGTCTGCTATGTCACGTCTTTTGCTTCCCAAGCTCATGTCAGGCTCCCACCCATCATGTTTCCAATTGCCACACCGGAACAATAAGTTCTCCTCGATCAAGGCCCAAACGTGCTGCTCTTCGAACGTCAATAATTCCGGTGCTATGAGCCCTATAGAAACCAAGCGTTGGCTATCTCGGACATGCTAAAGTACGTCTGCGCGGTCTCCAAAAGTTTCAGGTCCGTTATGGCCCGGGTCGTGCCATTTGTTGATTTCCTGCCTTTGGATGTAATCGGCCAACATTGCCTCGATGTAAGACGACTTTGTCCTGCGCTGTGATCTTGCTGCTAATTCCCAGAGGTAATTCAGGCGTGGATTCAGCCGAATCGAGACAGTTTCTGTCCGTCCAAGCTTTGAGCCTGCGCCTTTGGGTGCTTTGATTGCCATGATGTACTCGTGTCGGAACGTTCGTTATTGATCCAATTTGCACCACATGTAGTGAAATTCAGCACGCAACTTGCTTTTGCGTTTTGGTACTGGCTGAATGGGTCGGTAATTCATGGGAGCAAACCATGAATGTAGATGCCAGTGTCCACCGTGTTTTTATTCACCCCGACGGCCGGATGGATCGAAAAAACGCTGCACGTTACTTGGGCTGTTCGCCGAAAACGTTGGCTGATTGGGCCATGAAAGGCCAAGGTCCCGAGTATGTTATGCTTGGCGGGCGTGCCTTCTATTTCCTTGCTGACATGCAGGCGTGGATATCTGCCGCGCCCCGCCTTGCTGGAACAGGTGGCCGTAAAATTCGCGTTGCCCGCTAAGTGTCGAGTGGCGCAGGCATCCAGTGGTCTTGTCGATGGAGCATACTCGTGACGTACCAAGCCTGTGGCGTCTCGGTTCTGGTTCATCCGTTGCAGCGTCTACTCCTCATCAACCGATACTACGTTAACGAAAGCCAATCTAAGGCGTTTTATGTCTTGATCCGAGGGACGAAATGAAAATTAATGACGAAGCATCTGGTTGTTTACAGGCTGCGCGAGAGTACGCCGCGTACGGATGGCCAGTATTTCCTGTCCCTGTCGGTCAAAAGAAAAGCCACAAGAGCGCCAAGTTCAGTAACGGGCGCGAATGGGGCGCAACTACGGACGTAATCGAAATTGCCCGTGATTGGGGGCAATGGCCAAAGGCGAATGTTGGGGTCGTTACCGGACCCGAATCTGGCTTGCTGATAATCGAGGCTGATACGCTGGTTGGCCATGGGGTTGACGGCATCGGCAATCTTTTTGCGCTCATTGATCAGAACGGACCATTGCCTGAAACGATACAGGCGCTATCGCCGTCCGGATCGCTGCACCTATTTTTTAAATGGCCGGATGGCAGGGATATTCGCAACAGTGAATCAAGGGTTGCACCTGGCGTTGATGTGCGCGGCGATGGTGGCATGGTGGTAGCTGTTCCGGGTGTAAAGCCAGAATATGACAAGCCATACAGATGGAAAAATCCTCCGGGTCCTTTTGAACTTGCGGAGTGCCCTGAATGGCTTTTGGGCTTGTGCGTGAAGCCCGTACAAAAGCTGTCGGAACAGGCCGCAGCTTGCTTTCCAGTTGAAGCAGGCGGGGCAAATGCGTGGGCAGAGAAGGCGCTGCAAGAGGAACTCGCATCCCTTCTTGTGGCACATCAGGGACGACGCAACGCCACCTTAAACGGCTGTGCTTTTAATTTGGGTCAGATTGTGGCTGGGGGGAGCTTGTCCGAGAATATGGTCAAAGCATGCCTGAGCGCTGCATCAGAAGCTATAGGGCTCGATCTGGTAGAAATAGTGACGACCATGGAAAGCGGATTTCAAGCGGGCATGGGCAGCCCAAGGAAGCCAAAGATGCGCGTAGTGGACAATGGGACTAATCACCGAGGGTATGTGCCGGATAGCAACCCACCGGGCAGTCTGCCGGGTTCACTCCTGCCTGACGATATTGACCTTAGCCAGGATGCGTTGGCAAGCGACCTGGGCGCGCGCAGTTGGGATCGCGACGCCCGGCATGTTGCAAGATGGGGTAAGTGGCTGTTCTGGACTGGCACACACTGGAAGGTCGACGATAGGCTTGATCACCTCACCCGCACCCGGGATTATCTGCGGACACGGGCAACTGAATTGACTGGCTGGGCCGAAGGGAAAGCCGCCGCTCTGGATACTGAAAAGGAAGGTGAAGGTAGCAAGTTTTGCAGATGGGCCAAAGACCAAGCCAGGATCATGAGGAGCAAAAATACAGTCGCCGCCGTAGAAAGCCTTGCGAGATCAAAAAGCGCCAGCATCGCTGGCGTCGATGCATTCGATGCCAATCGACTTCTACTTGGCACGCCCGGAGGAACTGTGGACCTGCGCACCGGTGAGTTGCGGCAAGCCAAACGGAGTGACATGATAACCAAGCTGACCGCTTGCGCGCCCTCTACGCCGGGATCACGCCCGGAAAGATGGCTCGCCCTTTTGCACGAAATCTTTGACGGCGACGCCGATCTGGTGGCCTTTATGCAGCGGGCTGCGGGCTATGCGCTGACCGGGCAAACAACCGAACACAAATTGCTGTTCCTCTATGGCACAGGGCGCAACGGGAAATCCGTTTTTCTGAATACATTGACGCATATCTGGGCCGACTACGCCCGTCGTGCTGCTGCGGAAACGTTCCTGAACACGAAAGGCGACAAACACGCCACCGGGCTAGCCGGCCTTCAAGGCGCACGACTGGTGGCAGGCAGCGAATTACCGGTCGGAAAGACTTGGGACGAATCTGTTATCAAAGACCTGACAGGCGGAGACCGAATGACTGCGCGGTTCATGCGTGGTGACTTCTTTGATTTCGATCCACAATTGACCCTCATGATAGCAGGAAATAGTCGGCCCTCTTTCTCTGGCGTGGATGAGGCGATCCGAGCCCGTCTGGTGCTGGTGCCTTTTCTGGTAACCATACCTCTTGAGAAGCGGGATAGCAGTCTTTCCGAGAAGTTGATGGTTGAGGGGCCGCAAATTCTGCGATGGGCTATCGATGGCGCACTAGAGTGGCAAAAGTGTGGATTGGATGTGCCAGACAGCGTCATAAAGGCATCCACCGAATACATGGATGAAGAGGACACATTGGGTCAATTCCTATCCGATGAGACCGTTGCGGCTTCGAGCGCGTTCGTTACGACAGCCAAACTGCACGAGCGTTTCAGTCAGTGGGCCGAACGGCAGGGAATTAATGTCTGGACGCAGCACACGTTGCGAAAAGAACTCAAGACACGAGGTTTAGAAGGTCACAGGCGACCACACGGGCGCGGTTTTGTTGGGATCAAGCTCACCTGAATGACGGTTATGACGTTTCGCTCCATATCTACCGTATAGGAAAAGTAATTCGAAAACTCACCCTACGGGTAATAAGGACACGAGTGTCATAACCGTCATTCCAGTGCAAAAAATTAGGGAAAATATGATGCCGGTCAGGGGGCATTGTTGCAGAACTGACGCCTGAGGCGTGCCTTCCCCTTTCCCCCTTGGGTTCAGGCGACGCGCACGATCTCGGCGGTGCCGAGAGCCGAGAAGCGGTTCATGAGTGCGATGCGGATTTGGATTTCAGCAGTCTGGCGGTTGGGATCTCTCGCGGCGATGCGTTCCCCGAACGCCTTGAGGCAGCGCATCTTGGCCTCGATCCGGCTTCGGG
>JBLHUT010000007.1:0-34847 GCA_047629975.1 Paracoccaceae bacterium
GACGCCCGTCGCCTCAGCCTAAGTCGAATTTACGCCAGACCGCGCCGTCCCCGAGCTTTTCAACAAAAGTTTTATGGGCGGCGCGCTCGCTGCTGCTGATACGGTCGGGCAGGGGGACAACACGCGGCTTTGCCCGCCATGCCTGCCCGTCATCACCCACATTTTTGCTGTCCTGCTTCAAGCCGAAATCCGGCTGCCGTCCTCCGACCAGCTCCAGATAGACCTCGGCAAGGATCTCGCTGTCCAGCAAGGCCCCGTGTTTTTCACGGGCCGAATTGTCGATGCCAAAACGGCGACACAACGCATCCAGAGACGCAGGCGACCCCGGAAACCGCTTGCGGGCAATGGCCAGCGTATCAAGCGCCTGCTGCATCGGTAACTTGGTCCGGTTCAACCAGCCCAACTCGGCATTCAGGAACTTCATATCGAATGACGCGTTGTGGATAACCAGTCGGGCATCCCCCACAAAATCGGTAAAAGCTTGTGCAATATCAGCGAAAACCGGCTTGTCAGCAAGAAACTCCTCACTGATCCCGTGTACGGCAAAGGCTTCTTTGGGCATGGTCCGTTTGGGGTTGATGTATTGATGATATACACGACCCGTGGGCACGTGATTGAACAACTCGATAGCCCCGATTTCGACAATCCGGTGCCCGTCGAACGGGTCAAGGCCGGTTGTCTCTGTGTCCATCACGATCTCACGCATCCTGTTGTCTCCTGAGGTCGTCCAAAATGGCGTCAACCTGCTGTTGCGCCCCGCTTAGCGTCTCGGACCGGATCACTGCATCCGCCATGTTCCGTTTTTCAATATCCGGCATCTGTTTCGCCAAAACCGCGTCGAACTGCGCCTCGGTCATGTTGGGCCGCGCCAGAACACGCCGTTTTTGTTCGGCCGCGTTGGTGGACACCACAACACTCATGTCCATGCCACGATCTGCACCTGTTTCGAACAAAAGCGGGATATCCAGCACCAGAATAGGGCAGGTGGCGTTTTCAATAAACGCCGTCCGGTCCGCCGCGACCAACGGGTGCACAATCTGCTCGATTTTACGCAGCGCATCACGATCTTGTACAATCCAGTCCTTCAATCTGTTGCGATCAACGGCGCCGTTCACAATCGCCTCGGGGCACAGCGTTTCCATCGGAGCGACCGCTGCACCGCAGGGCGCATACAGCCGGTGCACAGCCGCATCTGCGTCCCAGACGGCAACATCGTCGTGGGCGGCAAAAAACTTGGCGGCTGTTGATTTACCCATACCGATGGATCCGGTCAAACCGATCAAAAACGGTGTCTTCATTGACCCAAAACAACCTTGCGGGTCGCCGCATCCACCTCAGGTGCCACACCGAACCAGCGTTCAAACCCGGGCGCGCCTTGATGCAGCAACATTCCCAGCCCATCGACCGTCTTGCATCCGATCTGCGCGGCGGCCCGCAGAAAACCGGTTTCAAGCGGCGTATAAACCAGATCGGTCGCGATCGCATCCGCCTCGAGCCTGACAAGCGACAGGTTGAACTCCGGCTTGCCCTGCATGCCAAGCGACGTCGTGTTCACCACCATTTTTACGCCCTCGAACATGGCACTCGTCTTGTCCCAATCGATGACTTTTACTTTCGGGCCGAACACCTTTCTCAGCGCCTCTGCCCTTGAACGATTGCGGTTCGCAAGGCGGATTTCGGGCACACCCGCGTCAATCAACGAATAGATAACAGCACGCGACGCACCACCTGCGCCCAATACGGCGGCCGGGCCCGCCTGTGGCTCCCATTCCGGGGCACTTTGTCTGAGATTGGCCATAAACCCGTAACCGTCTGTATTATCGCCAAATACTTTACCTTCCTTGAAGGTGATGGTGTTAGCGGCCCCGATAAGCGCTGCTCGGTCACTCACACTATCGGCCAGCAAGAGCATGCTTTCCTTGTGGGGAATGGTCACATTAACACCGACAAAGCCCATCTTCGGCAGCATACGAAGAACATCTGCCAAGTCATTCGGTGCAACCTCAAGCGGCACATAATGGCCCTTGATCCCGTTGACCGCCAACCAATGCCCGTGAAGCGCAGGAGAGCGGGAATGGCCAATCGGTGCTCCGATCACACCCGCCAAAGGTATCTTTGTTGTCATGTCTCGATATCTCCTCGTAGCCCAAGGTACGATACAATTTCAAACAGCGGCAGGCCCAGTACCGCAAAAAAATCACCGTCAATACGCGCAAACAATCGCGCACCCTCAGCCTCTACCTTATACGCACCGACGCAATAGGAAACATCGTCCCAGTTTCGCGCGACGTAATCCTTGATAAATGTGTCCGACAACCCACGCATCGTCATCCGCACGGTCGATACATGGCGCCAAACCGGCTTTGCCTGATCAAAAATCACCGCCGCCGAATGGAGCATGTGCTTTTTACCCTGCAAACGCATGAGCATCTCGACGGCCTGTTCGGGACTGTCTGACTTTCCCAACGCCGCACCTTCGAATTCCAGTATCTGGTCTGCCGCCAGCACCAGTCCGTCGGGGCGTTTTTGCGCAACGCGGCGTGCTTTGAACTCTGCCAAGGCATCCGCCATGTCGCGCGGCTTGATCCCCTCGGCCGTCATCGACGCCCGCAACGCCACTTCGTCAACAGGGGCAGACACCACTTCAAACGGCACGCGGACCTGCCGCAAAAGGTCCTGCCGGACAGGTGACTTCGACGCAAGAAGCAAAGGAACCATGTGCATAACTCCGTGTAAAACGTGCCAGAGACTCAGGCTGACAAGTGTGCATGACCTGCTCATATTCCGGCCCGGTGGACAAGATGCCCATCATTCCACAATTTGCGCACGATTTTTCCAGCGTGGACAACTCAAAATCAAAAAGACCCTGAACAATAGAAGTCCGAATTTGATCCTCAAAGATATCCACAGAACAAACCGGAAATTTTTTTTTGCAAGGTGTTGAAAATTATAGACAAAATGCTTGACAGGTAAGAGTCTCACTTTGATTTTAAGAAAGATCTCCACATGCGCGTAAACCTGTTAGCAAAACGATAATCCACACTATCCACAGGGTCTACTACAACAACATCCTTTTCTTTATCTTCTTATATTTATTAAGAAGGACACGCGCAAAAGGAGCCACCATGCCCGACTTTTTTATCGACATCCTGATCGCGGGGTACCCTTGGATCAAATCCTTGCATGTCGTGTCTGTCATCTCCTGGATGGCTGGTATTTTTTATTTACCGCGCTTGTTTGTGCATCATACCGAACGCGTCACAGCAGGATCAGAGACAGACGAGTTGTTCCAAATGATGGAGTTGAAGCTTTTTCGGCTGATCATGAACCCCGCTATGATCGCAACTTGGGTGTTTGGGCTGCTGCTTGTGCTGACCCCGGGTGTCATTGACTGGTCAGCGGTCTGGCCATGGACAAAAGCCGCCTCGATCCTCGCAATGACGTGGTTTCATCATTGGCTCGGGCTTCGTCGCAAAGACATGATCGCCGGTACGAACACTCGAACAGGGCGCGACTACCGGATAATGAACGAAGTTCCGACGATCTTGCTGTTGGTCATCGTTTTTTCGGTCATTGCACGCCCGTTCTAGCCGTTACAGCGCCGCCTGATGCCTGTTGTGCCATTGTGAAGGCTTTTGTTGACTCGCGTCTCAGCGGCCCCTATACGGCGTCCTCAATGGCTCTTCTGCCAGTATTTTTCCCTTAGCTATGGATAAACGCGCGCCTGACGCCGTTTGATGACCCACTCCCATGACAGATGTAACTGAAAATTCTGATGCCATCGTTTCCGAAGACCTCGTTTCCGATGAGGAAAGCGGTGAACCTGGGCAACTCTCTCTCGCGCAACTCAAGGCGCTGACACCGGCAAAACTGGCGGAAATGGCTGAAGAGCTAGAGATCGAGAACGCATCAACGATGCGTAAGGGCGACATCATGTTTTCGATCCTGAAAGAACGGGCAGAAGACGGTTGGGAGATTTCGGGCGACGGCGTTATCGAAGTGCTTCAGGACGGGTTCGGCTTTTTGCGGTCACCCGAGGCCAACTATTTGTCAGGGCCTGATGACATCTATGTGTCACCCGACATGATCCGTTTGCACGCCTTGCGTACCGGTGACACCGTAGATGGCGTTATTCAGGCTCCCGGAGAGACAGAGCGCTATTTTTGCATGACAAAAGTTACGCTTATCAACTTTGAGGATCCCGAGCGTTCACGCCATAAAATCAACTTTGACAACCTGACGCCGCTGTATCCAGACGAGCGGATGACGATGGAGGTGACCGATCCCACCATCCGTGATCGTTCTGCCCGGATCATTGATCTGGTGGCTCCGATCGGCAAAGGTCAGCGGTCGTTGATCGTGGCGCCTCCCCGGACGGGTAAGACTGTCTTGTTGCAAAACATTGCCAACTCCATCGAGCTCAATCATCCGGAGTGTTATTTGATCGTTCTGCTGATCGACGAGCGGCCCGAAGAGGTCACCGACATGCAGCGATCTGTCAAAGGCGAGGTTGTTTCCTCGACATTTGACGAACCTGCGACCCGTCACGTCGCGGTGGCGGAGATGGTCATCGAAAAGGCCAAGCGGTTGGTCGAACACAAGCGGGATGTCGTCATTTTGCTCGATTCGATTACGCGCCTTGGGCGGGCGTTCAACACGGTCGTACCATCGTCAGGCAAGGTGCTGACCGGTGGTGTGGATGCGAACGCGCTGCAACGGCCAAAACGCTTCTTTGGTGCCGCGCGGAACATCGAAGAGGGCGGCTCGTTGACGATCATCGCAACGGCCCTGATTGATACCGGATCACGGATGGACGAAGTCATCTTCGAAGAATTCAAGGGAACTGGTAACTCTGAAATTGTGCTGGATCGCAAGATTGCTGACAAGCGCACGTTCCCTGCGATCGATATCTTGAAGTCAGGAACACGAAAAGAAGAGCTTTTGGTTGATAAAAACGACCTCCAAAAGACCTTTGTGTTGCGTCGCATCCTTAATCCGATGGGGACAACCGATGCGATTGAATTCCTGATTTCGAAGCTGAAGCAGACAAAGTCAAATTCCGACTTCTTCGACTCAATGAATACCTGATATTATTTTATAACAACGGGTTAAGGTATGGATACGATCTTTGCCCTTGCGACTGCGCCGGGACGCTCGGGGGTGGCGGTCATTCGAATTTCGGGTCCTTCGGCCCCTGATGTTCCATCCCATTTTGGCGCCCGACCTATGGTCGGACGCCAACCCGCGCTTCGAAAACTGTATTGGAACGGTAGCCTCCTTGACGAGGCGCTTTTGCTGCACTTCCCAAAGGGCCATAGTTTCACCGGTGAAGATGTAATCGAACTTCAGCTGCACGGCTCTTCGGCGATTGTTAAAGCGACACTGTCTGCTTTGGCATCGTTGCCTGGGGCACGGCACGCAGAGGCTGGTGAATTCACGCGTAGGGCGTTAGAGAACAACCGACTGGATCTTACTCAGGTCGAAGGGCTTGCCGATCTAATTGATGCAGAAACTGAGGCCCAGAGAGTGCAGGCCGCGCGTACCTTTCAGGGTGAGTTTAGTACTCAAGTGGCACAATGGCGTACCGGATTACTCCGTGCGACCGCTTTGATCGAGGCAACGATTGATTTCGCGGACGAAGACGTTCCCGTGGATGTCAGTCCCGAAGTAAAGTCTCTTCTGACCAACCTGATTTCAAGTTTTGACACTGCAATCAAAGGTGTAGCCTTTGCTGAACGTGTACGTGACGGGTTTGAAGTAGCAATTGTTGGTGCTCCGAATACCGGAAAATCGACTCTGCTGAATGTTTTGGTGGGACGCGAGGCGGCCATCACATCCGAGATCGCAGGAACCACTCGCGATGTTATCGAGGTTCAGATGGATATCGCCGGCTTGCCCGTTACAATCCTCGATACAGCTGGCTTGCGGGACACAGACGATGTCGTGGAAAATCTGGGGATAGATCGTGCTGTTGCGCGCGCCAATGCGGCAGACATTCGTGTTCTAATGGATCAAAGTGACAGTCGGATTGTCTTCAGGCCCGACGATATCTTGATTTCGCCCAAGGCAGATACTGGTGCAAAAAGCGCTGGAATACCTGTATCGGGAAAAACGGGGCAGGGCGTAGAGCAATTGTTGAGTACCATCGGGGAGGTTCTCGCCGCGCGTGCACCTGCCGCCGTGAGTGCCACCCATCAGCGTCACGAGCATGCAATTGTCGCTGCTCGCTGTCTGTTGATCGATGTTCGAAGCGCGCTTTGTGGCAATGACGTCTTTGCAGAACTGCTTGCAGCAGATATGAGGAAGGCAATAGCCTACTTGGATGAGCTCACTGGCCGCATTGGCGTCGAAGATCTTTTGGGTGAGATTTTTAGCAGCTTTTGTATTGGGAAATGAGGTGTTTCACGTGAAACAATTTGATGTTCTTGTTATAGGCGGCGGTCATGCTGGCGCTGATGCTGCCCACGCTTCTGCGCGTGTCGGTGCCCGTACTGGCCTGATAACAATGAAAAAATCAGATCTCGGGGTTATGTCCTGTAACCCGGCGATTGGGGGTCTTGGCAAGGGGCACCTCGTTCGGGAGATTGATGCCATGGACGGCCTTATGGGTCGTGTTGCAGATGCTTCCGGTATCCAGTTTCGCCTTTTGAATAGGACCAAAGGCCCCGCAGTTCAGGGACCTCGTAGTCAGGCCGATCGGAAGCTTTACAGAAAAGCAATGCAGACAGAGATAGCAAACACGCACAATCTGACAGTTGTTGAAGGTGAAGTCGTCGACATTCTTATTGATCAAGGAACAGCCAAAGGCGTTGTGCTGGCAGACGGAACAACGTTGACTGCACGCGCCGTCGTCCTCACGAGCGGTACATTCCTAAGAGGGAAAATTCTGATTGGCGACGAAAGCTATGCTGCTGGCCGCATGGGCGATGCGCCTTCACTGAGACTTGCTGATCGGATCCGCGATCTTGGTTTGCCTATGGGCAGACTGAAAACCGGCACGCCACCCCGTTTGGATGGAAGAACAATCAATTGGGAGATACTCGAGAGCCAGCCCGCGGATGAAGACCCGGAACTTTTTTCCTTTCTGTCAAAAGCGCCGACAGCACGGCAGATCTCCTGTGGGATTACACACACGAACGTCCAAACACATGACATTATCCGTGAAAATCTGAACCGCTCCGCGATGTACGGCGGGCATGTCGAAGGGGTGGGTCCGCGATATTGCCCGTCCATCGAGGATAAGGTTGTCCGGTTTGCGGAAAAGGACTCTCATCAGATTTTTCTTGAACCTGAGGGACTTGATGATTTTACTGTCTATCCGAACGGTATATCGACGTCGTTACCCGCTGACGTTCAGACTGAATATGTTCATTCGATCAAGGGACTTGAGGCTGCGAATATATTGCAGCCGGGCTACGCAATCGAATACGACTTTATAGATCCCAGAGCGCTATCCGCTACGCTTCAGCTGAAATCAGTCAATGGTTTCTATCTGGCGGGTCAAATCAACGGTACAACAGGCTATGAAGAGGCCGCAGCACAAGGATTGGTTGCCGGTTTAAACGCTGCATTCTGTGCGCTTGGGCGTGAGCCATACCATTTTACGCGGCGAGAAAGCTATATTGGTGTGATGGTTGACGATCTGATAACTCAGGGCGTTACAGAACCCTACAGAATGTTCACGTCGCGTGCCGAGTTTAGGTTATCTCTGCGGGCAGATAACGCTGATCAGCGTTTAACGCCTATCGCGGTAAAGCTTGGGTGCGTCGGAGCAGCGCGGCAGGCGGTTTTTGAAGAGAAGATGGAGAAAATTTCTACTTCTCTTCAAGTACTTAAAGCTGAGACATTTACGGGGCGCGAGTTGAATGCCGCGGGTTTCCGAGTAAATGTCGATAGCCCGAAACGGAACGGGTTTGAAGCATTGTCGTTGCCGGGGGCAAGTTTTCCGGCGCTGACACAGCTTCGTGACGCCATAGGCGATGTTTCACGTGAAACAGCAGAGCAGATTAGTCGTGATGCTCTTTATGCTCATTACATCGTGCGACAGGAAAATGATGCCAAAGCGCTAAAAAAAGACGAGGCTTGGATAGTTCCAACAGATTTTGACTATCAAGCGATTGAAGGATTATCGACCGAGCTTAAATCCAAGCTCTTACAGGTGCGTCCCTACGATCTTGCGCAAGCGGGCAGGGTTCAAGGTATGACGCCCGCTGCTTTGACTCTGATCTTGTCAAGGTTGCGCCGGGCAGGGCTCCGGAAAACAGCATGAATGGTTTGAATGTTTCACGTGAAACACAAGAGAGATTGGAAATCTACGCGGCGCTCCTTCAAAAATGGTCGCCAAAGATCAATTTGGTTGCTTCTGGTAGCTTGCCAAACCTTTGGGAGCGGCACTTTCTGGACTCAGCTCAGGTACTTGAGCGTATAGATGCTGTAGACGGAACATGGTTCGATCTTGGTTCGGGTGGGGGATTTCCCGGATTGGTTTGTGCGATCTTGGCGAAAGAAGCGGGGTCAAAGCTTCAATTTACTCTGGTTGAAAGCGATCAACGCAAAGCAGCTTTTTTGCGCACTGTTAGTCGGGAAACCGGTGTAAAGGTTGAGGTTCTTGCGCTCCGAATTGAACAATTGCCAGCGGAACCGGTGACAGTTCTATCGGCACGCGCTTTGGCCCCTCTTCCGAAACTCCTTCAGCTGTCCAAGCACCTGATTGGCTCGTCTACTGTTGCTTTGTTTCAAAAAGGCGCACAACATAAGCGTGAGGTGAACGATGCACTTGAAACATGGAGATTCGATCTCCGCACAGAACAAAGCAGAACGGACCCCCTCGGCGTGGTCCTTGAACTGAGAGACATTCATCATGTTTGATCCGAAACGGCCGGAAAATCCGAAAATTATAGCGGTGGTTAATCAAAAAGGTGGCGTTGGAAAAACAACGACGACCATCAATGTGGCTGCCGCTTTGGCGGAAATGGGGCAAAACGTACTGATTGTTGATCTTGACCCACAGGGCAATGCCAGCACAGGGCTGGGCGTGTTTGCTGAAGACCGCAAAAAAACAACTTATGACTTGCTGCTTGATGGGGTCGCGATCGACGAGGTCGTGGTTCCAACTGGAGTAGAAGGGGTGTTTCTTGCGCCCGGCACGACGGATTTGAGCTCGGCTGATATTGAACTGGCATCTCAGGAAAGGCGTATTTTTCTGCTCCGGGAGGCGCTTCGCGCTCCGGAGATCGCGAAATATGCCTTGAGCCATATTCTGATCGATTGTCCGCCTTCGCTAAATCTGTTGACGATCAATGCAATGGTAGCTGCAGACTCCATTCTGGTTCCCTTGCAGAGCGAGTTCTTTGCGCTGGAGGGGTTGTCCCAATTGATGTTGACGCTTCGGGAAGTGCGAAGCTCTGCTAATCCTGACTTGCGGATCGAGGGTGTCGTTCTGACAATGTTTGACGGCCGCAATCGGTTGTCCCAACAGGTTGAGCAAGATGCACGCGATGCATTGGGCGACTTGGTATTTGACACGCGGGTCCCACGCAATGTTCGGGTAAGTGAGGCACCGAGTTTTGCACAACCGGTTCTGGATTATGACAGCAGTTCAAAGGGCAGTATTGCTTACCGAGAGCTTGCGCGCGAAATGATGGATCGAAATGTCGGCAAGGCCGCTTGACGGGGGATATTTTTGTGGAAAAAGAACGAGTTAAACGAGGTTTGGGGCGCGGTTTGTCGGCGTTGATGTCGGATGTTTCGCTTGATCAGGCCGCTGTCGAGGGGTCTGTTCGACGAACTGAGCGAATGATGCCGGTTGAAAAATTGATGCCCAACCCCGATCAGCCGCGCCACCAATTTGTTGAGGAACGGCTTGAAGAATTGGCGGCGTCTATTCGGGAAAAGGGCGTTATCCAACCTTTGATCGTTCGCCCGTTTGGTGACGGTTATCAGATCGTTGCCGGTGAACGGCGTTGGCGTGCTGCGCAAATGGCCCAAGTGCACGAAGTGCCGGTTGTCATCAGGGAAATGACGGACACCGAGACGCTTGAGGTCGCGATTATCGAAAATATCCAGCGTGCCGACTTGAACCCGATCGAAGAGGCATTGGGCTATTGCCAGTTGATTGAACGGTTCGGTCACACGCAAGAGCAGCTTGCTAAAGCATTGGGAAAAAGCCGGTCCCATATTGCGAACATGATGCGGTTGATGGGTCTTCCGCCGCACGTCAAAGGGCTGGTCGAGCTTGGGACAATATCAATGGGCCACGCGCGGGCGTTGGTTACGCTTGATGAGGACCGTGCTGAACAGGTGGCTCACCAAATTGTCAGCAAGGGATTGTCGGTACGGGATACCGAAAAGCTTCTCAAATCGGTTGGTTCCAAGAAATCTAAACCTAAACAACGTGTTAGTTCAAAAAAGGATGCTGATACCCAGGCTCTTGAGGGGGATCTCTCGGCCAATCTGGGGATGCCGGTAACGATCAACCACATGGGTGGTTCGGGTCAGCTTGTGATAAACTATCGTGATCTGGAAGATCTGGATGCCTTGTGCCGTGTGCTTAGCGCGGGCCCGTTGGACGGCTCCAGATAAAGAGCAGTACGCAACACAGGACGCTGCCTTGGATGATCAGGATCAATGGCCGCAAGCCGAGGTAGAGCGAGAGGCCGAACACCAATAATATCGAGAGAGTGGCCGCTCGTTTACCACGCAGGCTGATCGCACCGTTGTCGCGCCAGTCTTGGATGGGCGGGCCAAGGATGGGGTGTTCGACGAGCCAATCGTGGAGTTGTGGCGATGATTGTGCAAAGCAGAATGCCGCAAGGATGAGGAACGGGACAGTCGGGACAAGCGGCAGTATTATGCCAAGTGTCCCGCATATTAGCGCCATGACGCCTGCGATAGCGTAGAATAGCCTCATGATTCTATCCTGCCAGTAATTCCCGGATGACAGCGTTTAACACAAGTCGACCCGCTTGAGTTGTTTTGAGATGTGTTCCCGTTCGGATCAAAAAGCCGCCTTGGGCCAGATCTGCGATTGCGGCGTCTTGTGCGGCGCTTAGGGTTAAGCGGTTAAGCGAGACACCGGAATTCACCCGCAGACCCATCATTAGATATTCATCGTCGATTTCTGTTGGGGGAAGGGCAGCCCATGTTGTGGCGGAATCTGGCTCTTTTGCGATTTCTTTCAACCACTTGATCGGTGCGCTTTCGGCGGTGGTTGCGTGGCGTGTTCCGTTCAGCGTGAGCCGGCCATGCGCGCCCGGACCGATCCCGATGTAGTCGCCACCGGTCCAATAGATCAGGTTGTGCTGGCTTTCGGCGCCTTGGCGGGCGTGGTTCGAGACTTCATAGGCGGGGATGCCGGCGGCGTTGCAAAGAGATTGGGTGAGGTCGTACATATCTGCACTAAGGTCTTCGGACGGCAATCCGGCAAGACCACCCCGCGCAAACCGGTCGCCAAATGCGGTGCCCGGTTCAATGGTTAACTGGTAAAGTGATAGATGATCAACGGCCATTTCAAGGGCGCGCGACAGTTCGGTTTCCCACGCGTCGAGCGCTTGATCCTGCCGTGCATAGATCAGGTCAAACGAGACACGATCAAATGTCGCCCGGGCGATATCAAAAGCTGACTGCGCTTCGCTGACCGAGTGGAGGCGTCCGAGTTTTCGCAGCGCATCGTCGTTAAGAGACTGAATTCCCATGGAAATCCGATTAACTCCAGCCATGCGGTAGTCTTTGAAGCGGTTGGCCTCGACCGAGGTCGGGTTGGCTTCCAGTGTGACTTCCCAGTCGTTGGCGATGGGCCATGTGGCGCGGATTTTGTCCATCACCTGATGAACGACGGACGGGTCCATCAAGCTTGGGGTGCCGCCGCCAAAAAACACCGAATTGAGGGTGCGCCCCGTGGTCAGAGCGCCAAAACGGGCAATTTCCGCGCAATAGGCATCTGCCCAGGCTTGCTGGTCAATAGCGGCCACAACGTGCGAGTTGAAATCACAATAGGGGCATTTGGCCTGACAAAACGGCCAGTGCAGATAAAGACCGAACTTGGGTCTATCCAGAGGGGCTTGCAGGGTCATTTCCTCGCGACAAACGGTCCGGCGACCAATTTGGCAAAGGCGACGGCACGGTGGGACATGGCATGTTTGCGCGCGGGGTCCATCTCTCCGAAGGTTTCGGTTTCGCCGTGTGGCAGAAACATCGGATCAAACCCGAACCCGTGCGCACCGCGCATCGGCCAGACAAGGCGGCCCTCGACGGTGCCCTCGAACACTTCGTCGTGGCCGTCGGGCCACGCAAGGCAAAGCGTGCAGCAAAAGCGTGCGATGAAAGGCTCGGTCGCTGTTGTGGTTTGTACCGCGGTCCAGACCTTTTGCATGGCCAGCGGGTAGTCGCGGCCAGCGGGTGTTTCTGCCCAATCAGCGGTGTAAACACCCGGCGCACCGTTCAGGGCGTCAACCTGAATGCCGCTGTCGTCTGACAGGGCGGGCAGGCCGCTGGCGTTGGCGGCAAAGTGGGCTTTGATGCGGGCGTTGCCGGCAAATGTGTCTTCGGTCTCTTCGGGTTCTTCAAAACCGAGGTCGCCGACAGAGCGCACGGAAACGCCAAACGGGGCAAGCAAGGCCCCGATTTCGCGAATTTTTCCAGCATTGTGAGACGCAAGAACAAGCGTGTCGCCGTCAAACCGCCGCATCAGCTTGTTGCTGCCTTTTGTGCGGCAACAAGCTCGGCAACGCCGGTTTCCGCCAGATCAAGAAGCGTTGACATCTGATCGCGCGAGAATGTGGCCCCTTCGGCGCTGGCTTGCACCTCGATCAGTTTGCCCGAGCCTGTCATGACGAAATTTGCGTCTGTCCCTGCTTCGGAATCCTCGAGGTAGTCAAGGTCGAGCACCGGCTGTCCGGCATAAATTCCGCAAGATACTGCCGCCACAGGGTCCAGCAACGGATCGGAAATCACGTCGCCGATTTTCATCAGCTTGTTCACCGCAAGGCGCAGTGCGACCCAGCCGCCGGTGATCGACGCACAGCGGGTGCCGCCATCGGCCTGAAGCACATCGCAATCTACGGTGATCTGACGTTCACCCAAAGCGACGCGATCAACACCGGCCCGCAAGGAACGCCCGATCAGGCGCTGGATTTCCTGAGTGCGGCCGGATTGGCCGTTTTTGGCCTCGCGGCGCATGCGGGTGTGTGTCGCACGCGGCAGCATGCCGTATTCGGCGGTGACCCATCCCAGCCCGGTGTTTTTCAAAAATGGCGGCACGCGTTCGTCAATACTTGCAGTACAAAGAACATGCGTGTTGCCGCATTTGATGATACAGGAGCCTTCTGCGTAGCGTGTCACGTTGGTTTCGATGGTGATCGAACGCATGGCGTTGGTGTCTCGGCCGGATGGTCGCATTTTGAGCCTCCCCTTTGTGGTTGCCCTGTCTTCGCGCGCACGCCTTGGTGATGCAAGCCCGATTGACCTGTTGTGCGGTGACAATTTAGCTATGTATGAGGTAAGGATAGTATCAATGGCTCATGGTTCGAAAATCATTAACGAGATGAACGACCGCTCGCGGGAAGTGTTCCGGCGCGTGGTTGAGAGCTATCTTGAAAATGGTGAACCTGTGGGCTCGCGGACGCTGACGCGAAGTCTGTCAGAGCAGGTTTCAGCCGCCACAATTCGAAATGTGATGCAGGATCTCGAATATCTGGGCCTGCTGCATTCGCCTCATGTGTCGGCGGGGCGCATTCCGACGCAAGTCGGTTTGCGGATGTTCGTCGATGGCCTGCTAGAGGTGCGCGATGTGGCTGTTGGCGACCGCGAATTGATTGACGCCACGGTCGACGGCACGGATGCCGACGTTGCCGCGTTGATGGGCAAGGTCGGAGCGGCCCTGTCGGGTGCGACGCAGGTGGCAAGCCTTGTGCTTGCGCCCAAGCACGAAGCACCGGTCAAGCATATCGAGTTTGTGCAGCTGGGACATGATCGTGCTTTGGTCGTGTTGGTTTTTGCGGACGGGCACGTCGAGAATCGCGTCTTTACGCCGCCACCCGGTCAAACGGCCAGCTCGATGCGCGAGGCGAGCAATTTTTTGAACGCACTCGCCGAGGGCCGTACCCTGAGCGAATTGTCGCGGGTCATTAGCGAAGAGATCGTGACCCGGCGTCAGGAGATTGATGATCTGGCCCGTCAAATGGTCGAGGGCGGGGCGGCTATCTGGGCTGACGAAGGCGGGATTGATGCGCGACTGATCGTGCGCGGGCGCTCTAACCTGTTGGAAAAAGACACGGATGCGGACGCGTTGGGGCGGATCAAGATTCTGTTCGATGATCTGGAACGCAAGCGGGATATTGCCGATTTTCTCGATTTGGCGGATCAGGGCGAAGGTGTGCGCATTTTTATTGGCTCAGAGAACAAGTTGTTCTCACTTTCGGGTTCCTCTTTGGTGGTTTCACCATATATGAACGCGGATCGTAAGATTATTGGTGCGGTTGGTGTCATTGGACCCACGCGCTTGAATTATGGCAGGATCGTACCCATTGTGGACTATACCGCACAATTGGTGGGGCGCATTCTGTCAGGTCGTTGATAAGAGGTGAATATGGCTGACCCAAAAAGATCAGGCGAGCCGGAAGAGCAGCTGGACATTACGCAATTGGCCGAAGAGGGCGCAGATATTGATCTGGACGCCGGATTTAGTGACCAAAGCGTAGAGATCGCGGCGCTCACGGCAGAGCGTGATGACATGCGTGACCGGTTCATGCGCGCGTTGGCGGATGCGGAAAACGCCCGCAAACGTGGCGAGAAAGACAGGCGCGAGGCCGAGCAATACGGTGGCTCGCGCATGTCCCGCGACATCCTTCCGGTTTATGACAATCTGCGGCGCGCGTTGAATGCGGCCACAGACGAGCAAAAAGCGGCGGCGGCACCGATTATCGAGGGGGTCGAGTTGACCCTGCGCGAATTGGTCAGTGTGTTTTCAAAACACGGGATAACGCCGATTGTGCCCGAGGTCGGCGACCGGTTCGACCCGCAGGTGCATCAGGCAATGTTCGAAGCACCCCTTCCGGGGACCAAGGCAGGCGATATCATTCAGGTCGCCACCGAGGGCTTCATGCTGCACGATCGTTTGTTGCGCCCCGCACAGGTTGGCGTCTCGTCTACTCCCGCAAGTTAGTTGCGAGGGGCTGGCGTGTTGCGCGGTCTCAGGGACCGTTTGCGCCGCTAGAAACCAGATCAAAAAGGCCCGCACATTTGTGTGGGCCTTTTTCTTGGCGATGCGTCAGGGGCGCGAACGGCTGACTTTGCGTTTGGTTTTATCGGCCTTGGCTTTGGCGTGTTTTGCCTTGCGACGGACGGGACGCCCCCGTTTGGCCGAGCCACCGCCAGACATTTGCTCATCTTCGATTTGCAGCAGGTCCAGAAGCAGGCCGCCGGTTACCGGCGTGGCCTCGGCCAGTCGCACAACAACACGTTGGCCCATCGAAATGATGCGACCGCTATCGGCCCCCATCAAGGTCTGGCTCTCGCGGTCGTGGTGAAAGAACTCGCGCCCCAGAGACCGGATCGGAACCAGCCCGTCGGCACCGGTTTCGTCGAGTTTCACAAACACGCCAAAACGGGCGATCCCACTGATCCGGCCAGAGAATTCGTTGCCGACCCGTTCGGAAAGATAGGCCGCAAGGTAGCGGTCGGTCGTGTCCCGCTCTGCCACCATCGAGCGGCGCTCTGTCTCGGAGATATGTTCGCCGGTACGGTCAAGCACATCGGCCTCGGCGCTTGACAGGCCGTCCTTTTCGGGGTCGGGGCCCCAGCCGTGGGCGGTGATCAAGGCACGGTGTACGATCAGGTCCGCATAACGGCGGATCGGTGAGGTGAAATGCGCATAGACCTTGAGCGCAAGACCGAAATGGCCGAAATTTTGCGGTCCGTAATAGGCTTGGGTCATCGAGCGCAGGGTCGACAGGTTGATCAGTTCTGAAAACTCGCTGCCCGCAGCGGCGTTCAGAAGCTGGTTAAGGTGCCGTGTCTGCAAAACCTGACCTTTGGCCAGTGTGAACCCTGAAGCCTGTGCCGTTTCGCGCAAACTCTCAAGCTTTTCAGGGCTTGGTTCTTCGTGGTTGCGAAACAGCAAAGGGTATTTCTTTGCCGTCAGCGTTTCGCCCGCGCAAACATTTGCCAACACCATGAATTCTTCGATCAGGCGGTGGGCATCCAGCCTGTCCTTGAAGTTGACCGATGCGACGACACCCTTTTCGTCAAGCTCGATTCGCCGTTCGGGCAGATCAAGGTCAAGTGGCTGGCGGGCTTCGCGGGCGGTTCTGGTCGCGGCATAGGCCGCATAAAGCGGTTTGATCACTGTCTCGAGCAGCGGTGCGCACCGGTCGTTCACACGGCCTTCGATGGCGCTTTGAACTTCCTCGTAATGCAGCGATGCCGCAGAGCGCATGAGGCCGCGCACGAACTGGTGCCCGATCTTTTCACCCTGTGCCGACAGCCGCATCTTTAGCGCGATCACAGGGCGGTCGACCCCTTCGTGTAGCGAACACAGATCGCCCGACAACGTGTCAGGCAGCATCGGCACGACGCGGTCGGGGAAATAGGTCGAGTTGCCGCGCTTGCGGGCCTCGATGTCCAGCGGGCTGCCGGGATGGACGTAATGGGCGACATCGGCGATCGCGACCCAGACGATATGCCCGCCCGGATTGTCGGCACCGGTATCGGGCATGGCAAAGACCGCGTCGTCGTGGTCGCGCGCATCGGATGGATCAATGGTCAGCAGCGCAATATCGCGCAGGTCGGTACGCGCGCCCAGCGTTGTGGGCCCGGCGGCATCGGCGGCGGCGATAACCTCGTCGGGGAAGTGATCGGGGATGCCGTGCTGATGGATGGCGATCAGGCTGACAGCGCGCGGCGCCGAAGGGTCACCCAGCCGTTCGACCACACGGGCCACGGGCAGGCCCATGCGTCCGCGTGCTCCGGTTTGTTCTGCCTCCACCAGTTCGCCGTCGCGGGCGTCGTTGGTGGCACCTGCGGGCACCTGCCATTGACGTTCGGTACCTTTGTCGATGGGGGTGATCCGCCCGCCTTCGGTGCCAGTGCGGAAAACGCCCAGAACACGCTGCGGATTGGTGCCGATCCGGCGGATCAGCCGTGCCTCGTATTGATAATCCTCGTCGGTGACTTCGGTCAGACGGGCCAGAATTCGGTCGTCCTTTCCCAAGGCGGGGTCACCTTTTTTGGCGATAAACAGGATGCGGGGTGGCGGGCTGGTGCCGGTCCACTCAAGCGGATGCGCAAAAAGGTCGCCATCTGCTGACGGGGCATGGATCTGGATCACGCTGACGGGCGGGAGCCGGTCGGGGTCGCGGTAACTTTTGCCGCGTTTGGCCAGATGGCCCTCGGCTTCCAGCTCCTTGAGCATGCGTTTCAGGTCGATGCGGGCGGCGCCCTTGATCTCGAACGCCTTTGCGATATCGCGCTTGGCGGTCAGGGTGGGGTTATCGGTGATCCACTGGATCACCTGCGCCTTGGAGGGAAGGTTGCTCATGGGCGTTGGGTACCATGTTGGATGGGCCGGACGATAGCGAAAAAGGCAACAGCCGTGGGCCGTAAACCGATCAGGCGTTGAAATAGCTGTGCAGGATGCGTGAATAGATCGCCTTGAGCTGGTGAATCTGGGCGATTTCGACCCGTTCATCGACCTGATGCATGGATTTCCCCACAAGACCGAATTCGACCACAGGGCAGTGGTCTTTGACAAACCGTGCATCCGATGTGCCCCCCGAGGTCGAAAGAACAGGCACAACGCCGGTTTCGGCGGTCACGGCGGCCGCAATCAGGTCGGAAAGCGCGCCAGGGGGGGTCAGGAAGCTTTCGCCCGAAACCTTGGTCCTGATCGAGAACGGGATGTCGGTGCTGTCGGTCACGGCGTTGGCCTGATCGGTCAACCACGCGATCAGTTCAGAGGAATGATGCGCGTCGTTGAAGCGGATGTTCACGGTCATCTTGCAATTGGCGGGGATGACGTTTGTCGCGGGATTGCCGGTGTCGATGGTTGTGATGGCCAAGGTCGAGGCGTCGAAATGCGCGGTGCCTTCATCAAGTGTGTGAGCGGAAAGGCGTGCGGCAAGTTGAGCAATCGCAGGAAGCGGGTTCTTGGCGCGATGCGGATAGGCGGCGTGACCCTGGATACCGGTGGCGGTGAAAAACGCGGTCATCGAGCCACGCCGCCCGATTTTCATCATCTCGCCCATGTGGTCGGGGCAGGTCGGCTCGCCGACGAGGCAGGCGGAAATGGCTTCGTGTTGGGCGTTCATCCAGTCGAGCAGGGCAACGGTGCCGTCATAGGCATCGCCCTCTTCGTCGCCGGTAATCGCCAGAATGATCGCGCCGTCGGGGGGGGTGTCGCGCACAAAGTCTAGGGCTGCGGCGGCAAAGGCTGCGACACCGGATTTCATGTCGGTTGCGCCGCGCCCGTACAAAAAGCCGTCTTTTTCGGTTGCTGAAAAGGGGGGGTCTGTCCATGCATCAAGGTCGCCGACAGGGACCACATCGGTATGGCCGTTAAACCCGAAGGTTGCGGGATGTCCTTTTTTGCCCCAGCGGGCAAAGAGATTGCAGACGTCAGCGCGATCCACGCGGGTGCAGGTGAAGCCGCCGTCGGTCAACAGTTTCTCCAGCAAGACCAGCGCGCCGCCCTCGGTCGGGGTAACGGAGGCACAGCGGATCAGATCGGCGGTAAGGATGGCAGGGTCGGTCATGGCGGGCTCCTTTGCGATGTGCATAGCGCGAGTTCCACGGGTCTGCAATTGGAGGGTGTTTGGGCCGTGTTCGGGTGTTGCTCCCGCCTGCTGGCACAGTTGGGCGTGGCGCTGCCTGTGGCAGCGCGGTCGGCACCCTGAGGAAGCTGTCGGGCTGTTGGTGTCAGTCGTAAAAGGGCGTCATCTGTGCGACAATGACCGAATTTTCCTCAAGCGCGCGGGCCATGAGGGTACGTTCATCTTCGGAAATGTCATGACCTTCCTCGAGCCGTTCCTCAAGGGTGCCATAGCCGGACACATCAAGCGGGGCCATATCGGCCTGCTTGAGGATTGCCACAGTCTCGCGTACGGCTTCTGCCTCGTCGACGCCGCTGGAATAGCACATGAGCGCTGCTCCTGTCGCCTTGGCGGGCAGGCCGTCGCCGGTTTTACGGCCCACTTCGACGAGGAGCGTGTAGACGTGATGAGATGCGCGTTTTGCCATGCAGCGGCCTTAAGAGAGCTTGCGGTGATTTGCAAGCGGTGGTGAGAAACGGGCCCGGCGGCATCACCTGCCGGGAAGGTCGTCGCGCCGTTCGCCTGCGCCTTGCCATTGGTCCATGGCTTCGACGGCCTCGGCGGCGGTTTCGACGAATTTGAACAGGTTGAGGTCATCGGCACTGATGGTGCCGGCCTCTGCGAGAGCGTCGAAGTTCAGGATGCTTTCCCAGAACGCGCGCCCAAAGAGCAGGAAGGGGACCTTTTCCATCCGGCCTGTCTGGATCAGGGTCAGGGTCTCGAACATCTCGTCCAGTGTGCCGAAGCCCCCGGGAAAGACGGCGATGGCACGGGCCCGCATCAGGAAATGCATCTTGCGGATCGCGAAATAGTGGAAGTTGAAGCACAGCTCTGGTGTGACATATTCATTGGGAGCCTGCTCGTGGGGCAGCACGATATTAAGCCCGATAGAGCGCCCGCCCGCATCGATCGCGCCGCGGTTTCCGGCCTCCATAACGCCGGGGCCGCCGCCGGTGACGATGATGTCATCTGTGCCGCCATTGCTGATCGAGCGCAGGGTCATCAGCCGCGCAAATTCGCGGGCCTCGTCATAAAAGCGCGACAGATCCGCAAGGGTTTTGGTGCGGGCTGTGTGCTTGTCCACGGGGGCGGGAATGCGCGCGCCGCCAAACAGAACGATGGTGGTTTTCACACCGGCTTCTTCCATCAGCATCTCTGGCTTGAGCAGTTCGAGTTGCAACCGGACGGGGCGCAGCTCGGGACGGCACAGGAAGTCGTCGTCGGCAAAGGCCAGCGCATAGGCGGGGGCGCGCGTTTGAGGTGTATCAGGCACCTCGTGGGCAGTCTCGATATCCAGATGCGCATCGCGGAAAGCGGTCTTGCGGTCGTCTTTCATGGGGCGGCCTTTTCGGTTGGATTGCACCGGCTTATCCTTGGGTCTATAGGCGGGGGCGAGCAAGGCCCAAAACCGTACGGAGAGAAGCAATATGTCGAATGCAGCACTGGAAACCGCCATCGAAGCCGCTTGGGAGGCGCGCGATACGATTTCGCCCGCCACCACCGGAGAAATCCGCGACGCCATCGAAGACACGCTGAACGCGCTGGATTCAGGCAAATTGCGGGTTGCTGAAAAGCAGGATGACGGCAACTGGCATGTGAACCAATGGGCCAAAAAGGCCGTTTTGTTGGGCTTTCGCATCAAGGATATGGAGCAGCACGAAGGGGGTCCGCAGGGCGCCGGCTGGTGGGACAAAGTCGACAGCAAGTTCAAAGGCTGGGGCGACAATCAGTGGAAGGCCGCCGGATTTCGCGCGGTGCCCAGCTGCATCGTTCGCAAATCGGCATTTATTGCGCCGAACGTCATCCTGATGCCCTCTTTTGTGAACCTTGGTGCGTATGTTGACAGCGGCACGATGGTCGACACGTGGGCAACGGTCGGGTCGTGCGCGCAGATCGGCAAAAACGTGCACCTGTCGGGCGGCGTGGGGATCGGCGGCGTGCTGGAGCCGATGCAGGCCGGGCCGACCATCATCGAGGACAACTGCTTTATCGGGGCGCGCTCCGAGGTGGTCGAGGGTGTGATCGTGCGCGAAGGGGCTGTTCTGGGCATGGGCGTGTTCATCGGCCAGTCGACCAAGATCGTAGACCGTGAAACCGGCGAGTTCACGTATGGCGAAGTGCCTGCGGGCTCTGTCGTGGTGGCCGGGTCAATGCCGTCGAAAAACGGTGTAAATCTGTATTGCGCGGTCATCGTGAAAAAGGTCGATGCGCGTACGCGCTCCAAAACCTCGATAAATGATCTGTTGCGCGACTGATCTATCGCAGCCGATTGTAACAAACACAGCCCGTCGGAGAGATCCGGCGGGCTGTTTTGCGATCAGATACCGGCTGAAACGTCTGCTGCAATCTGGGCGCGTGATTTGCGGGCACGCTCTGTCGCGGACTTGAGCTGACCGCAGGCGGCCATGATATCCTCGCCGCGCGGTTTGCGGATCGGCGAGGCGTAGCCTGCGTGATAAATGATATCGGCAAAGGCGCGGATACGGTTGTTCGAGGACCGCTCGTAGGGTGCGCCGGGCCATTCGTTGAACGGAATGAGGTTGATCTTGGCGGGAATACCGCGGATCAGCTCGACCAGCCGGTGGGCATCCTCGTCGCTGTCGTTGACCCCTTTGAGCATGACGTATTCAAATGTGATCCGCTCGGAGTTGGACACTTTGGGATAGGTCCGCAAAGCCTCCAGCAGGGTTTCGATGTTCCATTTCTTGTTGATCGGAACCAGTTTGTCGCGCACTTCATCCGTTGTGGCGTGAAACGAAATTGCCAGCAGGCATCCGATTTGCTCGGCTGTTTTGGCAATTTCGGGCACAACGCCAGAGGTCGACAGGGTGATCCGGCGACGTGACAGGCTGATGCCTTCGGGGTCCATCGCGATTTTCATCCCGTCGCGTACGGCGTCGAAATTATAAAGCGGCTCGCCCATGCCCATCAGAACGACGTTCGACAACAGGCGGGTTTCGTCCTTGGGCGCACCCGGAAGCGGCCATTCACCAAGATCGTCGCGCGCCAGCATGATCTGCCCAACAATTTCCGCACTGGTCAGGTTGCGCACCAGTTTCTGTGTGCCGGTGTGGCAGAACGAGCAGGTCAGCGTGCAGCCGACCTGTGACGAGATGCACAAGGTGCCGCGCGATTCCTCAGGGATGTACACGACCTCCACCTCGTGGCCGCCCGCGATCCGGACCAGATATTTGCGGGTACCGTCGTCAGAGACCTGCTTTGTCACGACTTCGGGAATTTCGATCACGAAATTCTCGGCCAGCAGCGTGCGGTAGGGCTTGGCAAGGTTTGTCATCAGCTCGAAGTCGCGCACGCCCCATTGATAAATCCACTGCCAGATCTGACCGACCCGCATTTTGGCCTGCCTTTCGGGTGTTCCGGCGGCAATCAGCGTGTCGCGCAACTGGGCACGGGTCTGACCAACAAGGTTGATCGGCCCGCCTTCGGGCAATTTGCGCGGGATGGTCAACATATCCTGCGTGATGGGGGCGCTGAGCGTCATGGCTATGGTCCTGATACGGGGTTGGCCGCGCTATAGTCTATTTCCACAGCGAAATACAGCCCCCAAGCCACATGCAGGAGGAAACCAGCCGTCGGTGCGCCGCCAAGGTCGGCCCGTTGCCTGAAACAACGGGTTTACTTGGAGCAGCGTTTTTCAGCCTCTTCGAGTGCGGCGGTGAACCCCAGAAGCGAAAAGGTATCTTTTGTCTGGGTGCCGCGTTGCGAGCGCGCGGTCAGCGATGCCTCGGAGCCGCGCCGCATGGCGGCCACGATTCTGGCGTCTTCCTCGACCGAGGCGGGCCACGCATATTCCCCTTCGGTGAAAAGATCGAAAGAGGCATCGGCAATTTCAAGCGTCACCTTGGAGCCACCTGCAAACGGGTAGCCGCCGGTAAATGATACCTCGCCGCGCACGTTGTCGTTGGGGCGGTGGCTGACGAACAACAAAATGTCGCCTCGCCGCACCGCAACCACGCGACCGTCTTTTGTGTTGACGGTTTCCTTGGGTGCCGAAACGCTCCAGCATTCTGCGGGGTCGCCTTCGACAAAAACGCTCCAGTCTGTTTTGGCGGCCACCTGATTGACCGAGGTCTGTGCCGTGGCAATAGATGTCGATGCCGCAACAGTCAGAGCGAGAAGAGCGGCAAATGCCGATGATTTTTGGAATGGGGTCATGTTGTGCACAGCCTCCAGCTGTTCCTGCCTCTGGATTTTGCCATCTGGCCTTGTTGTCCGGCCGCTGATTGGCGAAAGTGAAATGGATCGCTAGGGGGACAATAGCGTAAGAAACCGGTTTTGCAAAAGCCCTGACAACCGAAATTTGTGCAAGCCTTCAGGAGTGTGATTTATGAGCAGCGTCAATCTGGTGGAATTGTGGCGGGGACCGTTCCTTGAATCGCGTCACACGGGGCACATGGTCGTGTGTGGCGAGGACGGCAGCGTCGAGCAAGCGTGGGGGGATCCGGCGCGGATTACGCTGGCGCGTTCAAGCATAAAAATCCTTCAGGCGTTGCCTTTGATGCGGTCTGGCGCGGCGGCGAACTTGTCCTCAGAGCAGTTGGCGTTGTGCTGTGCATCGCATGACGGGGCGGCCATTCATACCGAACGGGTGGCACGTTGGTTGGCTGATCTGGGACTTGGCGAGGCCGACCTGCGCTGTGGCCCGCAAGAGCCCGATAACCGCCCTGCGCGGGACGGGTTGATTCTGGCAGGTGAACAGCCGTGTCAAATTCACAACAATTGTTCGGGCAAGCACGCGGGATTCGTGACGCTGAACCGTCATCTGGGCGCGGGGCCGGAATATGTGGAGGTAGATCACCCGCTACAGCGCATGATCCGCGAGGCGTTCGAGGACTCCGTTGGCGAAGACAGCCCCGGGTACGGCATCGACGGGTGCTCGGCCCCGAACTTTGCGTCGTCGCTGGCGGGGATCGGACGGGCAATGGCCAAATGTGCGGTTGCCGCGGCCGACAGCGCCGAAGGACAGCTGCGCGATGCGATGATGGCGCATCCGGCGCTTGTGGCGGGGGAGGGTCGGGCCTGCACAGGGTTGATGCGGGCGATGGCGGGCAAAGGCGCGGTGAAAACCGGCGCTGAGGGTATGTTTATCGCAATCCTGCCGGGGTTGAAAAAATCAGTCGTGCTCAAGATCGAAGACGGTACAACCCGTGCCGCAGAGGCCGCGATGGCCGCCGTTCTGGTGCATCTGGGCGTTCTGGAGGCTGGTGACCCTGCGGTTCTGGCGCGGGTTGGCGGGCCGATCCTGAACCGGCGTGGCGTTGATACAGGTACCACGCGAATGGCACCGGGCGTGTTCTAGGGTGTGACAAAATCGGTGCGTGCGATCCCCTGAAGGTACAGCAGGGCGGTCAGATCCGAGTGATTGACTGCCACGGAGCAGCTTTGCTGGACCGACGGCTTGGCATGAAGCGCCACGCCAAGGCCCGAGGCAAGCAACATCGGCACATCATTCGCCCCGTCGCCCACAGCCACGACATCGGCCGGTGTCAGGCCCTTGGCGGCGGTAATGTCGTGCAGGGCCGTTCGTTTGGCATCTGCGCCAAGGATCGGCAGGGCAACACGACCTGTCAAAGCGCCGTTGTCGTGCAGCAAAGTGTTGGCGTGATGCGCATCAAAGCCCAGATGCCGTGCCACAACCCCAGTAAAGGCCGTGAAGCCGCCCGAGACCAGCACCGCGTGGGCGCCACGGGATTTCATCGTGGCCAACAGCGTTTCCGACCCCGCGGCATAGGTGATGCGGGTTTTGAGCACATGCTCGATGACGCGCGTATCCAGACCCGCGAGCAGGCCGACGCGCTCTGTCAAAGCGGCCTCGAAGTCCAGCTCGCCGTTCATGGCGCGCGCGGTGATTGCCGCGACTTTCGGGCCGATGCCAGCTTCGGCGGCAAGTTCGTCGATGCATTCCTGATCAATCATGGTGCTGTCCATATCGGCCAGCAGCATCTTTTTGGGCCCTGCTTGCGCAAGCGGCAGAATCACAAGATCCACGCCCTCATTCTGCAATCTCCGGCTGACCTCTGACTGGTTTGAGGGGATCATGGGAATGTGGAACGACACCGCCTCACCAGGCGAAAGCCACGTCGGTGTGTGCGGGCCGCCCCATGTGGCGGAAAGCGACGCCACGCTATCGGTCGTTAGGTGGGGGCGCGCGGGATTGGTCAGCAGGGTCACAACGTACATGCAGTCAGGTTCCGGTCAGAGAGGCAGGTTGCGGCGGAAAGTAGCGTAGTTTGGCGCTCCCTACCAGTCGTGTCCCCGTTGTGAACTAGCGCGGTCGGGGCCATGACATTTCCGACATCGACATCCGCAGCACAGATTTACGGATTTGAAAGCCGGAGTATTTCCGGTTTCTGTGGTCGATCGGGAGATCGAGGAAACGAAAAAGCCACAGACATCGGACAAGCAATATCGAAAAAGAGGCCACCATTCGCCAGAATCAGAAATCGCGTACAAATAAAGTTCAAGGCGCTCAGATATTAGCACGGCAGGACAAAATTCTTGACCGATGCGCTGAGTGGCGGCACGATTTTAATTAACTAAGGCCAGTGAGCGCGAATTGTTTTATTTGTAAAATGTCAGATGATAAGAGAAATCTCTAATTGGAGTTACCTCAGGCACCGGAGCGTAGGATTTGGCCTGCTTTTCAGCGCCTTTGCCTTTTCTGCGACGCTGTCGCAGGGGGCAACGACGATAACCGAGCCAATGGTTGGCGACGTTCGCGTCACCTTTTCCGCGTCGAATTGGGTTTACTCAGATTGGATTTTGGGCGAGGAAAATTTCGACCCGGACCCAACCTTTTTCACGCAAGACTACAGCATATCTTTCACGTTGGGCGTGCGCGTCCGTCAATCCACGCTCAGCAGTGGGTCGACCGCTCAGTACTTGTATGGCAATTACGACGTGCGAGACGCGACAGTCGCCACGGGCATCGCCAATGGCACGGGAGAACTCCCAAACTTTAGTCTCAATACCGCGGGGGGCTTTGAACTGAATATCATCGACGACTTCAATTCTGACGGATCCCAATCCGGTACCTTTTTTCGCAGCGACTCAGCATACTGGGGGCAGGTCCTGGGCGAAGATTTTAAAGTCCTTTCAGGCGTAACAACCTTGTTCGATGTGCCCGACGACCGCTCCGAAGGCTTCCTTGCTACGCTTCTTGATGGGCGCACGGTGACAGTGCCGAGTAGGGGCGCACTTCAAGCCGCAAGCGGTAGGCCGCCTGTATACAGTTTCTCTGATGGTAGCTACGAATTCAGCCTCTTGGGCAACTTGTCGCCTGAATACACAACGGCCGCCGTCCCGCTTCCAGGCACAGCTGGAATGCTCTTGGCGGGCCTGGTCTCGGTATTTGGTTTTGGGCGGCTTCGTCGCGCGCACCTCCCGCCTTGCCAGAAATGAACTGTATGAGTGTATTGAGGCAGAAGAGAACTTTTCGAATTGGCCGTTGAGGTGAGTACCAGCTCTCTCAACGGTTTTTTGTCTGGTGTCTCTATCTCGTAGTTTCCGACTGTTTGTGCAGCTTGCTTTCCGGTTCAATTTCTGTGGAACAACGCATGATTTTTTGGGTCAGACTTGTGCCAACAGGAAACATGCGTCCCTGCATCGTTCCGCAAAAGGGGTACATTTACCCGCAGGGCAAGTGCCTTTGCCTATTGCTGTTTTTACTGGGGATCTGTATCTCCGGAGGTGGGACACCCTTCCCCAACGAAGGGCGCTTATCTGGAAGGATAGCAGCAATGGCTATTAACGAACCGGCAACGCGGCCGGCAAACCCGCGTTTTTCTTCTGGCCCTTGTGCCAAACCCCCGACCTTTTCGCTGGATGCCTTGTCGGATGCGCCTTTGGGCCGAAGCCACCGGGCGAGCATTGGCAAGACCAAGCTGAAAGCCGCGATCGAAACCACCCGCGAGATACTAGGCATCCCCGCAGATTACCGGATCGGGATCGTTCCGGCGTCTGACACGGGTGCCTATGAGATGGCGATGTGGACGATGCTGGGCCAGCGACCGGTCGAGATGGTCGCGTGGGAAAGCTTTGGGGCCGGATGGGTCACCGATGCGGTCAAGCAGCTGAAGCTTGACGCGCGGGTCCATGAGGCGGCGTACGGCGAGATCGTCGATTTTGACACTCTGGATTTTGATCGTGACGTTTGTTTCACGTGGAACGGTACGACCAGCGGCGTGCGGTTGCCGAATGGTGACGCGATACCGGCGGACCGCGACGGGCTGACGTTGTGCGATGCGACCAGTGCCGCGTTTGCGATGGACCTGCCTTGGGACAAGCTGGATGTGGTAACTTATAGCTGGCAAAAGGTTCTGGGCGGCGAGGCGGCGCACGGGATGCTGATCCTGAGCCCGCGCGCTGTTGCGCGGCTTGAAAGTTATACGCCCGCGTGGCCCCTGCCCAAGATTTTCCGCCTGACCAAGGGCGGCAAGCTGATCGAAGAGATATTTACCGGAGCCACGATCAACACGCCGTCGATGCTGTGTGTCGAGGATTATCTTTTTGCACTGGACTGGGCGCAGTCGGTGGGGGGACTCAAGGGTCTGATTGCGCGGGCCGATGCCAATGCCGCCGCGATCGCACGCTTTGTGCAGGACACCCCGTGGATCGATTTTCTGGCGGTGGACCCGGCGACGCGGTCCAACACCAGCGTGTGTCTGAAGTTCACGGATACGCGGATCATCGAGGGTGCGTCTTTTGCAAAGGCAGTGGCCAAGCGGCTTGAGGCGTCCGGTGTCGCGCTGGATATCGGGGCGTACCGCGATGCGCCTGCGGGTTTGCGGATCTGGTGCGGGGCCACGGTGGAGACATCGGACGTGGCGACCCTGATGCCCTGGATTACTTGGGCCTTTGAGGCCGAGATCGCAGCACAGCCTGCCTGATACAACAGACAAGGGTGCGCGCGCCCTTGTCCTTTCAAATCCGAATTTCCGGTGCACAGCCGCACCGCCCCAATTCAAGGAGCGCCAATGATGGCCCCCAGAGTACTTGTGTCCGACAGCCTGTCGGAAACCGCCGTCCAGATCTTTCGCGATCGAGGCATCGACGTTGATTTCGAGCCGAAACTTGGCAAGGACAAAGACCGTTTGCTAGAGGTAATCGGCCAGTACGACGGCCTTGCGATCCGGTCGGCAACAAAGGCCACAGCCAAGTTGCTTGACGCGGCGACCAACCTTAAGGTTATCGGCCGCGCCGGCATCGGTGTCGATAACGTGGATCTTGCGGCGGCGTCAAAAAAGGGCGTGATCGTGATGAACACGCCGTTCGGTAATTCGATCACCACGGCAGAACATGCGATCAGCCTGATGATGGCCGTGGCACGCCAAATTCCCGAGGCCAATGCCTCGACCCACGCGGGCAAGTGGGAAAAGAGCCGGTTTATGGGCGTCGAGGTCACCAACAAGACGCTGGGCGTGATCGGCGCGGGTAACATCGGTGGCATCGTTTGCGACCGCGCGCTGGGCCTGAAGATGAAGGTTATCGCGTTTGATCCGTTCCTGAGCGAGGAGCGCGCCGACAAGATCGGGGTGCGCAAGGTCGAGCTGGACGAGTTGTTGGCCAAGTCGGATTTCATCACGCTGCACGTGCCGTTGATCGAAAAGACACGCAATATTCTGAGCCGCGAGGCGATTGCAAAGATGAAGCCGAGTGTGCGGATCATCAATTGTGCCCGCGGCGGTCTGGTGGACGAAGCAGCACTTGCCGAGGCGCTCAAAGAGGGGCGCGTGGCAGGGGCGGCGTTTGACGTGTTTGCTCAGGAGCCCGCAACCGAAAGCCCGCTGTTCAACCTGCCCAACGTGGTCGTGACACCGCATCTGGGTGCGGCCACAACCGAGGCTCAGGAAAATGTCGCGATTCAGGTCGCCGAGCAGATGTCGGATTACCTGTTGAGCGGTGCGGTGAGCAACGCGCTGAACATGCCTTCGGTAACGGCCGAGGAAGCCAAGGTCATGGGGCCGTGGTTGAAACTGGCCGAGCATCTGGGAGCCTTTGTCGGGCAATTGACGGACGAGCCGATCAAGGCGGTCAACATCCTGTATGACGGGACAGTCTCCCAGATGAACCTTGATGCGCTGAATTGTGCGGCGATTGCGGGGTTGATGAAGGCAAGTAATCCGGATGTGAACATGGTTTCCGCGCCGGTTCTGGCCAAGGATCGCGGGATCAAGATCAGCCGGACAACGCAGGCAAAGACCGGCGTGTTCGATGCGTATATCAAGGTCACGGTGGTCACCGGCAAACGCGAGCGGTCGATTGCGGGCACGGTGTTTTCGGATGGCAAGCCACGGTTTATCCAGATCAAGGGCATCAATATCGATGCCGAGGTCGGGGCGCATATGCTTTACACCACCAATATCGACGTGCCGGGGATCATCGGTGTCTTGGGTCAGACCCTTGGCGAGAACGGTGTGAACATCGCCAACTTTACGCTGGGGCGTGCAGATCGGGGCAGTGACGCGATTGCGCTTTTGTACGTGGACGATGCGATCCCTGAGGCGGTCGTTGCCAAGTTGGTTGCGACGGGCATGTTCCAGTCGGTCAAGCCGCTGGCATTTGCGGTGTCATAGCCGCTTTGGCGGGCTTTTTCCAAGAAAACAAGCCTTTGACGGGCGCTTCCTGCGGATTTCGGGGTGGCGCCCGTTTTCGGTTTTGTGACAGGAATGGTTGCGGACATGGCAAAGCAGCCGGACAGGGAGCGTTATGCGGGTTTATGCGATCGGAGATATTCACGGGCAACTGGAGTTGTTGCGCGCAGCGCACCGGCGCATCGCGCTTGACCGGGCGCTGTGGGGGGACATGGATGCGCCGGTGGTGCATCTGGGGGATTTTTGCGACCGTGGGCCGGACGTGTCCGGTGTTCTGGATCACCTGATTGCGGGTGCCGACGCGGGCGCGCCTTGGGTTTTCTTGCGGGGAAATCACGACCGTATGATGGCGTATTTCCTGTGTGATGCCGACAGGCGCGATCCGCTGCGGGATGATTTGTACTGGTTGCAAGCCACAATTGGTGGTCGCGCAACGCTTGCCTCTTACGGGGTGGATGCAAGCGAGGGCCGCGCCATCGCGGATATCCACGCCCAAGCGGTTGCAAATGTTCCCGCGCGGCACAGGCTGTTTCTGGAGGGGCTGCATCCGTCGTGGTCCGTGCCGGACGTGTTCTTTTGCCATGCAGGTGTGCGGCCGGGGGTCGCACTGGACCAGCAGACCGAGGATGATCTTGTGTGGATCCGCGAGCCGTTTTTGTCGGATCGTCGTGATCACGGCGCGCTGGTGGTGCACGGACACTCGCCGGTGGGACAACCAAGCCTGTATGCGAACCGTTTGAATATCGACACGGGGGCTGCTTATGGCGGGCCATTGACGGTGGCTGTCATCGAGGACGGGCATGTTTGGTGGCTGTCTGACGAGGGGCGCACGCAGCTATTTGTAGCGGGCTAGCGTCCTTGGATTGTTGAATTGCACCGCAGTCTGGCGGATGTTTGGCAGTGCGGGGTGCGGTAAGTTGTCGGAATTTCGGAAAAAATTGTTGACGGCCCATGGTCGGGGCATCCTATAGTCCATCAGACCCGAAAATCGGGCGGACGCGCAATGTCGCGTCATGGGGAGGAGATCGTTGATGGCCGAAATCACACCTAAGGGTGAGGAATGTTCTATTCCGGGGCTTTTGCGCCGCAATGCACGCATTTTTGGTGACCGACCTGCCTACCGTGAAAAAGAATACGGCATCTGGCAAAGCTGGACGTGGTCACAGGCTTTGGTCGAAGTCGAGGGAATGGCGCTGGGCCTGTTGGATCTGGGCTTGGGCGAGGGCGAACATGTTGCTGTCATCGGGCGCAACCGGCCCGAGCTTTACATGGCGATGATTGCCGCCGAGATGGCAGGCGGGGTTCCGGTGCCGTTATATCAGGACGCAGTCGCCGAAGAGATGACCTATGTGATGGAGCATTGCGGCGCGCGCTTTGTCATTGCCGGTGATCAGGAGCAGGTCGACAAGGTCATCGAGGTACAAGAACGTCTGGGGGCGATCGACCATATCCTGTATCTGGATCCGCGCGGATTGCGCCGGTACGATCATACACGGCTTCACGATCTGCGGCAGGTCATGGCACAGGGTCGCGAGGCCGCGGACCGGTTGGAGCCCGAACTGACGGCGCGTCAGGCCAAGCTGGACTACGACAGCACTTGCGTGATGCTTTACACAAGCGGCACAACCGGCAAACCCAAGGGCGTTGTGCTGTCGAACCGTAATATCATCGAGACCTCGAAAAACTCTGGTCACTTCGATCATCTGCAAGCCGGAGACGAGGTGCTGGCCTATTTGCCGATGGCGTGGGTGGGGGACTTCATCTTTTCCATCGGGCAGGCGACATTCACCGGCTTTTGCGTGAATTGCCCCGAAAGTGCCGAAACGATGATGACCGACCTGCGCGAAATCGGGCCGACCTATTATTTTGCGCCGCCGCGTGTGTTCGAGCAGCAATTGACGAATGTGATGATCCGGATGGAGGATGCCAGCCGGATCAAGAAGTGGCTTTTTGACCGGTTTATGGCCGTGGCCAAACGGGTAGGCCCCGCGATCCTTGATGGCAAACCTGTGGGTGCCGTTGACCGGCTGACCTATCAGTTGGGCGAAATACTGATTTACGGGCCGCTCAAGAACACGCTCGGTTTCAGCCGCATCCGGGTTGGCTATACCGCCGGAGAGGCGATCGGCCCCGAGATTTTCGACTTTTACCGCTCGCTCGGGATAAACCTGAAACAGCTTTACGGACAAACCGAAGCCAGCGTGTTCATCACGCAGCAAAAAGACAACGAAGTGCGCGCCGATACGGTGGGCACACCGACACCGGGTGTCGAATTGCGTATCGCCGAGAATGGCGAGGTGTTCTATCGCTCGCCGGGGGTGTTCGAATATTATTACAAGAATGCAGAAAGCACGGCCGATACCAAGGACGCCGAAGGCTGGGTTGCCACGGGGGACGCGGGCTTTATCGAACCCGAAACCGGCCATTTGCGCATTATCGACCGGGCCAAGGATGTCGGGCAGTTGGCGGACGGGCGGATGTTTGCGCCCAAATACGTCGAGAACAAACTCAAGTTTTTCCCCAATATTCTGGAGGCTGTTGTGTTCGGCAACGGGCGCGAGATGTGCACGGCCTTTATCAACATCGACCTGAATGCGGTGGGCAACTGGGCCGAGCGTAACAACATCGCCTATGGCGGTTATCTGGATCTGGCCAAGCATCCGCAGGTGATCGGCGCGATCCGTGGTCATGTGGAAGAGGTCAACAAAAGCGTGGCGCACGACAAGATGCTTTCGGGGTGTCAGGTCGCGCGGTTTATCGTTCTGCACAAAGAGCTGGATGCCGACGACGGAGAGTTGACGCGGACACGCAAGGTACGCCGCCGGATCATCGAAGAGAAATACGCCGACCTGATTGCGGCCCTGTACGACGGCTCGATCGAGGTTTCGACAACGACGGAAGTTACCTACGAGGATGGGCGCAAGGGCTCGATCTCGGCGACGCTCTCGCTTCAGGATGCGGCCGTTGTGCAACAGACAAAGCGGATGGCAGCAGAATGAAGGATATCGCAGAAGGCTACACCACGGCGGACGGTCGCAAGATCGGCGGCGTGATGATGGAGATGAAGAACATCACCCTGAAGTTCGGCGGGGTGGTCGCGATCAAAGACATTTCGTTCGACATTCGAGAGGGCGAAATCCGTGCCATCATCGGGCCGAACGGTGCCGGAAAATCAAGTATGCTCAACGTGATCAGCGGGTTTTATAACCCGCAAGAGGGCGAGGTATGGTTCAAGGGCGCGCGCCGTGGCCCGATGCGCCCGTTTCAGGTGGCGCGGCTTGGCATTGCGCGCACGTTCCAGAATATTGCGCTGTTCGAGGGGATGAGCGTGCTGGACAACATCATGACAGGCCGGTTGACCCACATGAAGTCGAGCATTCTGGATCAGGCGCTTTGGTGGGGGAAGGCTGCGCGCGAAGAGAATGAAAACCGTGCCGTGGTCGAGCGGGTGATCGACTTTCTTGAAATTCAGGCAATCCGCAAAACACCGGTGGGGCGGTTGCCTTACGGTTTGAAAAAGCGGGTCGAGCTGGGCCGTGCGCTGGCCGCCGAGCCGAAGCTTTTGCTGCTCGACGAGCCGATGGCAGGCATGAACGTCGAGGAAAAAGAGGACATGAGCCGCTTTATTCTGGATGTGAACGACGAGTTCGGCACGACGATCGCCTTGATCGAGCACGACATGGGCGTTGTCATGGACCTAAGCGACCGCGTGGTAGTGATGGATTACGGCAAGAAAATCGGTGATGGCACGCCCGACGAGGTGCGCAACAATCAAAACGTGATCGACGCATATCTGGGGGTGGCACATGATTAAGACGCGCACAGGACCGCAGCACAGGAGCACCGGAAATAATGTCTGACACGTTTCTTTACGGGATAGAGGTCGTGTTGAACGGGCTGATGGCGGGGGTGCTTTATGCGCTTGTGGCGCTGGGCTTTGTTCTGATCTTCAAGGCGTCCGGGATTTTCAACTATGCGCAAGGGGTGATGGCGTTGTTTGCGGCTCTCACGCTGGTCGGGATCATGGACGGGCAGGTGCCGTTCAGCCATTTGATCAACGCGGTCTTTGGCACTGACATTCACGACTTCGGGTGGCAGGTGCCGGCGTTGTTGGCGATCCTTCTGACGATGGGCGTCATGGTGGTGCTGGCGTATGCAGTGCAGCGGTTTATCTTTCGACATCTGGTCAATCAGGAGCCGATCATCCTGTTTATGGCAACCATCGGGCTTGCATACTTCATGGAAGGGTTCGGCGATCTGATGTGGGGATCGGACATCAAGAAGCTTGATGTCGGTTTGCCGCAAGGCGGGTCTCTCTGGATCGAGGAAAGCACCGCGTTTCTGGGCGGCGACGGGTTTTACGGCTTCTTTATCGACCGGTTGGACATTGTGGCGACTTTGGTGGCGATTGTGCTGGTCATCGCGTTGGTGGCTTTTGCGCAATACACCAAGCAGGGCCGCGCGATGCGGGCTGTTGCGGATGACCATCAGGCAGCGTTGAGCGTTGGTATCTCGCTCAGCTTTATCTGGGTTCTGGTGTGGTCGCTGGCGGGGTTTGTGGCGCTGGTGGCGGGGATCATGTGGGGCGCGAAATCTGGTGTCCAGTTCTCGCTGTCCCTCATCGCGCTCAAGGCATTGCCGGTTTTGATGCTGGGCGGGTTTACCTCGATCCCGGGTGCGATTGTTGGCGGGCTGATCATTGGCGTGGGCGAAAAGCTGTTTGAATTCACAATCGGGCCGATGGTTGGCGGGGCAACCGAAAACTGGTTTGCCTATGTTCTGGCGCTTCTCTTTCTGGTGTTTCGCCCGCAGGGCCTGTTCGGCGAGAAAATCATTGAACGGGTATAGCGGGATGGATCACGCGGGGTCATTGGTGTCACGGTACAATAACAGCGTGATCGCCCCCAGCGTTGCAATGCCGATTGTGGCACCGGCAGAGAGCTTTAGCCCGAAGGTAAGCATGGCGACCAACGCCACGACCACCGCCGTGAGCATCGCGATAGCCAGTGTCGGCATCGGGTCGCTTGAGGCGGGGGAAAACGGCTCTGCCTCAATCAACGTTTCTGTGGATTCCTCTGCCTCGGGGACGGCATCCAGCAGCATGGTTTTTGCAGCTTTGAAATCTGCGTCGCTGAGTGCGCCGGTGTCGTGCAATTCGGTGAGTTGCCTGAGTTTGTCTAGTGTCGGCATGAAACGATCCCCTTCTTCCCGCGTCTGTGGAATGGCGCTGAAATTGGGAAAAAATGTGGCAGCGCGGTTTGTTTCGCGCAGGCTGGTTAATGGCGAAGAGCGGGTGGCCGCACATGCGGTAGCCGCTGGCGGATCTGTATTCGCCAACAAAAATAACGGGGAACGTACATATGTTTTATCGTGAAGCAGGAGATTTCAAGACCTCCTATAGCGAGGACAACCAAACTTTTCCGATCAAATT
>JBLHUT010000008.1:0-33723 GCA_047629975.1 Paracoccaceae bacterium
TCGTATTGGCGAAAGGCGCGATCAGTCACGTATCTGGCAGCTTCCATATCGCGTGATAAAGCCTCTCGCACTTGATCGCGTCGTTCGACGGCTTCGCTTTCGGGTTGCTGAGCGGCCAGGATGGCACCCGGCGTCACCACCTGAAGCAATGCCTCCTCAATGAGATCGTCCACGCGCAATCTGCCAAGTGCGGTACACTTGGGTTCATTATTGTCCATCTGACCAAGGCAGCAGGAGTGACGCGGAATATTGTGCTCCACGCCTGAATAGCGAACCGTCAGCTTGCCACCACAGGCGCCTGCACGGCACCAGACCAGCCAGCAGTGCATTACCGTGCTTTGGGGCACCGTGGTGGCAGCGGGCAGGAACGTTATCGCTTGGCCTATTGCGTATATCCTCCGCATGTTCCCAGCTTGCATAGCCCTCGTGCGATCCGGACTTCAGGGCACGCCATTCGTCTCGTGGTTTGTGAACGGATTTCACAGTTATGCCCCAGCCATTATAAACTGCCACTGCATTGGTCTAACAATAAGCGGAAGCGCCGCCAGAAGCGGGGTGAGTGATCATCCGGTGGATGGTTTGGTAATAGGGTCGATGTCAGACTGTCTCACCATTCTTGTGTTTTGTCAGCAGGTTCAACCCGTGTTCCAGAAACCAGAGCAAAGCCTGACGGGCACTGCCCAGTTCCCACACTTTATCGAACACCGGCTTGATAGCTTTCTGCACGCGCCGGTCCGGATATTTCTCCAGCGGGTCACCGTTCAATCGATCCTTCACCTTTATGAAGCCGACCGGTGCCGCGACAATCAATTTCCCTCGTTCCGCCTTGGCATAACGGGCAACCAGTGACCGCTGCCGCAGCAGATCAAGCTTGTATTTGTTGAGCGATCACCTTCACTCTCGGCAACAGCGTATCGTTGCTTTGTCGTGGTGCATCGATTGTCTCCCGATCAATGAGCACAGTATCGACGGCTCGGCACATCTCGATCAATTGTTGCCAGTCGCGGCTGCTGCGGGCAGCAACCGCACCAAGACACACCTTTGCAACCATCCGCTCAAAACCAGCCCGGTCGGCACTGCCGGAAGCGGATCGGCCAAGATCATCATCGACGGTGTCGATATCGGACCGTCCCAATCGGGTCAGCCGTCCCCGCATGGCATATTGCAGCGCACTACCTTTTTTGTTGAGCATCACCTGATGCAGCGACGATTGCTGTACATACAAGATCGCCTTGCGCTCAAAATGATGTCATTCAACCTGTTTAAGACATCAGCTTTCTCCCCGTTTTGATGAGGAGATCTGCTTGTGTTGCCCGCATCGGGCTGCTGGTTCTCGTGTTCCAGAAGTAGCTGTGGCAGCCGATCTGTTGCGTGGTTCTCTGTTTCCCTGCGGCTCGAACAACTCCAGTTAGGGCGTCTTCATTTAACAATGGCGCGTGATTGTCTTCTTGTTTCTGATCGCGAGACATCAAGTCTGCGTCTGAATCAGGAATGAGCGAACCAAGATCGCATCCGCCAGTTGATGCTGGCACTACATGCGCCAATAATTGGGATAATGCGCAATGAGAGGCGGTATCCGGAACAGGCTCGGCTGCACTGGAGATCGAGGCGCATGCAGACCTCTCAAACATCCAGGAAGGAACGTCCAGCGGGAAACACTGTGTGCAACCCGCCAAACGGTATCGAACAGCCCAAACCCCACCCCGTTCAAAAGCGCACACTATCTCTACACGCCGCCAGATACAGAGATGCCGAGCGTAAACAATATCACGCTCACCGGTATTGTGAGCGTTCCGTATCGTCGTTGTGCAACTGGCGCAGACCACATTCAGCATCGGGCAACCTGACACCAATGGAATTTTTGCAGCGAAAGGTGATGAACAAAATGGCCGCCTAAGGTCACATATTTAACCCCAAGGCCCCCGCGCCATGCTGGAGCGAACTTGGGGCTCAGCTCAGACCCTCTCCACCATGGATTTGGCCTGACACTTTTCTTTGTTCCGCACGGCAAGAGGCACCTGAAGCCCGCATTCAGGCTGCGCCTTTGCAACGTTTTTGTCATTCGGGTGGATCACAGCCCGGCATTCCTCGAAACCGTGTGATGTGGCTGCCAGACTCGGTGCACAAACGCCTGTGGCCGGCGATGATAGAACGCGACCTCTCCCGCCTTGACCAGCCTGTACAAGTGCCGCCGTTTGATACTCTGTTTGTGCCCAAGATGGTTGTGGGCGCCGTTCGGGAGGCCCTGCGCGCCTTTGGGCTGACCCGGCGCAATGCCATTCAGCCCGCAGTCCCGTTGGGCGATGGTCGGCGCGATCACAACGGCGGGGGCCGCTGCGCCGCCGTGTGTACGCACCCTGCATCTGTCAACATTTGTCTGTGAGGCAGCAAACCGGCTTCGTGTGGCTTGGATCCTCATTCTTGCCTTTGCGTTTGTCAGGGGTGTTTCGCTGTGCCGACTGCACAAACATTGGGCGGCATTCGTGCGAAAAGCCTGTAATTTTCCGGTGCGCCGACGTTTTCGAAAGACAGCAAGGCGTGTCTGAGAAACAATTGAGGCATGACCGTTCCGTTTAGTATCGCGCAGCCAAAAGTTCATTTGACTGATCCGCATGATTGTACCGACAACAGTGACACGCTGTCGATCCTGCATGCGGTATTTGACACCCTTGTCCGCCGTCAGGGGCGCACTCATGTGCCTCATGTCGCGGCCCGCTGGAACGTGTCGCAGGGGGGCAGGTGTTTTACATTCCATCTGCGTGGTGCCCTGACCTTTCATGACGGCGTGGCACTTGATGCGCAGGCGGTCTGTGAAAACCTGACCCGCCTTGCACGCCCCGACAAAGGGTACACTCTTGGTGCACCGGGGGTCTGGCATCAGTATCTGGGTGCTGCGCGGATTACGCCGCTGGACAGCCTGACGGTAGAAATCCGCCTGCCGGAGCCTGTTGCGGATCTTCTGGATGTGCTGTCGCAATGTTTTCTGGTGTCGCCGCGATGTTTCGAGGCCTTTGATGAGGGGCGGTTTGATCCCTACACCGGTTCAGGCCGCTACCGGGTCAGCGGCATGACTTCGGGTTGTGTTGCTGCGGTTGCCAACCCTGATCATTTTTTGCCCGCACCGGCGCGGCCCGCGATCGAGTGGCATGGGCAGGCCAGTGCGCAAAAGCGGCTGGAGATGCTTCGCAACGGCGATGTCGCGGTGGCCAACCGGGTTCCGTACGACACGCCCAGCACGCCCGCGTTTACGGTTTCGACCTATCTTGATCCGGTTGCGATTATCTTCCTTTTCAACTGTCGGACCGGCCCGTTAAAAGACCCTGTGTTGCGTCGTGCCCTGAATATGGCAATCGACCGCGAGCGGTTGATCAAGGACGTGCTGGGCGGGGCTGCGGTTCCGCTTGATGGTTTTGTAAGTGCGCATCATTTCGGTGCGCCCGTGGCGGCCCGGCCGCTTTACGACCCTGAACAGGCGCGCGGTTTGCTGCAAACGTCGGGCTATGACGGTGGGCTGACATTGAAAGTGGATTGCCCGACACGGTTGCCGGACGAGGCAGAGCTGCTGACGGTCTGTCTGGGGCAGCAATTGGCCGGTTTCGGTATTTCTCTGGATATCACGGTTCATCCCGATCGCGAGGCTTATGCCCACAGGGTGCGACGTAAGGAAATCGGAGATCTGTGTGTGTTCGACTCCAGCCCTATGAGCACCTTTCGCGTGCTTTATGAAAAGCTGGACGCGCGCAGCGCGGGCTCGTGGTGGCAGGGCTATCACAATGCGTCGGTCGAGGCGCTGCTTGATGCGGGTCGTACAACATCTGATGACTCATCGCGCGAGGCCCTGTATCAGGCGGCCTACTTCGCGTTGCGACGTGACCCGCCGTGGCTGTATTTGTACAACCCGTTGCGTGCTTTAGGGGGGCGTCTTGAGGCGGGGGTGCTGGAAATGGCCGCTGACGGCACGCTTGATGTCGGGCAATTGGAGATCGGGCAATTGCAGGGCGGGCCTTGAAATGTCGGGCGTCGCTTCACAACGGCACTTGCGTCCCGACACCCGCAGTCCGATGGTGACAAAACGGGCCGTGACGGCGCGCAAGCCATGCTTGCGGCGGGTGATGGAACAAAAGCTCAAGGAGACGGCATGAACAGACCGCAGGGCGCCAGCCAACTGGCGATTACATTTTTCTATTACCGCGATTTGCCGGCTGCCATGCGGTTCTACGAAGACATTCTGGGCCTGCCGCTGGCAATTGATCAAGGCTGGTGCAAAATCTACCGCATTTGCGAAGGAGCCCATGTCGGGTTGGTGGACGAGGCGAAGGGCATGAACAAATGGGCCCCCGTAAAGCCGGTGCAATTGTGCATCCGTGTTCCGGCTGTGGACGATTGGTATGCTTATGCCAAGGCCGAGGAGTTGGAAAATCTGTCAAAGCTTTTTGTGAATGACGCCCTCGGGATCAGGGCGTTTGTGTTTACCGACCCCGAAGGCTACCAGATCGAGATCCAGTCAGCGACGAGGGCCGGCGCATGACCAGTCTGATTGTGATCAATCCCAATTCCTCGCAGATTGTTACTGACGGGATCGACGGTGCGATTGATCCGTTGCGCAAATTCGGCACCCCGATCCGTTGTCTGACACTGGCCGAAGGGCCTGCGGGCATCGAAAGCCAGCAGCAGGCGGATTTGACGATTGCGCCGATGCTTGCGCTGGCGGCCCGCCAGACGGATGCGGCAGGCTTTGTCGTGGCGTGCTTTAGTGATCCGGGGTTGCATGCCCTGCGGGACCAGACGCACCTGCCGGTTGTGGGCATACAGGAGGCCGCGGTCATGACCGCGCTGACGCTGGGGCACAAATTCGGTGTTATCGCCATTTTGCCGTCTTCGGTGCGGCGTCACCTGCGGGCATTCGGGGCGATGGGGGTTCTGGACCGGCTTGCAGGGGATCGTGCGCTGGGTTTGGGGGTGGCGGATCTTGCGGATACGGACAAAAGCCTTGCGGCCATGATCGCCACCGGAAAACGCCTGCGCGACGAAGACGGTGCCGATGTTCTGATCATGGGCTGCGCGGGGATGTCAAAGTACCTTGGCCCGTTGCGCGACGCCACCGGACTGCCTGTGGTAGAGCCCTCTCAGGCGGCGGTCAGCATGGCGCTGGGCCAGATCGCGCTGGGCCTGTCCCATAAACCTGAATTGTCTCGAAAACGCGAAAGACTTGATCATGCTGGATGAAACCACAACGGGCGTGTTCACCATCGCCGTGACGCCCTTTTTGCCGGATGGTGCCCTTGATTTCGACAGTATCGACCGGATGGTCGAGGCCTATGTCGAAAAAGGGGCCACCGGGCTGACCATTCTGGGCATGATGGGCGAGGCGGGAAAGCTTTCGGAACAAGAGGCCGTAGAGGTGGTCAAACGGGTCACGGCCCGAACCCGTGTGCCGGTGATCGTCGGCGTCTCGGCGCCCGGGTTTGCAGCCATGACCGCGCTGAGCAACACGGCGATGGATGCAGGCGCCGCCGGGGTGATGGTCGCGCCGCCCTCTTCCTTGCGCACGGACGCGCAGATTACCGGATATTACCACGACACCGCACAGGCGCTTGGCTCTGCGCCGTTCGTGTTGCAGGATTTCCCGTTGGCGACGGGGGTTGTCATCTCGCCTTCGGTCATTCTGAAAATCGTCGAGGATTGCCCGACCTGTGTGATGCTCAAGCACGAGGATTGGCCGGGACTTGAGAAAATCACAACTCTGCGGCAGGCTTCTGATGCCGGTGCGCGGCGGATCTCGATCCTGTGCGGAAATGGCGGGATGTACCTGCTTGAGGAATTGTTGCGCGGGGCCGACGGCGCCATGACCGGATTCGGATATCCTGAAATGATGGCACAGGTCATGGCGGCCTTTGCGTCGGGCGATCTGGAGCGTGCGCGCGATATTTTTGACGCCTACATGCCGATGATCCGCTACGAGGCGCAGCCCGGTATGGGCTTGGCGATCCGGAAATACTCTCTTGCAAAACAAGGGGTCATTGCGCACGCCGGATTGCGTAAGCCCGGCGGTGGCCTGTCGCGCGCGGCCATGTCCGAGGTGGATGTGCTTGCTGTGCGACAGGCGGGACGGTTAAAAGCTTTAGGCCTCTAACGGCTGGCCGGATTTAGCGCGGGATTGATAATTGCCCACGCCCTTTGGCTGCTTGAGGGCTCCGTCCTCGACCAGTGTCATCCCGCGCAGGATCGTGCGCACAGGCCAGCCGGTCACGTTGATCCCCTCGAACGGTGTGTAATCGGCCCCGTGATGCAAAATTTCCTGACGCAGGACTTCCTTGCGCGCGGGATCCCACAGCACCAGATCGGCGTCGGACCCGACGGCGATGGTCCCTTTCTTTGGATACAGCCCGTACATCTTGGCATGATTGGTCGAGCTGAGCGCCACAAAGCGTTGCAGGTCGATCCGGCCCTTGCTGACCCCTTCGGAAAACAGGATCGGCAGGCTGGTTTCGACCCCAGGTATGCCATTCGGGACCCATTTGAAGCTTTTGAGGCCTTCGGGGTGCTGTTTGCCTTCGATATCGTCATAGCGAAACGGGCAGTGATCCGATGAAAACACGTCAAAGACGCCCTGCTCCAGCCCCGCCCAACAGGCGGCCTGACTTGCGGTGTCACGCGGTGGCGGGGAGCAGACATATTTCGCCCCGTCAAATCCGGTTGTGTCCAGATCCTCGGCTGTCAGCACAAGGTATTGCGGGCAGGTTTCCGCGAATACCTTGCTGCCACGCGCGCGTCCTGCCTTGATCTCGTCAATCGCGTCGCCGTTCGACACATGGACGATCACGATGGGCACGCCGATGATCTCGGCCAGCGCGATGGCGCGGTGGGTGGCCTCTCGCTCGGCGGGGATAGGGCGGGTTGTGGCGTGGTACTTGGGTGCGACCTCGCCGCGATCTGCCGCGCGGTCACGCAGAAACTCGATCGCGTCGTCGTTTTCGGCATGAACCATCGGCAATGCGCCGCAAATCTTGGCCGCCTCGAGCGTTTGCAGAATTTCCTTGTCGGTGAGCTTCATGCCCTCGTAGGTCATGAAAACCTTGACCGAGGTGTAGCCGTCACTGACAAGGGCTGGCAGGTCCTGACCCAGTGCTTGTGGCGTGGGGTCGGTGATGATCAGGTGAAAGCTGACGTCGGTGTAGCAATTTCCATCGGCAAGGCCGTGATACCACGTGACGGCCTCGCGCAGGGATTGCCCCTTTGCTTGCAGGCAGAACGGCAAAAGCGTTGTGTGCCCGCCAAAGGCCGCCGAGCGGGTGGCGCTTTCGAAATCATCCGCCATCGTGACACCGTCCCCCGAAGGTTGCGCGATGTGCACGTGGCTGTCGATGCCTCCGGGCATCACCAGCAGGCCGCTGGCGTCGATGATCTCTGTGGTATTGGCCGGATCGGAACTGGTCAAATCGGCGGCAATCGCCACGATGCGTCCGTCGCTGATGCCGACATCGGCGCGGTAGGTATCAGCGGCCGTTACGATTGTGCCGCCCTTGATGATCGTATCGAACTGCATCAAGCCGCCTCCAGTACCGCAATCAACGCGTCGATTTCGTCGGTGGTGTTGTAGTGAACAGCCGAGACACGGATCACCCCGTCGGGGTTCTCCAGTCCCAGATCATCCACCAGCCCGCGGGAGTAGAAATCGCCGAACCGGATGCCGATCCCTGTAGGGTCGACCGCCTCGACGATATCGCGCGAACTGCGTCCCTTGATCGCGAATGAGATCGTCGGCACGCGGATCGCCTTGTCTGCCACTTCAGGCCCGATAATCGTCACATCCGGGCGCGCGCGCAAATAGGCCAGAAGCCGCTCGGAGAGGTTTTCTTCGTGATCGGCGATCAGCGCGAAAGACGCCTCGATGGCGGCGCGCCCTTTGGAGTTTATGCCGTGGGCTTTGGCAAAATCCTCGAAATAATCAACGACACCTGTGCACGAGAACGCCAGTTCGTAATTGGCATTCCCCGGTTCCATCTTTTGCGGAACCTTTTCACGGGTAAAGAAACGGTGATTGATGTTGCCCGCCGCCAGCAGCGCGTCATAGCGCCCGTAAAGCGCCGAAAAGTGCGCGCCGTACACCTTATAGACGGAAAAGACGTAAAAATCGACGCCAAGGGCCTGAACATCAACCGCACGGTGGGGCGCGAACGCGACCCCGTCAACACAGATCAACGCACCCGCCTGGCGCACGATTTCGGCCATTGCCGCAACGTCGTTGATGGTGCCGTAAATATTCGAGGCATGCGTGACCGCCACAAGCCGTGTCTTGTCGGACAACAACGCGCGCAAATCATCAAGGTTCGGCGTGTGTTCACCGGCCCGCATCTTCCATTCCTTTATCACGATCCCTTGGCTTGTCAGTTTGGTCCACGGCCCGATGTTGGCCTCATGATCGAAGTTCGTGACGATGACCTCGTCGCCAGCAGCCCAGTTTTGCACCAATGCCTGTGACAATTGCCCCAGCAATTGTGTGCTTGTGGCCCCCATAATAACTTCCTCGGGGCGTTGCGCGTTCAACAGGCTCGCCAGCGCGGCGCGACCTGCGTCGACCATTGCGCCGGCCTTGACCGATGCTCCATAACTTGCGCCAAGCTGTACGTTGGCGGTGAACAGGTACTCTGTCAGTCGGTCGGCCACGTGCTGTGCGACCTGCGAGCCGCCTGCATTGTCCAGATACACCTGTCCTTGACCCAGCGCGGGAAACGCACCTTTCAGAAATTCCTTGTTCAGCTCAAGCACGGGATGTCTCCTCTAAAATTTAGACGGCACGGGCCGCGGTTCACCGTAGATCGCGCAGGGCAAAGCCCCAACCCCCTGCGCAGCGGTGCGTGTCCGGATAGGCCGCATTCTCGTACGGTGAGTAAAATTCGCGCCGTTCGCTGCATTATTGTGCGATATCGTGCGATATTTAACAGCTTAACATCTAATTTACGCTTCTTGCATTGAGCGAAAAGATGTCCCGTCCAAGGGTCGGTGCATTGGTGGACTGAAACCGCCGCTGCTGAAAATGGGGAAATACTGATGCGATTGAATACTCTGTTATGTGCCGCACTGGCCGTTGGTGCCGGTGCGCCTGCTATTGCGCAAGATACGCTTGCAACTGTTAAAGAGCGCGGCATTCTGAACTGTCAGGTCGGCCTTCCGACGCCGGGGTTCTATGCGCTGGCCGAAGACGGCACATGGTCTGGTATGGATGTCGACCTGTGCCGCGGTGTTTCGGCGGCGATCTTCGGGGATGCCGACAAGGTGGAATTCCAGTCGGTGACCTCTGCTGTGCGTTTTACCGCGCTTGCGAACTCCGAAAGCGACATGTTGTCCAGAACGACGACCTGGACGGCCGTGCGCGACACGCAGCTTGGCCTCGATTTCACCACGGTCAATTTCTATGACGGGCAGGGTTTTCTTGTGCCTGCGGATTCCGGTATCGCATCGGCGATGGATCTTGATGGTGCCACGGTTTGCGTCCTTACGGGAACCACGACAGAGCTTAACCTTGCGGATTACTTCCGTGCCAACGGCATGAGCTTTACCCCCGTCACAAACGAGAACGTGAACGTTCTGGTCGAGACCTATCTCGGGGGTGGCTGCGACGCCTATACCAACGATAAATCGGGTCTTGCGGCACGTCGCTCTGCGTTTCCGGACCCTGCCGCTCACATGCTTTTGCCTGAAACCATCTCGAAAGAGCCGCTTGGTCCGGTCGTCCGTCAGGGCGATGACGCATGGGCCAATCTGGTGCGTTGGGTCATCTTTGGCATCATCAATGCCGAAGAAATGGGCATAACATCGGCAAATGTCGAAGAGATGACAGCCTCTGGTGATCCCAACATCGCCCGTCTGCTGGGCAGCGAAGGCAACATCGGCGAAGGTCTGGGTGTAAGCCCGACATTCATGGTCGACGTGCTTAAAGCTGTCGGAAACTACGGCGAGATTTACGAAAAGTACGTCGGCGCCGATACGCTCATCGGTATCCCGCGCGAGGGTACTTTGAATGCGTCATGGACCAAGGGCGGCATCATCTACGCTCCTCCCTTCCGCTAAGCCGAGCCGTGACTTGACACCGCCCCCTTGCCTGAAGGGGGCGGTGTTTTCTGTGAACCTCCCGAAAGGCCGATGGCTCCCATGACCGCTTCCCCAGAGACATTTTCGCAAGACGAGCGCAGCAAATTCAGCCGCGCACTCTATGATGCCAGAATTAGAGCGACAATTATTCAGGTGGTGACACTTGTGATATTTTTCGGTCTCATTATCTGGTTGACGCGGAACACCATCACAAATCTGAATGCCCGTAATCTATCTGCCGGCTTCGGTTTTCTGGATGTCTCGGCGGGCTTCGGAATAGGATTCACGCTGATCCCCTACCAGGAGGGCGACACATATTTACGTGTTTTCGCGGTGGGTATAATGAACACCCTGCTTGTTGCGGTGGTGTCGATCTTTTTCGCGACTTTGCTTGGCATGATTGTCGGTCTGGCACGGCTATCGAACAACTGGATCATTTCGGCCGTTGCTCGGACCTATATCGAGGTTATCCGGAACACGCCGCTTTTGTTGCAAATCATCGCCTGGTACTTCGGCGTCTTCAACCTGCTGCCCCGCCCCAAGCAAAGCATCGAAATTCTTGATGGCATGATCCTGAACAATCGGGGTTTCTATTTACCTGCGCCGGTTGCCGGAGAGGGCTTCGGCATTTTGATGGCCGTGATTGTGGCGTCGTTTGTGGGCGCGATTGCGCTTTATGTCTGGTCGGTGCGCCGGCTTGACCGCACCGGAGAGGCCTTTCCCGCCATCCGGACCGGACTTGCGATTGTTATCGTTGCGCCATTTCTGGCCCATCTGGCCCTTGGTGCCCCGATCACTTGGGACATACCTGTCCTCAAGGGATTCAATTATGTTGGCGGAATGTCTGTGCCGCCCAGCTTTTGCGCGCTGATTGTTGCGCTATCGGCCTATACCTCGTGTTTTATCGCAGAGATCGTGCGCTCGGGCATCCAGTCTGTCTCGAAGGGCCAACTGGAAGCGGCCGGTGCGCTCAATCTACCCGCCAACTGGACATTGCGCCGCGTGGTGCTGCCGCAGGCGATGCTTGTGATCATCCCGCCGCTGATCAGCCAATACCTTAATGTCACCAAGAACTCGTCGCTGGCGATTGCCATCGGGTTTCCTGATCTGGTCAGCGTGTGGATGAACACGTCGCTGAACCAGTCGGGTCGCGCCATTCCGATCGTCGCGATGACGATGGGATTTTATTGTACTGTGAGCCTTTTCGTATCGCTCATGATGAACGTCTATAACAAACGCGTTCAGCTTAAGGAGCGTTGAGTATGACCCGCAGTACCGAGATTTTTCAACCCGCTCCCGATCGCCCCGCCCCGATAGACAGCTCTGGCATCGTCGGATGGCTGCGCAAGAACCTGTTTGCCGACGTGACGAATACCTTGATGACCATTCTGGGGGCCTATCTTGCGTTCAGCCTGTTGAGCGGGGTGTTGAACTGGGCCTTGTTCAACGCGGTCTGGACGGCCGAAAGCCGGCGCGAGTGTCTGGACCTTGTTGGCCGGTCCGGGGCGTGTTGGCCCGGTGTCGCGCTTTGGTTCGACAACCTGATTTACGGGCTTTATCCCAAAGATCAGGTCTGGCGGATCAATCTTGGCGTTCTGGCGCTTGTTATGTGGATGGTACCGTTGTGGATGCCGCGGGTGACGTCGAAAATCTCGATCGGGCTGTCGGCGGTGATGCTGTATCCGTTCCTTGCGAGCTATTTCTTTATGGGCGGCGACAAGGGGGTCTTTTGGACGGCGCTGATTGCGACGGGCCTGAGCGGGCTTATCTGGGTCTGGGCCACGGCGCTGTCCGAGACGTTCAAAGGCAAAAGTGCGGGAAGCTGGCTAATCGATGCCGTTGGTCAGGGGGATGCCCCCGAGGTCACGCAGAAAAGAACGCAGAAGCTGGCGCTGTTGGCGCTGTTTGTACTGGCGTGTGTCATTGTTTCGATGGTGTCGTTTACCGAAGTGCGCACGCGGTTCTGGGGCGGGCTTTTCCTGACGCTTGTGATTTCCGGCATCGGTATTACGTTTTCGTTGCCTGCGGGTATTTTGCTTGCCCTCGGGCGGCGCTCCAATCTGCCGGTGATCGCGATGCTGTCGACGCTGTTCATCGAATTGTTCCGCTCGGTGCCGTTGATTACGATCCTTTTCATGTTCAACACGATGCTGCCGCTTTTTATGCCGGCGGGTACCGAGGTGAACCAGTTGCTGCGCGCGATTGTTGCGGTCTGCCTGTTTGCGGCCGCCTATATGGCCGAGGTGATCCGCGGCGGGCTACAGGCGATCCCGAAAGGGCAATACGAGGCGGCGCATTCGCTTGGCCTGACGTATTGGCAAACGACCTTCCAGATCGTGATGCCGCAAGCCTTGAAGATCATGATCCCTGCCATCGTGGGCAACTTCATCGGCCTGTTCAAGGACACGACACTGGTGTCGATCATCGGGTTGTTCGATCTGATGAATATGGCGCGGGCCATCGGTGAGGATACCAAATGGCTGGGTCTGTTCATCGAGCCGTTCTTTGTCGTCTCGCTGATCTACTTCCTGTTCTGCTTTGCGATGTCTTCCTATTCGATCGGCTTGGAAAAGAAACTGGCAACGGGGCGGGACCGATAATGACAACATCAAAGCGCATGATCGAGGTTGTTGGCCTCAATAAATGGTACGGACAGTTCCATGTCTTGAAGGACGTGAACCTGTCGATCCGTGACGGTGAGAAATTCGTGATCTGTGGCCCGTCGGGTTCGGGGAAATCCACGTTGATCCGCTGTATCAACCAGTTGGAGCACCATCAGGAAGGCGATATCATCGTCGACGGTGTCGAAGTCGAAAAGAAGGGCCGCAATCAACGGTTGATCCGTGAAAAAATCGGAATGGTATTTCAAAGCTTCAATCTGTTTCCGCATCTGTCCGTGCTTGAAAACTGTACTTTGACACCGACGTTGGGGTTGCAGATGCCCAAAGCGGATGCCGAAGAGGTCGCCATGATGCATCTGACCCGCGTGGGGATTGCCGATCAGGCAAAAAAGTATCCCCTCCAACTTTCAGGCGGGCAGCAGCAGCGTGTGGCCATCGCGCGGGCGCTGTGTGTGAAGCCGAAAATCATGCTGTTTGACGAACCGACCTCGGCGCTTGATCCCGAGATGATCAAAGAGGTTCTGGATGTCATGGTCGAGCTGGCCGAAGCCGGCATGACGATGATCTGTGTGACCCACGAGATGGGGTTTGCACGCGAGGTCGCGGACAAGGTTATCTTTATGGATCAAGGCGAGATTGTCGAAATCAATGCGCCTGACGCGTTTTTCACAAACCCGCGGTTCGACCGGAGCGAACAATTCCTGTCCCACGTTTTATAGCAAACCGGGCTGCGCGCGGCGGGCAGGGCGGTGTTGTCGGGGGCGGTGTCGCTTGTGCGGGCGACCGGTGTGGGCGCTCGAAAATCAGCTTGGCTTGTGGTCTGCCTGATCCCGTTAATCTGTGCGTATCAAGTGCAGACTTGCAGCCGGTTTTGTCGTATATTCAGAGGCAGTATTGTGCGTCACAGCCCTTGCCCCAACAGGTTTGGTGCCTTGTGGGGGGGCTTTGGCGCAGGTCTTGTTTTTGCCTCGGGAGGTCTTTTGATGGAAAAACCGGAACACGGCGTGCCGTCTTTCAAAGAGGTCACACCAAAGTTGATCGTCAAAGCGCTTGCTTTGGGATGGCAGGACATGCGCCGGGCGCCGCTGTTCGGGTTGATGTTCGCTGCCGTCTATGTGCTTGGGGGGTGGGGCATCGCATGGATCACGCAGCAAACCGGCACAACATTCTGGCTGGTGCTGGCCGTTATCGGATTTCCGCTTATCGGTCCGTTTGCAGCGGTCGGGCTTTATGAAGTCTCCCGGCGGCTTGAGCGGGGCCAGCCGCTTGAATGGGGCGAAGTTCTGGGTGTGGTCGTGCAGCAGGGCCGGCGACAATTGCCCTCGCTATGCGCAATCATCGTGATCATGTTTCTGTTCTGGTTTTTTCTGGGGCACATGATTTTTGCATTGTTCCTCGGCCTGTCCACAATGACCAACATTTCGACCTCGTATGACGTATTTCTGACAGGAAACGGTTTGATGATGCTGGGTGTTGGCACGGCTGTGGGGGCGTTGTTTGCGTTGCTGCTTTACATGACAACTGTCTTGGCACTACCGCTGCTATTGGACCGAGAGGTCGACTTCGTTACCGCAATGATTGCTAGTTTTCAATATGTTGCGGCGCATCCGGTTGCGATGCTGGGGTGGGCGGCCTTTATCGCGGTGACGACGTTTGTGGCGTTGATCCCGTGGTTTATGGGACTGTTGTTTGTGCTTCCGTTGCTAGGGCATGCAACATGGCATCTTTATCGGTTGTTGAGTGCCCAAGCCCCCCGGCCACTTTGAGGGCAACGTGCCGCCTATCGGTCAGCCGTCCGGTATTTGCGCATGAGCCGGCTTTTTGCCGCAAAATGCGGCAATGAAAACCCGTCTGCACGGTTCGTGGTTGCAAGGTCGGGCACATCAAGAGACAGGTATTCAACACTGTCGGAGTTTGTGGGAACAATGCCTCCGTTCGGTTGCCGCTGGTTCTGGAGACGCCTTTATGACACTTGAAAGACGGCTGATGGCCGAATGGCTGGGCACCTTTTCACTGCTGGCCACAGTGATCGGGTCCGGCATTATGGCTGAACGGCTTGCGGGTGGAAATGTTGCTGTGGCTCTTTTGGGAAATACGATCCCGACGGGTGCTATTCTGGTTGTGCTGATCACCGTTTTCGGGCCGGTCTCTGGGGCCCATTTCAACCCCGCCGTCACGCTCAGTTTCGCGTTGCGCCGGCAAATCTCGCCGCGTGACAGCGGTTTGTATGTTCTGGCGCAGGTCTTTGGCGGGATCGTCGGGGTTCTTGCCGCGCATGTGATGTTCGAGCATCCCCTGCTTGACCCGTCAACCACCGTTCGTAGTGGAATAGGCCAGTGGACAGGCGAGTTTGTGGCGACCTTTGGCTTGGTTGGCACGATCCTTGCGGGTCTCAAGGCGCGCCCGCAGGCCGTGCCGATGCTTGTGGGGTTGTATATTACGGCGGCCTACTGGTTCACGTCGTCGACGTCCTTTGCCAACCCTGCGGTGACGATTGCGCGGGGGTTTTCCGACACATTCGCAGGTATTGCGCCTGCGGATGTTCTTGCCTTCATTGTTGTTCAATTGTGTGCGGCGGTTCTGGCGACCGGCTTTTTCGGCTGGTTCCTCAAAGAGACATCCGGTGATGTCTGACGATGGGCTTGAGGCTTGGGTGGCTTGCCATTCGCGGCGGGCGCGCTGATTTTGTTTCCGGAAAAGGACAAATAATTGACCGATACTCCTAATATCGCAGACGCTCATTTTCGTAACATTGACGAAAACCTGTTGTTTGCGCCTGTGCGTGGCGTACATCCACCGCGCATTTTGCTGCTTTACGGCTCATTGCGGGCGCGTTCGTTCAGCCGGCTGATGACCGAAGAGGCCGCGCGCGTGCTGACCCGTTTGGGAGCGGAGTGCAGAACCTTCAACCCCTCCGGTTTGCCCCTCCCCGATGATGCCGACGCCACGCATCCAAAGGTGCAAGACCTGCGTGATCTGGTCAGCTGGAGCGAGGGAATGGTCTGGTGCTCGCCCGAGCGCCACGGGTCGATGACCGGTGTCATGAAAGCACAGATCGACTGGATCCCGCTGTCTTTGGGGGCGGTGCGCCCAACTCAAGGCAAAACGCTTGCTGTTATGCAGGTGTGTGGCGGATCGCAAAGCTTCAATGCTGTCAATCAGTTGCGCATTCTGGGCCGGTGGATGCGACTGCTGACAATTCCGAACCAATCCTCGACCCCGAAGGCGTTTCTGGAATTTGACGACGCTGACCGGATGAAGCCCTCGCCCAATTACGACCGGATGGTTGATGTGATGGAGGAGCTGGTGAAATTCACTCTTCTCACCCGTGATGTGGCGCCCTATCTGGTGGATCGCTACAGCGAGCGCAAGGAAACGGGTGTGGCGTTGATTGCAAGGGTCAACCGAACGTCGCCGTGATCCGCGCCTATGGCACAGCGGGGGTTTGGGTGAATGCGCCTTTGCTCCGGGGCGGATGACAGGAGGCCTTCACGCTGCATGTCGCGAGTGCTACGTTCAAACTGCGAGGCAATAGGAATGGGCTTTGTCGTCTTTCGACAGCGTCCGAAATACCGGATCAACCAGTCGAAAAGGGGGGCGCTATGCAACGCCTGCGCGGAAAATCAGCCCTGATAACAGGTGCGGCACAAGGCATCGGGCGCGGGTTTGCCCAAGCCTATGTCGCCGAAGGAGCAGCGGTGGCGATTGCCGATGTCAATCTTGACGCGGCACGGCGCACAGCCAGTGAAATTGGCAGTGCGGCCTATGCGGTCGAGATGGATGTCACCGATCAGGCCAGTATCGACGCCGCAATCGCCACTGTGGTCGACCGACAAGGCAAACTTGACATCGTGATCAATAATGCCGCCCTGTTCGATGCGGCGCAAACGGTCGACATCACGCGTGCGAGCTTTCAGATGATCCGGCAGGGGCACGGGGGCAAGATCATTAACATGGCCAGCCAGGCCGGGCGGCGCGGTGAGGCGCTGGTTGCGGTGTATTGCTCGACAAAAGCTGCGGTAATCTCGTTGACGCAATCGGCGGGTTTGAACCTGATCCAGCATGGCATCAATGTGAATGCGATTGCGCCGGGTGTGGTTGACGGGGTTCATTGGGACCATGTGGATGCCATGTTCGCCAAGCTCGAGCACAAGAAACCCGGCCAGAAAAAGGCCGAAGTTGCCGCAGGCGTACCGGCAGGGCGTTTTGCGGTGCCGGCCGATCTTGCGGGGATGGCGATCTTTCTGGCCTCTGACGAGTCCGACTACATCGTTTCACAGACCTACAACGTGGATGGTGGTCAGTGGATGAGCTGAGGACGCCCCGCCAAATGTCCGCGCGTCCGGTGACCTGTGCCGGTGACCTGCGATCTGTGTGCTGTGGCTTGAGAGGCGACGAAGGTATGCGTGTTTTGGAAAATATTATCACGGATCGTGGTTCGAAATACGCGGTTTCGGGGGCGGGCTGTGCCAGTGATCTCGAAGCAAAAGCGTTTCTCAAGGCGTTGCTGCGAAAAAAGAAATTTGCAAAAGCCACTCATAATTCCTGGGGTCTTTTAACAGATCAGGGGCCGCTCAAGAATGATGACGGCGAAAGTGGCGCGGGAATGGTGATTGTCCGCATGCTTGAACGCGAAGAGGTGCGAAATCATATTATCGTTGTGACACGGTGGTTTGGTGGCAAGCATCTGGGCGGTGACCGGTTTCGCCATGTTCAAGAAGCGGTCAGAATCTATCTGGCTCAGATATGAGCGGGGCTTTCGGGCAAGCTTCAGGGCAGGGCGTCGATGGCCCTTAAAAGGGGGGCAATTTGCGTTTCGTCAGCGCCATACCCTTGCGCCGTCAGCACGGCGAGGCGGGCGGCGTCGCGCTCCTCTCCGGCAATATGTAGCGTCGCAAGCGCAAGGGCCGCGGTCATATAAAGGTTGGCTCTATAGCGTTCCGGTGAGGGGCGCATTCCCAATGTCACGGCTTTTTCGGGGGGCACGTCAAGCAACCTGCGCCATGCCGCCACGGCTTCCTCGCGGTCGGAGGCACCCGCAAGGCCCGCGCGTGCGTGATGGATCTCAAGTGTTGTGGGGCGTATGCGTGCGGCACGCTCCAGCAGGGTCTGCGCCGCTGGTATATCGCCTTGTCGGGCGTATATCGCAGCCAGCGTCACCCACGCGCCATCACGGTTTGCATCGGTTTTCAAAGCCTGCTCGAACGCGCTTGCCGCCTGATCAGGCCGGCCCATATCCAACAACAGCCGCCCCTCCATCTCTTGCAATTTTGCGCGCAATTGCGGGGTCTTGAACCGGTTCATTGCCTCGTGGACAGTGGCGAGGGCCTGTTCGGGCTGCTTTACGGCCAGATAGATCAGCACCGTTTCACCGACCGCATCCAGTCGCCCCGGGTCGGTTGCCAGAGCCATCGCAAAAAAGTCCAGCGCCCTGCGGTAGTTTTCTGGAAGCAGGTCCGAAGACGGCACAGGGGTCGGGCGTGCATCCTCCAGATGCTTGTAGGCTCGTGCGAGTTGGAACTGTGCCTGTCCTTGGCTGCTGGCGGGGGCTGCGCGCTTTTCAAGCACGTCCAGAAGGTGAATCAGGTCTCCCACGGCGATCTCCAGTTGCTTGAATTCAGTCGGTCGCAAACGTTCCAGTGCGATGCGCTGCGAGGCTGTTCTAAAGAGCAGCTCTTCCCAGTCCGGGAATGCGCGCAGCAGTTTTTCGTTTGTTTCGATCTCGACGGCGCGGATATCTGCGTCGGTCGTGTCATTCGGGGCGCGGCTGCGGTAACGCGCAAACGCCATTCCCATCAGGTCGAGGGCATCCTTGCGCGGGCCATTGCTTGCGACAATACTGGCTGCGATGTCTATCGCGGCCTGCGGATCGGAGCGCAAAAGCAGATGGCCCCTGATCAGGTTTCCGGTCACATCATAGGGGGTTGCCTGCAACAATCGGGTCAAGGCGGTGTCTGCCTTGGATGTTTGACCACGCTCGAACAGCTTTAGCACATGCGCGGCTTCAGGGCTGGCTTGGGTCGCTCCCAGTTCGATACTCCCGTCGGGTAAGACCAGTGTCGCGGCGCTTGCACCCGAAACTGTCAGGGCAATCAGGCAAGCCACCCCGCAACCGAGGCCGCATTGCGCGACCCCGGTGACGGGAAGGAACCGTTGCCAACCTTTGGGTGGCCAACCCTTGCGTGGCCAACCCTTGCGTGGCGGGCGTGTTTTTCGCGGATGTCTCTTGCCGCGCCAAGGCCACGCGGTCTTCACGGCGCTGCTTGTGCACCCGCCTTCATGAAGCGGCGCAGCGGATACAGCAGCAGCATAAGCCCGGCATAAAGGAAGCCTGCCGGGGGCACGGGAACCAGAGACGTGTTTGCAACCTGCTCAAACGTGTTGTCGGTTGGAACTTGAAACGGTGCAATAATCCCTGCGCTAAATTCACCGGCAAATTGGGTCGGGTTCGGAACGTCCCAGACGCTGTCGAAAAACAGGTTGCTTCCGGCATTTGCAAAGCCGGTGTTGTCAATAAACACCCCGCCGGGCGGAATAGGAGCGGCCTGATCAAGCCGAAGGAGGTTGACGGCACCAAAGCCGTAAGGGTTGCCGCGTGTGGTCGTGCCGATCAGATCACCCGCCCCGTTCAACAAGTTCCAGTTGAACGAGAATGTCTCGTTCACATCCCAATCCGTCAAGGTCAGGGTAAAACCGTCAAGGACATTGCCCGTGCCAGCAGGAGGCGGACCGGAGCCTGTACCCGCAGTATAAGGACCGGGGCCGCCGTCCACGGCTGAGTCGCCCAGACTGTCAAGCACAGGCGGCACGCCGGGCACCAGCAAGGCAGCCAAAGGACCTGCCGCCACAAGATCGCGATTGGGGATGATCGTTCCGCCGCCAATACCCCAGGTTGCGGATGTCGCCGTAAAGGCCGTGGCGGACCAGTCGTTCAGGTTGCCCGGCACATCGCCACGCCCCCGACCACTGTGAATGGCTGTTGCATCGAAGGTACCCGAACCGCTTGTCAGGCCAAGTCCGGCAGCATCGATATCTGTCCCGCCAAGTGCGCCGCCGCGACCGTCGGCATCAATCCCGATGCCTGAAATTGTGGGCGAGGTGCTGCCGAATCCACCAAGCCCGCTTGTTCCGACTGTCGATGCAATCACAACGCCGGCGGCAGGCGTATCGGACCAGTTCAGAACTTCGAATTCAAACACGAAGTCGTTGCCATCTGTGCCATCCAGTCCGCTGATCCGCTCGATGTCGGTGATTCTGAAGCAAAACACCTCCGGGAGGATTGGCACCGGATCTGCCATTGCAGCAGATGCCGAAAGAGCCGTTACCAAACTACCAATTACCAAACGCATTTCCCGATCCCCCCCCGTTGGTGTGTCGGTCAATGGTATCAAAAAATCGCCCAAAAGTATATCGTGATTTGGGATATAAGCCTAATTAATGGGCGTTATGGGGGGTATTGGTGTGTCTGGCTCAACCCTGAGTTGTGGGGGGCCCAAGCCTGATATGGACTTGCGTCAGGTTCTAAGGCGTTAAAATTAATTGGGAATCTATTGGATTTTTTTGCTGTAGTCCGCGCCTTGTTCCGCCGTCATTCCAGAACGGTCGAAGCCTTGGCCAACGTCGTTGAAAGCGCGCTACACCAAAGGCAACGGCGCGGTGGAAGCCCGATCTTTTGGAAGGTGGCGTGGCCGCCGCTTGCTACTCGCGCGCTGCCCAAACAAGACCACGGCGGACGATTTCAGTGACCTGTGGCACTTTCAGATCGTCCAGCGTGTGCCCGATGGAGCAATAGAAAACCCGCCCCTTATCCCAGCGTCGTGTCCACACCACGGGGATTACAGACCCTTCGATCCACCACAAGTGGTCACCGGAAAATGTGGTCGTCGCAAGCACCTCGTTGGAAGGATCAACCAGCATGTAATATTGCTCCGAGAGCAGTCGGAAGCTGGATATTCCTGCCACGACGGGGTGGTCGGGAGTGGTGATCGTGACGTCATAGTCAACAAAGTCATCCGAGGGCACAAGGTTGTCGGGCCAACCGGGGGGGTGGGCGACGAACTGGCCTCCGATGAGAAAGTGATAGGTGGGGCGATCCCGAAAAGCATCTCCCATATGGCCGTGCCATCCGCCTATGCCACAGCCTGCTGCGATGAGTTTCAGCAAACCGTCTTCCTGGGTTTTGGTCATGTTGCCGAATTCGGGCTGGTGCGAGGAACGCGCCGATGACCAGATCGGAACAATGAGGTCGACTTCTGCCAGGATGTCCGGAGTGGCGAGAGGCTCGAGTGTGTCATAGACCGTGACGCTAAAGCCTTCGGCTTCGAGCAACTCTGTACACCAGTCAGCAAAGCTTGTGGGGTTGTGACCTTCCCAGCCACCGACAAAAAGGGCTGCTGTCTTCATCTGTTTTCCTTGCGCAAATAATTCAGGATCGATGCCATGTCGCGGGTGGCGAACCCAGCGGCCTCGGCGGATTTCAGTGTGTCGAGAGTTACATCGCCTTGGGGCGTTGCCACACACAACTTCTGTGCGAGCTGTGTCATGACTTCCATATCCTTGCGGGCAAGTGCGACGGTAAAGCTGACATCCTGAGAGGCTTCGTTCAGATAGAGTGCCCGGCGGTATTTCAGCATCGGCGCGCATGCGGCGGACGCCTCGATCACGTCATAGGCAACTTCGGGTGCGATGCCCGAGGCTTCAGCAAGCGTCATGGCCTCTGCCAGTGTCTGATTGATGCCGTGGATCAAGGAATTCACCGACAGTTTCATCACGGCACCTGATCCAATAGTGCCCAGACAGATCACCTGTTTGCCCATGGCCTCGAAGACCGGCATCAAGGGGGCTGCTGTGGTCTTGCTACACCCGGCCATGATCAAGAGTTGTGCCGCATCAGCGGCTTGGGTTGCTCCGGAAACCGGGGCGTCGATCACGGTGCTGCCGCTTGGGGCTTCACTGGCCAGCCTGCGGATGTGATCGGGGCTCATGGTGCCCATTTCGATGAATGTCGTCGCACTTTTTGCGGCAAAAAGCCCGTTTGACCCAAAGTGTACAGCGACCGACGAGGCATCATCGGCCAGCATTGTTATCACCACATCGGCGGCCTCGGCCAAATCTTCGGGGCTTGGTGCAACGGCGCACCCAAGCCGTCGTGCCAACCCTTGCGCCTTTTCCTCGGAACGGTTCCAAAGTGTGAGTGTGTGGCCCGCGTTTGCAAGATTGCGCGCCATGAGCGCCCCCATTCGACCCACTCCGGCAAAACCGACGTGCATCACGCAGACCGCTCGGACTGGATGCCGGAGATCGCCTGAACAAGGTTGTCCTCGTTCACCTCTTCGGAGGTGAATTCGCGCATGATCTTTCCGTGGAACATCGCAATCACCCGGTCCGATACCCGCAAGACCTCTGGCATCTCGGAGCTGATGACGATGATTGCATAGCCTTGCCGTGCAAGATCGCGGATCAGATTGTGAATTTCCGACTTGGAGCCAACGTCGATCCCGCGTGTCGGTTCGTCGACGATCAGAACCTTGGGGGCCATCGACAGCCATTTACCGATCACGATTTTCTGCTGGTTGCCCCCTGACAGGTTCCCGGCCAATTGCCGCCAACTGGGCGTCTTGATGGCTAGTTTATCGCGGTAATGGTCAAAGATGGCGATCTCGGCACCGTCAGATACAAACGGCCCCGCGGTCAGGTCCTGTACTTGCGGCAACGTCATGTTGTCGCGGCAATTCATGCCCAGAATCAACCCCTGCTCTTTACGATCCTCGGGGACCAGCGAGATCCCGTTCTCGATAGCGTCGATCGGGGAATGGATGTGGATTTCTTCGCCTTCCAGAAGCACAGTCCCAGAGGTCGGGGTGCGCAGGCCGAACAGGGTTTCGGCAATTTCGGTGCGTCCTGCCCCCACAAGCCCGTAAAAGCCGATAACTTCGCCGGAATGGACCTTGAAACTGACATCCTGATAGAGCGATCCGCAGGAAAGGTTGCGCACCTCAAGGGCAATTTTGCCAATCGGTGCGTGCTCGATCGCATGTGTCAGATCAAGGCTGCGCCCTATCATCAATCGCGTGACTTCGTCCTCATCGGTGTCCTTTGTCACCAGCGACCCGCGGTACTCGCCATCGCGCAGGACTGAAATTTTGTGCGAGATCGTGAAAATCTCGTCCATCCGGTGCGAGATATACACAATCCCGACGCCTTGAGTGCTCAGATCATTGATGATGTCGAACAGAACCACCTTTTCGGCATCGGTCAGGGACGCGGTCGGTTCGTCAAAAATTACGGCCTTTGCATCGACTGTCAGGGCGCGCGCAATCTCGACCATCTGTTTGTTGGCAATGGACAGATCGCCCACGATGGTCTTCTCTGTAAAAGTGCAATTCAGACGCTTTAGAATGGCGGCACTGTCGCTATAGAGCCGGTCCCAATCGACGCGGCCATAGCTTTTGCTGGGCAATTCTCCAAGATAGATATTCTCGGCGACGGACAACTCTTCGGCAAGGCTGAGTTCTTGATGAATGAACACGACGCCTTTGGCCTTTGCATTCAAAGGCGATGCCATGATGGATGGCACTTCGTTGATAAAAATCTGACCCTCGTCAGGCTGGTGGATGCCCCCCAAGACCTTCATAAGCGTCGATTTTCCGGCTCCGTTTTCACCCAGAAGGGCGTGCACTTCGCCCGGCATCACCTGAAACGATACCCCGTCAAGTGCCCGGACGCCTGGAAAGGTCTTGATGATGCCTTCAAGGCGAAGGGCCGGTTTTTGGGGGGTCATATCTTCAACTCCTGTTTGCCCTTGCGGTTCAGCTGTTTGTCCAGAATCAGGATTGCGATCAGGATCAGGCCGATCACCAGATTGACCATTGCCGTATCCGCGCCGATATGGCCCAGACCCTTGCGCAAAAGTTGAATTGCGATCACGCCGCCGAAAGTAGAAATGACCGATCCGCTCCCACCGGTGAGTTTGGTCCCCCCGAGAACGACAGCCGTGATGACCCAAAGCTCGTAAAGCGTGCCGTCGTTGGGGTTGACGGAACCGCTTGACGAATAAAATACAACAGCACTCAAAGCCGCCAAAAAGCCGATCAGAACAAAGTTCAGAACCATGTGGGGTCCGACTTTGATGCCGGCATTTGTTGCTGCTTGCCGGTTGTCACCGATCGCATAGGCGTTTCGCCCGTGAACGGTTTTGGTCATCAGCAACCAGATCACGATTGTGCATGCCAAAAAGACAAGAGTTGGTGTTTCAAGGCCAAAGACATCCGCTTCAGCGAAATCAACCAGCGTCCAGTTCAAGTGTGACGTCGGGTTTTCGCCGTTGTACATAAAGACCAGTCCGCGAAACCCAAGCATCGACCCGAGCGTTACGATGAACGCGTCGACGCCGGTTTTCCAGACGATCACTCCGTTGATCAGGCCCAGTATGGCCCCTGTGCACAAGGCCAGAACCCAGGCAACAGGGATCACGGCATCGCCGAGACCGGCAAAAATCGGCCACGTCATCGAGTCCAGCATGACGACGGCACAAAGCGCATAGGTGGCACCGACCGACAGATCGATGTTGCCGTTGATCATCACGATCGTCATGCCCAAAGCAATGATGCCAATGGGGGCGGATTGTTTGAGCAGCAACAACATGTTGTCGCCGTCCATGAAGGCCTTGTCAGAGAGGGAAAAGAACTCTCCGGCGATGCTGAAGAATATCAACTCCAGCACAATAAAGCCCCAGATTGCGCCCTGTTTGAACACCTTCAATTTGTTATCTGCTTGCATGGTGATTTTCCCCTACGCGATCGACGACCAAAGCCTGCCACGCTTTGCCGCGATATCCAGCCAGACCGCCAGAATGATGATCACCCATGTCACGACGTACTGGACATAAAATTGCAGTCCCACGAGCAGCAGACCATTCTGGATGAAGCCAAGGATCAGCACGCCGATCACGGTTTTGAATACGGTTCCCGACCCCCCCAAAAGCGAGGCGCCGCCAAGGATGACCGCTGCGAGTACATCAAGTTCGAGACCCTGACCCACTGTGTTCTGGCTTCCCAGCGAGCGGCTGGCCTGAATAAGCCCCGCAGTTGCGACGCAAAACGAAGAAATCACGTAGGTCATAAAAACGACGCGCGCCCTTGGAATGCCGGAGAACGTTGCCGCCACCCCGTTACCGCCCACCGCATAGACCTTGCGGCCATAAGGGGTCTTTCGCAACAAAACGGTCAGAACAACGGCAAGGGCTGCGAAAATGATGACTGGAACCGGAATTCCCATGACCGAGCCTTGCCCGAAAACAGAGAACCAGGTGCCTGATTTGTCTGCGATATCCATATTCTTGCCGCCCGAATAGGTGAGCGTCAGGCCGTGGATCGCCGATAGCATTCCAAGTGTCACGATCAGAGAGTTGAGTTTGAGATACCCCACCAAAAACCCGATTAATGCCCCCAATAGCATTGTCATCGCAAACATTGCGGGAATAGCGAGCGAGGGGCCAATCTTGTCGTGCAGATCCAACACAACAATCGTCGAGAAGGACATCATTGATCCTACGGAAAGATCAAGGTTGCCGCCAACAACGACAAAGGTCACGCCAAGCGCCATAACGCCCAAAATTGCCGAGGAGCGTACCACACCGAGCACATTGTCAAGTCCAAGAAAGCGTTCATTGGCCAATGTAAAGCCAACCATAAAAATCCCGAAGGCGATTAGAATTCCGTGTCGCGCCAAGATGGCACTTAGCATCTTCTGTCTTGTTTCGCCCATTTCGTCCTCCTCCTCCAAGGTGTGTCCGCTGACGTCAAACCAGCGTCATTCCTCCATCAATCATGATGATCTGCCCGGTCATGTAATCGCTGTCGCGCGACGCCAGAAACGTCGTCGTGCCGGTGATATCGGCCGGCGTTGCGACGCGGCCCTTCAAAATTGTGGCGGCAAAGTCTTCCATTGCCTGACCGGGACGATCAGATGCGCCGATCGCCAACAGATCGCGGTCGACATCTTCCCACATTTCGGTCGCCACAACACCCGGGGCAAATCCGGTCACAGTGATATCATGCTTTGCCAGATCGCGTGCGCCCGATTGTGTCAGGGAAACCACCGCCCATTTCGAGGCGCAATAGGGTGCCACATTGTCAAACCCCTGTCGGCTGGCCACGGAAGCGGTATTGATGATTTTGCCACCTGTGCCTTGGGCGATCATTTGCTTCGCGGCTTCCTGCATCCCGATCAATACACCCAAGCCGTTGATATCCATGATCATCCGCCAGTTTTCATCGGTCACTTCCATAAAGTTCATGGGTTTGTTTACGCCGGCGTTGTTGAACTTCACGTCCAGTTTGCCAAAGACCTCCACGGTCTTGCTTATCATTAACGCAACTTGTTTGCGATCGGTGACATCGACAGCACAAGCCATCAACTTACCTCCGCCGCGCGCCGCACGCTCTTCGTTATTGCAAACGGTTTGTTGGACTTTTGCCGCGTTGATATCCGCAAAGCAGACATCTGCACCTTCGTCGAGGAGCGCCTCGCCTATGGCGCGACCTATGCCCTGTGCTGCTCCTGTCACAATGCATGACCGACCTATGACGCGCCCCATGGTGCCTCCGGATTTGGTGTTCTGGAAAAAGGAAAGGTGGGCCAATTGGCCCACCTGATTGGCAACTGCTCCGTTAAAAAACGGGCTTTGTGTAGTTGTCCATATTGTCTTGAGTGATCTTTGGCGTATCGAAGTAGTTCAGGAAGGGAACATCGGCACCTCCCAGAATATCGAGCGCTGTTTTCAACGCGGCATTTGCATCGTCCACGGGCGATTGATAGATTGAACCCCAATAGTCGCCGGCTTTCATCGCATCGTAGCCCACGGCAAAGTTTGTGGCGCCGACAAATATGATGCCTTCGCGCCCTGCGGCCTTGGCGGCGTTCAACGCGCCCACGCCCATGTTGTCATCGCCCGAATAGACCCCGTCGATGTCGTCGTATTTGACCAGGAACGCTTCCATGACTTTTTGCGACTTTTCGCGGTTCCAGTCGCCTGGCTGTGTTTCGACGAGGGTTACGTTGGGGCAGACTTCGGGCAGACGATCATCAAAGCCCTTTTGCCGCTCGATGGCAGTTGTATAGCCCGGTTGACCCGAGATTTGCACAACGCGTGCCTCGTTTTCGATCCCCATCGCCTTGAACTTGTCGCACATGATCTCTGCAGACCGCAGACCCTGCGAAATGTTGTCCGGTCCGGAAAAGGATGCAATGAAGTCAAAGCCGGCTTCAGCGATGTTCGAATTCGTGGCGATGACCGGAATACCGGCTTTCTTGGCTTCGCGCACGGCGGGGATGACGGCTTCGCCATTTGTGGGCCAGATAATGATGGCATCGACTTCTTGTTGGATCAGGTCCTGCATCTGAGCGATCTGACGGGCAACATCGCCACCTGCATCAAGCACCACGGCTTCGACATTCGGGTTTGCCTCTGCAGCAGCGATAAACGACTTTTCATAAGTTGTCTGGTAGCTGTCCACGCCGACGTTGTTTTGCGTGATTCCGATTTTGTATGTCTCTGCCATTGCCGTACCGGCAAGTGCCACGCCAGCAAGTGCAGTTGATCCCGCGATCAGTGTCTTCAAGGTTGTGTTCATTTGGTTTCCTCCCTTTAAATTGAACGTCCAAACGGTTGGCACCTCTTCGAGGGTGTTTTGTCCGACCGGTTTGTTCGAGGTCACTATTGAAAATTCCGTGGCCTATGCCTGTCACGAATATGTCCATTTTGGATATTTTTCTGTCCATATTGACTTTATTTGGCATACTTCAAATTCGTCAAATCGAACATTTCTATAGTGAGGGTGTAATGGGTGACTCGAAAATCTCCAAAACGGACATTTCAAACGTTAGCAATGACAGGGGCGTAGCAGTGCAGATGAGGGATATCCAAAAAGACTATCTTGCTGCACGCATTGCCGGGCGGGATCAGGATTCCGAGACGGATCCTGCCGAATTGTTGTCTGTTATCGGCTTTCTTGAGGCGTTTTCAAGCGAAGTCGAGACGGCGCTGGAGGTTGCAACCGCCAACCCCCATCTCAATATGGCTACATTCCTGATGCGCAACCACCTTGAAGGAAAGACGGTCACGTCCTCTGCGTTGGTCGGTGCGGCGGGTGTGCCCTATGCTACGGCGCGGCGCAAACTGGATGAGATGATTGCAGCGAAACTGGTCGAGCTGCGCCCCCGTACCAAAAGTGGCAAAAGCTTTTCGCTCCACCCGACTGTAGAGTTGCTTGGCAAGTGGAGCCAGTTTTCCGATCGTCTTTCGAGGCTCGTAAAAAACGAACTTGGCACGCCCGAGGGTCCAAAAGACCAGCGGGATTACTATTTTGGCGGCTCCTACATGGCCGGGAAATCCATTATGCCGCCCAAGGTGCTCAACGAGCCGCTGAACCTTGCGGGTGGTTTGCGCATTCTGGTGCACGGCGATCCAACTTTTATGGCGATGGAAAGCCTCAAGAGGCAATTCGAACAGGTGATCGGCACAATGATCAACCTTCGGGCCTTTTCGATCGACCGGCTGCACGAAGAAGCGCTTCGCAATTCCGAACGCAAGGTCAGCAGGTATGACATCATTGCAGTGGACCTGCCGTGGATCGGGGAATTCGCCGAGCAGGGCGCGCTTTTGCCAATCGACAGTCTTGTCGATATCGACCGGCTTGATCCGGGAGACTTTCATACGGCTGGATGGCAGGCGGCCCATTGGGGCGGACGGCCTTACGGAGTGCCAAGCCAAACCACGCCCGAACTACTTTTCTATCGCAAGGATTGGTTCGCTGCGGCCGGTCTTTCGCCTCCCGGCACGACACAAGAGGTGCTTCATGCTGCAAGCGTGTTGCATGATCCGGCTCATGGTCGGTACGGCGTGGCTTGGAATGCGGCCCGTGGCACGGCATTGGGGCACCAGTTCATGATGGCGTGTGCCGACTTTGGCCAGCCGGTGCTGAACCTTGAACCGATTGCAGGCGGGTTTGACGCCAATATCGCAAATCGTGACGATTTGATGCCGACCATCGACACCCCGCGCGCGCTGGAAGCGGCTGAATACCTGAAGGCGTTGCTCGAGTTTTCGCCGCCCGATATTTTGTCGATGTCATGGTACGAGCGTATCCGGCCTTATGCGGCGGGCAAGATTGCGATGGCTTATGGTTACACGCTTTTGGCGCCGTATTTCGAGCTTGATAAAAGCTCGCCGGCGTGTGGCAACACCGGCTATCTGCCACATCCAGCCGGACCCAAGGGACGACCTGTGGCTCCTGTGGGGGGCTATGTTCTATCCATTCCGTCCAACCTGCACGAAACACGGCGCGCGGCGGCGGCCGAGGCCTTGATCGCCTTTACCTCGCCCGAGGCACAAAAACTGTACATCCAGAATGGCAGCCGGACCGCGCCGCGGTATTCGGTTGGGGCCGATCCCGACGTGCGGCGTCTTTCTACGATTTTCGAGGCCGTTGACGCCATGTCGTGGCGCGACGAACTCCAGTTCTGGCCGCGTCCTCCGATCCCTGAAATCTCGGAGATCATCTGGATTTGTGGTCAGGAAATGCACGACATGCTGCGCGGCATCACGACCCCGCGGAACGCTCTTAAACAGGCCCAGTCACGGGCCGAGGGTGTCATGAGAAAACGAAAAAGCTGAATGGAGGAAGCCATGGACGTCAAGCGCCTAAAGGGCAAAAATATAATGATCACCGGTGCTGCACAGGGCATGGGGGCCACGAACGCCGAGTATTTCGCCGCGCAGGGTGCAAACGTCTGCCTTGGGGATGTGAACGTCGAGGGTGTGAATGCGGTTGCAAAGCGCATCAATGATGCAGGCAACGGAAAGGCGATCGCGGTCAAACTGGATGTCACGTCGCGGGCCGATAATACGGCGGCGGTCGCTGCGACGGTTGATGCGTTCGGCTCGATCAATATCGCGTTGATGAATGCTGGCGTGAACAAACCGCGGATGTTCATGGATATCGACGAAGAAAACTGGGACACGATCATGGATATCAACGCCAAGGGCATGCTGTTCGGCATGCAGGAGGCGGCGCGCCAGATGATCGAGCAGGGCCCGATGGAGGACCATCCCTATAAAATCATCAATGTTGGCTCGATTGTGTCGCGTACCGCGTTTCTTGATGTGGTTCCGTATTCTTGCTCCAAATACTGTGCGCTGGCCATGATCATTGGCGGAGCAAAGGCCCTGTGGGAGCACAAGATCACAGTGAACGGATATGCCCCGGGCGTTGTTCGGACCGAGCTGTGGGAGCAACTTGACAAGGATCTGGTCGACATCGGGATGTTCGAAAAGGAAGGCCAGTCAATGGACCATCTGGCGGCCACGATGATCACCATGAAAAAATATTCCTACCCCGATGATGTCAAGGGTACGGCCGCATTCTTGTGCTCGTCCGAGAGCGATTACATGACCGGCCAACTGATCATGATCGATGGTGGCATGATTATGCAATAACCTCGGAGGTTCATAGCTCCGCTCGATTTTTCGATTTTCTGCAATGACGCGCTGCTTTTTGGCAGACGCGAAGGAGAACCTGATGGCTTTGACCCATACCAACGCGCTTAACCCGCGCATTCTGCAACCTGGCGACATCGATCCGAACTGGCGCTGGGACAAGCATCTTCCGGCGCTGGGGCACACGGCGGTCGATTTTGAACGCCGCGTGGATCATGACCGGCTGCGGCGCTATCGTTTGTCGCGTACCAAAAATGCGCTCAAGGCATCCAATTGTGGTGCGCTTTTGACGTTTGATGTTAATAACATCCGCTACATCTCTGGCACCAAGATCGGTGAGTGGGAGCGTGACAAGATGTGCCGCTTTGCGCTTTTGGCCGGGGACGAGGAACCCTATGTCTGGGATTTCGGCTCGGCGGCTGTGCATCACAGGGACTATTGCGACTGGCTGGACCCCGAAAGAATGCGGGCCGGTGTGGTCGGAATGCGTGGCACGATTCCTCCAAGCTTCGGCTTGATGAAGCGGTATGCCGAGGAGATTTACAGCCTGCTCAAAAAAGCGGGTGTGGCGGACATGCCCGTCGGGGTGGATTACGCGGAAACGGCGATGTTCTTTGCGCTTCAAGAGGCCGGACTGAATGTTGTCGACGGCCAGCAGATCATGCTGTCGGCACGCGAGATCAAGAATGTCGACGAAATTCACCTGCTCACGCAGGCTGCAAGCATGGTCGACGGTGTCTATCACATGATCTGGGAGGAGCTGAAGCCGGGCATCCGCGAAAACGATATTGTCGCTATGGCTAACAAGATGCTGTATGAGATGGGATCGGATGATGTGGAGGCTATCAACGCGATAGCCGGAGAGCGGTGCAACCCGCATCCGCACAACTTTACCGACCGCTACTTTCGCCCCGGCGATCAGGCGTTCTTTGACATCCTGCAAAGCTATCAGGGCTACCGGACGTGCTACTACCGGACGTTCAACATCGGCCGCTCCAAGCCGTGTCAGGTTGATGCCTACGTAAAGGCACGTGAGTGGCTTGATGCGGCGATTGCACTGATCAAACCGGGTGTCACCACTGACAAGGTGGCCGCTGTCTGGCCGACAGCCGAAAGTCTTGGGTTTCCCAACGAGCTTGCGGCCTTTGGCCTCCAGTTTGGTCACGGGCTTGGTCTGGCGCTTCATGAACGCCCGATCATCAGCCGTGCGGTAAGTTTCGAGCATCCGATGGTGATCGAAACGGGCATGGTCTTTGCGCTTGAAACCTACTGCCCGGCAACGGACGGGTACTCGGCGGCGCGCATCGAAGAAGAGGTGGTTGTGACGGACACCGGGTGTGAGGTCATCAGTCTGTTCCCGGCCGAAGTGTTGCCGATTGCGGCACGCTACTGACCGGACCAGGGCCTGACCGCTCTTTTTGTGGTCGGGCCCGCTATTCAAGGAAGCCAGAAAATGAGTCCCGCGCAAACCAGAACAAACACCCAAGACTATCTGCAGATGTATACGCAGATGGTTCGTATCCGGACGTTTGAAGATAACGCAAACCAACTATATCTGTCCGCCAAGATGCCGGGCCTGACGCATATGTATTCAGGCGAGGAAGCTGTTGCGGTGGGCATCTGCGAGGCCCTGACCAAAACCGACAAGATCACCTCGACGCATCGGGGGCATGGTCATTGCGTGGCAAAGGGCGCCAATTTCAAGCTGATGTTCTGCGAGTTGCTGGGCAAGGAAGAGGGCTATTGCCGGGGCAAGGGGGGGTCGATGCATATTGCCGACCAATCCAACGGAAATCTGGGGGCCAATGCCATTGTCGGCGGCTCCATGGGTATTGCCACGGGCGCTGCACTGACCGCGAAACGGCTGGGCACCGGCGATGTTACGGTCTGTTTTTTCGGTGACGGGGCCACAGCACAGGGGTTGATGTACGAGGTCATGAATATGGCCGCCCTTTGGAAATTGCCGGTAATCTATGCGTGTGAAAACAATCTGTACGGCGAATATACCAAGGTCGAGGAGACGGCCGCAGGCCGCATTACTGCGCGCGCCGAAGCCTTTGGCATCGAGGCGTTCACGGTTGACGGGCAGGATGTTCTGGCGGTCAATGAATTGGCCCAAAATCTTGTGGGGCGGGCGCGGCGCGGGGAGGGTCCGTTTTTTATCGAGCTGATGACCTATCGCTATCACGGCCATCATGTTGGTGACATCAACCGCACGTATTATCGCTCGAAGGAAGAGGAAGCTGACTGGAAGGCGAACCGTGATCCGATCACGAACTTTGCCAAATGGCTGTCGGGCGAGGGAATTGCATCGGATGCCGAGCTGGAGCAGATCCGCTCCGATGTGTCGGTAGAAGCGGCTGACGCGGTCGCATACGCGCTTGCGGCCAAATATCCCGACGAAGTTGAAGTCGACATGCACGTCTATGCAGCAAATGACTGAGGAGCACACAATGCGCGAAATCACTCTTTCCAAGGCTGTAAACGAGGCCATCGCCGAAGAAATGCGCCGCGACCCGACCATTTTCCTGATCGGCGAAGACGTGGCAGAGGCGGGCACACCCTTTAAGGTGCTGTCCGGACTGGTCGAGGAGTTCGGCACCGAGCGTGTCATCGACACTCCGATCTCCGAGCCGGGGTTTGTGGGGATTGCCGTGGGGGCCGCCATGACGGGCAGTCGCCCGATCGTGGATCTGATGTTCGGGGACTTTTTGTTTCTGGTGATGGATCAATTGTGCAATCAGGCCGCCAAGACCCATTATATGTCCGGGGGTAAACTGAATGTGCCCTTGGTGTTGCGGACCAACCTCGGGGCAACGCGGCGTTCGGGGGCCCAGCATAGCCAGTCATTGCATGCTTTGGTGGCACATATTCCGGGCCTGAAAGTTGCGATGCCGTCCTCTGCCTATGAGGCGAAGGGGCTGATGAAGACAGCAATCCGCGACAACAACCCTGTCGTCATCTTTGAAGACAAGTTGATGTATAACGACAAGGCGCCCGTTCCTGAAGGTGAACTTCTGATCCCCTTCGGTGTCGCCAATATCAAGCGGGAAGGAAGCGATATCACTTTGATCGGGACCTCTTCGATGGTTCAGGTTGCCGAAAAAGCTGCCGAAATCCTTGCGGCCGAGGGCATCAGCGCCGAGGTCATCGACCCTCGCACGATTGTTCCTTTGGACGAGGCGACATTGCTTGCTTCGGTCAAAAAGACGAGCCGTGCAATCGTCATTGACGAAGGGCATCAAAATTTTGGCATCACGGGAGAAATTGCAAGCCGCTTGACCGAAAAGGCATTCTATTATCTCGATGCGCCGGTCGTGCGCATGGGGGCGATGGATGTGCCTGTGCCATTCTCTCCGGCCTTGGAGGACATTACCGTTCCGACCCCTGAAGGGGTCGCTGAAATGGCACGCAAGCTGTGCTCGGGGGAAATGATCCATGCCGCATGAGGTCATCATGCCAGCGTTGGGAATGGCTCAAGACACCGGCTTGATCGTGTCCTGGCTCAAGAAA